>CAMOQV010000001.1 GCA_946623205.1 uncultured Clostridia bacterium
TTCCATGTATAGATGTTAAATAAACGTGTTTTCATATCGATGTAATTATAGTTTTATTCAATTAATTTTGTCAATAATGTTTTTAAACTTATTCACTAATCTCATAAACCTTTAATGACTTATCAAATCTAGACTTATTTAAAACATCCAAAATAGGAAGGCTTTTGCATCTATCGGCATGTTTTTGTAAACATTCCATATTTTCCCATCTTTCGAAAAAGACAATTTCTTTATCCTCTTTATTATATTGAGAAACATCAAAGGCTATGCATCCATCATCAATACCCTTAGACATCTTTGCATGCTCTTTTGCAGCCAACATAAATACTGGCACGTCCTTTTCTTCTAATTTGTTTACACATACTACATATATCATAAATTCACCCTTTTAAATATTTATTTTTTCTTAGTATAATATAGGCATGGACGATATTAAACCACTAACCGATGAAGAAAAAGATTTAATAATCAATTGGTTCATCAAAAACGAGGGCCCTCGAGGCGAAGCTCAGATTAAGACTTATAGACTAAGAGATAAGTTAGACAAATCTCCTAAAGCTTCTCACGAACTAATCAAAACAAATATTGAAACTAATTCTTATAAGATTGATTCTATGAGTTTTTATTTAGTCCTTATGGCTCACATTTAATTATATATCGTTAGGATCCAAGCTAAGTTTTATTTGCCCATATGTAACTTTTATACTATAAGATCCAGTTACATCATTTCCGTTTTCATCATAGATATGTAACTCGCTAATCTTATTTTCTTGTACTCCAACGATTTGTTGTGGTGTTACAAAAGTGCACGCTATTCTATGTCCGCTAACCAATGTTCCTTGAGATAGGAATACTTCTTGATGTATGCTTCCGTTTGTTATTAATTGAGAAATAGAATTTGTAGAGATTGCAATATATTTTGGTTTAACTACAACAGCATTTCCATTAACAACAATACGATAATTATTTGCAATGTTTGTTGTTCTAAATACATCTGAACTGCTATAAACGCAAATCTCGTTTACATTCAAATCCGCAGCCTTAATTACGCCAGCATTAACAATTGGGCCCCTTATGCTTTGCATTGTCCATTCAATTACAACATTTGAAGGTTGAGAAACTATTGTCCAAGCATTTGTCTTTGGACTTATTTCTTGTCCAGTGTATGTCTTAATGTAATTCTTTACATTAATTACAATAATTTCCTTATCTGTCATTTCTACTTGGCCGTCAACCATATGGATGATAAATCTATTTGTAACATCATTTCCATAAGAGTCGAATAGCTTAAACTTCATAATTTTACTTCTACTTATTCCAACGCCGACTTGACCGCCCAAAATCTCACATTCATATGTATATCCTTTGCTAATCAAGTTTTCAAACAAGCCTTTGTTTACATAAACTCCACTCTCGTTTGTAAATTCATATGATTCAACTTGTTGCTTTGGAGCAAGCTCAGCATCTGGATTCAATGGATCAAATGAACCTAATGTAAATACTGGATGTATATACATTTCTTTATCATAGAAATAATCTTCAACGTTAACAGTACTTGAAATATCTGAATCTTGTGAATTCTCGTTGTTGCTACCGCTTCCGCTAGCACCACCACTACTATTTGAATCGCTTCCAGTAACTTCTACAGCAATCCATCCCAATCCATATACATATACTTCAACCCAAGCATGTGCTTGTTTTTTAGTAATTGAAGTCTTTGTGTTAGGTTCTGTAACTTCGCCCTTTAATCCAACAACAAGTCTCGCTGGAATGCCTAATGTTCTATATAACAATGTTGCAGCACTTGCATAATGTCTACATACACCTTCTTTGTACTTAGTTAAGAATGCATATACAAAATCTGATTCTTCATCTAACGCTGGATCATATGCTAAGTTATATTTAGCAGACTTTTGAATATATTGAGCAACCTTTTGAATAACTGCAGAATCGCTAATTGTAAAGCCTTGACTGTTTATAATACTGATTAAATATTGTTTCAATTCGCCATCTGGAACAGTTAAATAATTAGATCTAAATAAATTGCTCATTCTATAATCTTGCTCAATTATTCTTAAATCTTGAGTTGTTTGAGATAGTTGAGTTAATATACCAACTGTTGAATCTCTATATTCTATTTCATACCCAAAGCCATCATGTTCTAATGTATGCAACTCTTGTGGATCCATATATTCCATTGCTGTATAGTATGGAACTAAAGCACCGTCAATAAATGATTTGATTGTTACATTATTTTTGCTTACTCCTAAATCACCTAGAGCAAGGCCTGTTAGAGCGTTATATGAATATGTCTTTTCGTTATATGTAAATGTTCTATTTGCAATAGAACTATCCTCTGCATTCCATGTTGATCCTGTATAGTTTGCATAAGCTTCAGTCTTTAGATAAATCGATCCTGCGACATCTGATGTAACCATACATAATACTGATTCTTTATCTGCACCATTGTTATCTTGGTAATCAAAATTTTCATCCCAATCTTGAATATTATCTTCTTCTGGATCTTCTGGCATATCTTTTTCGTCTGCAACGATTGTTAATGTACCGAAAATAATATTTACTGGCTCATAGAATTCTTCGTGTTCCCCATATACTTTAGCTGATGCCTTATTTGGAACAGAACCAATATCTACAATTCTTCCGTAGATTTCAACCGCAAGTTGATCGCCTTCTAAAACAGAGCCTGTCTCGATAATATAATGGTCATACATTAATGGAGTGCCACTATATACTGCATATTTACTACCTGTCTTTATGGTAATTTTTCTCTTAATGATTTCTATGTTACCTTTTGTGTCAATATTATATTCATAGTTTTCGCTAACATCTACATCATTTGTTTCATCTTCATCGCCATCACTGCCATCGAAAACAGAGATATCATAATCTATAATGTATGTTTCGTTTTCAGATAATCCTAATTCTAATCTTCCGCCGCCAAATGTAACGCTATTTACGACCATATAATGGCCATCAACGAATCTGCTTACTTTTTGCAACTTTCCATCTACAATACCATCTACAAGAATCTCTTCAATATCTTTTGCTGTTTGCATTTCGCCTGTGTATTCTAATGAAGCATTAGATGGTCTAATATAAATTAGTTTCTTATGAATAATTAAATTAATACTGCTAAATTCAACTATTGTTCCAGCTAAATCGACAAACGAAATTGCATAATAGTTAGCTTCTTTATACTCATCTAAATCTGCATCATAAGTTAAAACTTTAATATCGCTTGTGTTTATTACGTATTCACCTGCATTGGTTTTAGCGAATTCAGCTACATTAATAATATCGTCGCCTAATAGTTTTGTGTTATCTATAATATATTCGCTAATGTTAGGTGTATGCTCTTTAGCATCATATTCATATTCAATATTGCTAATTTGGATATATATTTGTCTTGCTACGATATTTAAAGTTTGCGTTCTTAATTCAACATCATAACAATCAGCGTTGTCTAGAATATATTCACCAATCTCAACTGTATATTCGCCAATCTCTGTGCCTTCGCCTATAAATTCGAGAACACGTAATTCGTCGCCGCCAACCAAGCTTCCTTCTATAAATTCATATTCATCTATAGTATGAACTTCTCCATCGTATTCAACCTCAATATGTTTTGGAGCAACAACTAATTTACGAGGAACGACTTGCACATATGATTCATCATTTGTGTACGTAATAATAAAGTTACTTGTAACTGTGTATCTCATCGTGCCATCGCTGTATGTTATTACAGGATTACTCATCGAAGCATAGCCATCTCCTGGAGTCTTTACGCTTAAGCTATATGTTGGGCTAAATGTGAATATTATTTGCTCTAGAGCATCATCTATTATGAATGCATTTGCTGCTTCACCTGCTGCTATATGATCACCACCAAACACAATTGCTGGAGTATGAGCTTTACCATCATATTCAAATACCGAATGTTCCGCTTCTTCATCCCAAGCCACATTTAAAACTCTCGGATTAATTGTTAATGTAACAACTGGAACATCCGATTCAATTATTGTTCCTTGTGCGTTTCTATAATTAACCTCTATTCCATCTTTCACGAAATGGACATTATAATATCCTTTCATAAATAGATCAAAATCTATCATAGAGTAGCTATATACATAATCTGCATTTTGTACATCTTTTACGTTTGCAGTTGTATATGGGGCTAGATTTAATTTATCGCCAAATACTAAATTAGTCTCATCTTGTAGCGGATCTCTATATGAAACGTTGTTATATTCGTCTTCTTCTTTAATAACTTCATGTATATCTGGACTATGCTTTAATCCATCATATGTATATTCTGCGTTTGCTATAGAAATATAAATATGTATTGGGTTGATTGTCAATGTAACTGGGTTTGGTCCCACTGGAAGAACCTGATAATAGTCAGCAGGGATCCTCTCGCCATAGTTATTATATGAAACTATTGGATAATACTCTTCAACAGTTTCTATTCCGTTAATTGTCTTTGTAATAGTATTGTTTTGAACATCGTAAACATACGTGCCAACACCAATAAAGCCTTTGTTTATAACTTCATCTCCTGGCAACAATTCATATCCATCTACTGGATAGAATAAAATTTCCGCAAATTTCTCGTTGCCATCATATGTTACAGTGTTATCCTCTGTATGTAGATATACTGGTACAGGATTAATAGTTAGATTAACCATAGGGTTTGAGCCATCTTTTAATGCATTATCCCCATCTACAAATCCTAAAATTGTATAATTGCTTGTTACTTCTTCATTGTTAGCATTTAATATCTTTAATTCGCTTAATTCGAATTCGTAAACATAATCCCCATCTGCGATTGATTTAATCGTTGTTCTTGTAAAGTAGTCTACATTGAAATGGTCTCCATCCATCAAGCCAACATCGCTACCAACTATTGGTTCATAGCTATCATTGACCTTCTTTACTACGCTAAAGGTTGGAGAGTGTGGTTGTCTATTATATATATAAACTCCATTTACGGCCTTAACATAGATCTCTCTATTTACGATAAATAGAGTTACACCTTCTATGCCCTCATCAAACAATACGCCATCACTATCTACATAGTGAATGTTATAATATGTAGCATACTCTAACGAAGCTGCCATCTTAATTTGAGCATTTAGTGGAGCGAAATGATATGTTCCAATTTCTTTGCCTTTATATGGTTCTTTATCTAATGTATCGCCAGATAGTAGATTTGTATTATTGAATGAAACTACATAAGAAACAACGCTATCAACAGTTTGCTTCATCACTTCTTGGATGCTTGGATAATGGTCTTTTCCGTCATAGATAATAGTCGTATCAGTCAATTGATAATATATATCTATCTTCTTAATAATTAACTCAACATAAGCCATACCTTGAGCAAATTCATTATCGTTTGAATCAATGTAATGAATTTCATAGTATGTTGGATCTTCGGCAGCCATTCTCTTTATTTGCATTTCAAATGGATTAAATGTATATTCGCCAACTTCTATTCTTTCAAATGGAGATAAATACAAATAATCATTTGTTAACAACATCGACTCTTCTGCATCGACATATTGAACTAAATCTGCATCCCAAACAACTTCTTTAATTGTTGGAGTATGCTTATTTCTATCGTAAGATACTTGAGTATCTATTAACTTGATATAAATATCTCTCTTTTCAATTTCAAAAGCTGATTGAGTATTATCATCTTTAAATGATATTTGATAATAATCAACAACTTGCTTATTAGCATCTACAATTGTAATACCTGCAATATCTATTGCATATTCCCCTATATCTGTTCTTTCATAAGGCGTAATATCAATTGAATCTCCATCAAGTAGGTTACTTTCAAAGCTATACTCTTTAATATTTGGATTTTGTTTTGCTCTATTATATGGAGTTGTATATATAGCATCTATGCTAATTACGATATCAATCTTTGTAATTTCTAATGTTACTTGAGCGTTTTCAACATTAATTGTGTTGTTCAATTTGTCTACATAACTAATGTTGTAATACGTACATGCAGTATATACATTGTTTTTATATTTAGCGATTGGATAATAATCCTCTATAGTTTCCTCGCCATTTACATTCATCGTAATCTTATTTGTATATAAATCATATGCATATGTGCCAATTGCGCTAAATACTGGAACGTATGCTATATCTCCTGTCAATATCTTTGTAGTTTCTTCTGTTGCATCAACATATGTACCTGATACGTCATCGTAATATACTTCTTTTATTATTGGACTATGAAGCTCTCTATCAAATGATGTTGAGTAATTATCTAACATCAAAGTAATTTCTATTGGAACAATTGTAATTGTTACAAATATATTACCTTGCGTTACTGGTACTGCGTCAACAGGCATACCATTTCCATCTAGTGTTATTGCATAATATTTAATTTCATAATAATCAACAACTTCTTGCGCACTATTTAAAACCTTTTTATCGTTTAGATCAAACGTATCTGTACCCACATCAGTTCTCTTATAATCTGAAGTTGAATATGAATCCCCAGATAATAAGGCAGCATAATCTGGGATAACCCCGGCATCGTGTGCATGGCCGTCGTATGTGAATGTATATTCTATTAACCCAATTTTGAATTCTATTTTACTAATTATTATTTGAGCTGAAGATATATCATCTTTAAATGTTATGTTATAGCAATATGTCTCTATATCACCATTTGCGTCCTTAATGTTAATATCAGATATATCAACATCATATGATCCAATATCTGTTTGTCCATATGGTGTTAAATCTAGATAATCGCCAGAAATCAAATTGCCTTCATATGACACTTTTGGATATTGCACTTCTCTTGTATAAGAAGAATCTAAATCTTCTATCGTAACTAATACGTCTATCTTTTCAATTGTTAATGTAGATAGGATATTATCAAACGAAATATCGTAATACGAAACAGCACCATCTGATTCATTAACGACTTCTATATCGCTAATATCGATATTATATACACCTGGGTTAATCTTTGCATATGGTGCAAGATTCAAGCTATCACCATTTAAGCAACTTCCTGATGTAATGCTAATTTCCGGACGTTGATAATCTCTTGTATATGTAGTAGTTTTTGATGGTTCAATAGTAACCATTAAAGCTCTCTTTGTAATATTGAATGTTATAATTGCATCATCTAAATCTATAGAATTGCCATCCAAATCTACAAAATAGATTTCATAATAACTAGCATCAGAATCCACATTATCTTCATTATGAAGAATTGGATAATAATGTTCCTCTAAAACTGCTTCGCCTATTGTTGCAGTAAGTGTTTGCGTTTTAAAGTTGAAAACATAGCTTCCTATTTCAATAAAGCTTCTAATTGTCAAATAATCGTCAGGTAACAATACTGAAGAATTTGTTTCTGCAGATACATATTGAGCGCCATCCCATAGGACTTCTTTAATATGTGGTGCATGAGATGTCTTTGTATATTCATAAGACTCATCTTGTATTATTTGTAAATATAAATCGATTTTCTTAATAGTTAATGTAACGCTATCTTTATTATCCTTATAAATTACATTGTAGCAATCTGTAACATCTTCTTGCGTTTCGCTATTTAGAATCTTTAAATCATAATTTGTAAAACCATAAATTCCAACTTCTGATCTTAAATAACTATCTTTATCTATATAATCATTTTCTAGTAACTTCGATTCCCCGCTTATTACTTCTTCTATTTCTGGTCGAACATATCCTCTATCGTATTTATAAATTTTATCTGTTAACGCAATAGTAATAACTCTTGGGACAATTGTTAATGTAACTGATGTCTTATCCTCATAGCAGTGTATTTGATAATGATGAGTTACGTCTTCTCCTGTCTCTAGATTATGGAATTTAATTTCATCTGCATAATGAGTATATGTGCCAATTTCGCTATGCCACCAACCAACATCGCTATATGCATCTCCTGTCAATAAATAGCCTTCCAAAAACTGATTGCCTTCCAAATCTACTGATTTCATAGTTGGCATATAATTAGCTCTTGAATACTCTACTTCTCTATCCTCTAAGCGCAAATATACATCTATTTTTCTAATTGTTAGATTTGCTATAACATCTTCACTATCTAAATAAGGTGTATCTAATTCATCAACATAAGATATCTTATAATAATCAACATTAATTAATTCTTCATCAACTCGTCTTTGAATTATATTAAAATCTTCCTCTTCATCATCTGGCATTAGAATCTTATTTTGTGTTAGGTTATAGTTATATTCACCAACTTCGATAAACTCTCTTGTAATGAAGACATCCCCATCTAATAAGCTTCCACTCAATAATTCAAATGTTGGATGATGTGCTTGTCTATCAAAAGCAACATTAACATCTGTTATCCTTATTGTTAATTCAATAGGATTAATTGTTAATGTTACAATTTCTTCAGTATTTATAGTGTTATCTTCATTGATAAAACCTAAAATTTCGTAATACGTCTTGATATTTTCTTCATTTTGATCGTATATCTTTAGATTGTTTAAATCAAAGGTATATGTATAATCATCTTTGTTTAATCTCTCATCTAATGGCTTTACGTGCTCTCTTGTAAAGAAGCCAAGATTGAATCTATCTTCACCAAGAAGACCAATATCGCCATTTTCAATTTGCACATACGAAATGTCATTAGTTAATTCATCTACAACTTTCTTAACTATAATAATCTCTGGACGATATTGTTTTACACCTTCAAATGTAAATGTCTTATTTATAGTCTTTATATAGAATGCTCTCTTTATAATATTCAATGTAGCTACATCTTTGCCTTCAACAAATCTTACATCGTAATAGCTAACTTCATCACCATTTGAATTTCTAATCTTTACGTTTTTAATGTCATATTCATAACTACCAACTATGCTGTTTCCAAATTCAGATACATCAATATAATCACCCGCAAGCAACTTGCTCTCGCCATCTATATATTCAAATGCATTGATAGCATAGTAGTTATCATCAAATATAACTGTTTTTTCTTCATTTGTTAGAGTAACAATTCTCTTTAAAATCTTTAAGCTTCCGAAATCTTCATCTACAATTGTGAAATATTTTTCTGAGTTATAATCTAAAACGGCTCTAACAACAACCTCAGATTCTGCCAATACCGGGTTGTAATCTATCATCTTTGCAAGAACTGGATAGATAGTACCTGTTCTATTATTTTCCGTATCATATATGCCAGGCAAATCTAACTCTTCTGGCACATATGGTTCATATTCTCCCGTTAGTGCATTTAATCTTAATAGATAATATGTTGGTTCATCCTCGCTATATAAAGCAGTGCCGTCATATTCTTTTTCTTTGCTTTGAGTTGTTACCTTTAATTTAACTTTTTCTACAACTAAATCGCCTAATACCAACTTTAATTTATAGTTAGTACTCTCTATGCCATTTTCATAATCATCTTCGCTTTCATATATCTTAATATCCAAATCGTTTGTTAGTGTCCCTGGATATGTAAGTGTAGGAATCGAAGATCCTTTACTAACTCGAATTAGCGCATCTTTATATAACGTTCCTTCTACGTGTTCAAATCCAGCCGTTAAAGGTAGCCCATCGAACGTTTTTTTGTTTGCTAATGTATTAACTGTAATTTCTGCCTTTTCAACCTTTAGTGTGCCAAATCTTGGTACTATTTCATAGTTTGCCAAGTTTGTATTATCATTTGGATACCATTGCACAGAGTTTTGAATAGTTGAAGCGTTTGTAATCTCTTTAAAATCGCCAAACGAGAATCCTTCGCCTTGTGGTAATAAAGTAGAATCGTAAATTACTGTTTTGTCGCTAAGAGGCGTACCATCATATGTTTTTGTTTTATCGTTAGTCTTTATCTCTAGTCTTATCTTAGCTACATTTACTCTTCCATAGTTATAATGCACATCATAATATTTGTTTGTAACGTCTTTGCCATCTTTGTTCAATATTTTCATTGGCATATTGTTTGTGTATATGCCAGCATTATAACCAAATGTCTTTGGCGTAATATCTATAGAATCTGAATAACAAAGATTACCTGAAGATATATCATATTGAGATAATTCAAATGTTTGGCCATTATATGTAGTATTTATACTTTCAGTATCGATTGTAATTCTCTTTTTCGTGAAATCAACTGCTTTTGTTTCTAATATAATGTTATAAGCATCAGTTACATCTAAGCCTTCTTTGTTTATAATCTTCAACTTGTCTATATCTGGAGTAACATTAAATGTGTTTTCGTCTACATCATCAAATATAAATGAATCACACTCTATCTTATCTGCATAAGCTAAATCGCTCGTTAATCTTAATATAGTGCCATATTCTATTTCATTATTTACAATGCAAATTGTAATGTCTTTCTTTTTGATGACAACACTAACTGCCTTTCCGTGTTGCGTCGCACCAAAAGATCTTTCAGAAACGGTTCTTATTTCATATTCACCTGGAGTTTCTGGCAATCCAGCAGTCCATTGTGTATCATTCTTCTCTTTATATTCTGTTGTAGATTTACTAAAGATACTATTTGATTCATAATAAACTCTCTCACCATAAGTTAAATCTGTTTCCCCAACGACAGGATCAAGAATCATACCATTAATACCAACTAATGTTGAAACGACAATAAAGACAGCAATCAAGCAAGCTATAATTAAAATCTTATGCTTAATTATTGAATCTCTAATTGATGCTAACGTCTCTAAACGTTTTTTGTAGATATCGTACGTTACTTTCATCAGTACAATTCAAGCTCCCCTGATATTGTGGTTATTATGAAGTTCTTTGTTATATCTACTAATACAGTATTATCATTTTGATCTTTCTTACTATAGTAAATCTTTACTTCTTCTATATCGTTATCTGCTATGCCTTGCTCCGTTAGGATTGTTGGCATAGTTACTTTAACTACTAAATCTTCAATATATCCTTGATATTCATATGTGAAATCATCTTCATCACATTGCAATCTTGCACCTGGTGTATATGCAGCTCTTTCGCTTCCTGCAGTTACTGTAATTAAGACAGGAGTGATCTTTACTTCGCCAGGAATTGCTTCTATTTCATAATCATCCGTAGCATCGACACCACCTCTTAAAATCTCAACTTTGAATGGATTTTCATACACACCTATATCTCTAAATGTGTTTTGGAACGTTAATCTCAATTCGTCTGTTTCTGCTAAATGTCCTGCTTCAATAGAATATGCTTCAACTGTTCTATCTGTATTGTTATATGTAAAGTTTGCGTTCTTGCCTCTGATTCTCAAAAGATATTTATAAACATGCAAGGTGCCTGCACGTGTATAATCATAGCCATATTCATCACTTACATCTTCACCGTTTTCATCTACAATTACTGGCTCAACATAGTTTGGCGTTTTACCAACTTCTGTCCTTGAAGATATGAAGTTATATGACACGATTGTGTGATTTGGTTCCAAATTGCCTGTATAGTAAACTTCTGTGCCGGCGCCTGTTAATGGTTGACCATTATATTCTCTTGAAACATCTTCAGTTGTTAAATATAAAATTGTTCTAACTTGCACAAATAATCCTTGCTCATAAGAAAAATCAAAATCATTTGTTACTTCATCGCCATCCGCGTTATAGATATGGAATTCTTCTATATTTGTTAAACCAGCATTACCAAGTTTTGTAAATCCTGATGGATATTCAAAATCTATAATGCTACCACTCTTATCTGCATTTCCATAAAAACCAGCTGTATAATAGAACCCATCATATTTTTTTATTAAATCTATTAAATCGCCTTCTAAGAAGTCGCCTTCTTTACGTGAATCATGTATAACCCCATCTTCGTCTGCGCCTAATGGATAATACCTACCATCAACGCCATCTTGAGGAACTTGGCTTATCTTTGGTTTAATAACAGATTGATTATCCTCGTTTGAAACAGTTCTTCCTGTTGGATCTGTTGGAACCCAACCAACACCATCTACATATATCTCTACCCACGCGTGCGCGTCTCTATTAGTTACTTCAACTTCTTCATCTTTTATAGCCTTTACGCTAAAGCCATCTACTCTTCTTGCTGGAATGCCTGCAGATCTATACATTAATACTGCGGCGCTCGCAAAGTGTTGGCAGATACCTTTTTTGTATTTAGACATAAAAGCAACTACGACATCGCTTTCGTTGTTCATAGCTCTATCGAATTCCAAATCATAAGATGCAGCATTTGAAACATAATTTGAAATGTTAGAATAAATATTCTTTGTATCTTTTGACCAGCCTTTATCTCTCAATATATCTAAAAAATATTGTTTTGTTGTTTGAGGAACTGCTGTGTAATGTTCATATACGAAAGTTCTATATGCTAATTCTTCTTGCGAATATTGTGTTCTTGGCGATGATTTAACCATAGATGACAATGTATCTGCATTATATTTATTAGCGCCAAAATAAATTGCTGTATATGGGCTACTTACATCACCGCTATTTTCTATATCACTTGTTTGAAGTTTAACACTGCTTCCCATTGGAGATGTGTAATATGGGAGTACATAGTTGTTGTAATTAGGATCAATCTTCATGCTATATATCAATGCACCTTGCTCATCACAATATAACGCAGTTAAATAATCACATGAGATTGAATTATTTATTAATTCTTGGTATTCAACCGGATTTTGCCATGCATTATTTTCCATATCTCCATATGCAAAGGCTTTTAATAATACTGTTCCATTTGAATTTGCTGTAACTCTATAACAAACTCTTGTTTCACTATCCGAATCTGTTCCCAAATCCGAAGAGAATTGTCCATTTCTATTTAAAGCGTTAGCTAAAGCCTCAGAAAGGCCTGTCTTCATAACGCCATCTTCAAAGTTTACGAAAAAGCGCACAACAAACAAAAGCAAAGCTGCAATAGTAAATATTGCTAACATGCCTACAAGATTCAATCCATGATTACTTTGCTTCTTCTCTTGTGCCATCCTAAATGTTATTTACAATGTTATGAATGTATTGTTTACATCTTGGCATTGCTTCCTCTCCAAATAGTTCATTTAGCTTGTCTACTAACCCATCTGCTCCATTTTTAACGTAGATTGGGTTCTTCATCTCAAGCTTTCTCAATATCTTCTTAGATAAGATATCGTCTAACGCATCAAGTTCTTCTCCGCCACATCCAATGTAAATCGGTACATACTTATTTATTTGCATCATAATTCTGTTACCAAATGTTACTTGGAAATGCTTCGTTAAGTAATTGTCTAATTCCTTTAACTTCTCTTTGTTTCTCTCTGTTAATGCATTCTCTTGTTGTGCATTTAATATCAATCGATCAAAATCTTTTGCACTTAAATGTAGATTAGAACTATTTCTTCCTCTAAATGGTTCACACTTGTTATCCAAGTTTAGAATCATAGCTCTATCGTATACCTTATCTGAAATAGCAAATGTACTATCATCATTGTTTGCTGTTCCAATAAACCACATGTTTGTTGGTAATTGTATTTGTCCATCTTTCAAACTTGCTGGGTCTGTTGCCCACTTGTCTGAAACTACTTCCATATATCTTTCATCTGCTCTTGGTAATTCCAATAAAGATAAGAATTCTGCAAAGTAATACTCAACTCTCGCAATATTCATTTCATCTAGCACTGTTATATAGATGTCTTCTGAATAATTCGCTTCATACATCTTCTTTAATAGAGCTGTTTCATTAAAGTGCTTTGTGAATTCATTGTAATATCCAATAAGGTCTGTTCTTTCCTTCCACATAGGTTGAATTGGAATAACTGTTGATGGATTCTCTACAAATCTACCAAATGCATATGCAAGTGATGTCTTACCTGTACCAGACATACCTTGCAATATTAAGATGTGAGATACTCCAAGTCCAGCTATGAATGACCTAATATCTTCTGCTCTGTAATATAACCCTAATTCATTTGCTGAATAGTTTCTAAAATCATCACAGAACATCTCTAATGTAATATTGTTGATGTAATCATCCTTTGAATATGTCTCTCTCTTCTTATCTATTTGCTTCAATATGCTGAATCTAGATATGTTCTTGTTGTTCTTATCACTAGCTTTGCTTGAGCCTATACTTCCTGTTCCTTCAACTAATAATTCGTTTGGCAACGATAGTTGATATGAACCATGATGTCTTTGATATCTATACAAGGCTCTTGCATTTTCTCTAATTCTTTTGAAGATAACGATAACAGTCACTAAAAGTACAATTGGAGTACCAATTAAAAGAGCGATTAAATATACGAAATCTATTACGTTTTGTTCTTCAATATATTTTTTGAACTCTTCAATATTAGCAACTATTACCAATTCCAAGATGAAAGCAACAATCACAACGATTATTGCGGCTACAATCATAACATTAGTTAGAGTTATTTTCTTATTGTTTGAACTTTTCATCTTCTACCTTCTTAAACAATATTTCTCTTTGTAGTCTCTTCTTGGTCTTCTTCCATGCCATTTTGTAATACTCGCCGATTACTTTGTATTCCTTTTCGATTAATTTAAACTTGTCCTCATCTGTATAGTCTTGATAATCTACTTCCAATCCAAGTTGATTTCTAAATGCATTATTTTGTGTAATTGCACTATCAAATTTCTCTCTTTGAAGCTCCATTGAATGTTGCATGTTTGCTAATTCTTTTTCAAGATTACCTTTTGCTTGAATTAAATTGCTTCTTTCGTTGTTCACTTGGCCTAGTTCTTGTTCAAAAACCGCTTGTCTTTGAGCTATTTTGTTTTCATAAGCTATTGCCATGCTTGCTTTTTCTTCTTGCAAGTTCGCAATATCGCCCTTTAGTGCTTTAATTGTTCCTTTTTGTTTTTCAATAACGCTATTTGCACTTTGAAGTTCTAGTAATTGAGATTCTAGATATTGGATTCTTTCATTTTGTATTAAAATGTATTCATCTATTTCCTTTCCGCTAAGCTTTTGCTTGCCTCTTAATTCTTGAATTCTCTCTTTAACTTCTTCAATTCTTTCAGCTTCTTCGATCTTCAATTGTTTTTCCATTTCTTCTTGAAGAGATTCGCCAAGTTCCATACTATGCATTTGCATTAAGAACAATAGCAACAAAACTGTGTTATTGAAATCGTCTTCAGCTTCTCTATCTAATTGTTTTTCAACAGCTTCTCTTGTAATAGAATATCCTGGTGCTGAATATGTAGATATATATTCATATAAGGCAAGAGCATATTTGAAGTTTGTTTCCATTTTTAAAACGTTAGTTTTTGTAATAGGTGGCTTAATCATTGGCACCTTGCTTACTTCTACCATAAGCGGAGTAGATAGCAATTTCAAAATAGCGTTTAAAACGTCTTCAATTCTTTGTACAACTTTAGCGTTAGCACTATCTTTAGACAATGACATATTCTCATCTTCAATATTGATTGAATATGTAATATTTCTTTGTTTTGTTTTATATTTAGAGCCAATCTCTAAAACTGTGTAATATTTTCCTGAATATTCTGTAATCTTGTTATATCTTTCAGTTGTGAAGTCTCTTAAATAAGTTAATAGCAAATACAAGAATCTATTCTCATAAACAGCATAATCACTTAGCTTTTCTACGGTGTAAATCTTTTCTGGTCTTACTTCATCTGTTTCTTCGTCAATCTCTTTAATTAAAGATGCGTGCTTTGCAAGATGGCTAATAGATTCTTTTGATACACTCTTTGTCTTTTCAATTAAAACAACTTCTCCGTTTGTTCTAATGAATTGTCTTTCTTGCGAAATTGCCTTTTCTATATACTTTAGATTGTTTTCAATTTCGCTTATCCAATCTTCTGTTACTTCACACTTAATTCTTTCTATTGAAAGCTTAGATATCTTACTTGAACCAAGCGAGTTGATTTGACGTAAAAAGTTTTGGATACCCTTATCCTTTAGCGCAAACTTTTTATATTCAACAAACGCTCTATAGTAATAATCTATCGTTCTCATTAAATGTTATTTACAATGTTATGAATGTATTGTTTACATCTTGGCATTGCTTCCTCTCCAAATAGTTCATTTAGCTTGTCTACTAACCCATCTGCTCCATTTTTAACGTAGATTGGGTTCTTCATCTCAAGCTTTCTCAATATCTTCTTAGATAAGATATCGTCTAACGCATCAAGTTCTTCTCCGCCACATCCAATGTAAATCGGTACATACTTATTTATTTGCATCATAATTCTGTTACCAAATGTTACTTGGAAATGCTTCGTTAAGTAATTGTCTAATTCCTTTAACTTCTCTTTGTTTCTCTCTGTTAATGCATTCTCTTGTTGTGCATTTAATATCAATCGATCAAAATCTTTTGCACTTAAATGTAGATTAGAACTATTTCTTCCTCTAAATGGTTCACACTTGTTATCCAAGTTTAGAATCATAGCTCTATCGTATACCTTATCTGAAATAGCAAATGTACTATCATCATTGTTTGCTGTTCCAATAAACCACATGTTTGTTGGTAATTGTATTTGTCCATCTTTCAAACTTGCTGGGTCTGTTGCCCACTTGTCTGAAACTACTTCCATATATCTTTCATCTGCTCTTGGTAATTCCAATAAAGATAAGAATTCTGCAAAGTAATACTCAACTCTCGCAATATTCATTTCATCTAGCACTGTTATATAGATGTCTTCTGAATAATTCGCTTCATACATCTTCTTTAATAGAGCTGTTTCATTAAAGTGCTTTGTGAATTCATTGTAATATCCAATAAGGTCTGTTCTTTCCTTCCACATAGGTTGAATTGGAATAACTGTTGATGGATTCTCTACAAATCTACCAAATGCATATGCAAGTGATGTCTTACCTGTACCAGACATACCTTGCAATATTAAGATGTGAGATACTCCAAGTCCAGCTATGAATGACCTAATATCTTCTGCTCTGTAATATAACCCTAATTCATTTGCTGAATAGTTTCTAAAATCATCACAGAACATCTCTAATGTAATATTGTTGATGTAATCATCCTTTGAATATGTCTCTCTCTTCTTATCTATTTGCTTCAATATGCTGAATCTAGATATGTTCTTGTTGTTCTTATCACTAGCTTTGCTTGAGCCTACATTGCCAACGCCCTTAACCTTAATAGCCTTGTCTGGCAATTGAAGTTCAACTGTTTGTGTTGTTTCTCTAAAATCTTTTGCTTGCTTTGCTTGGATGATAAGCAAAATAACCATTATCGCAATGAAAGACACAATCAACGTAGAATAAATAATAATCGCATACGTTGATGTGAAAATATCTATGATTTCACTGGACAATAAAAATAACGTATTAAGCATCTATATCCTCCAAAAAATCATCAATATCTTCAATTTCGTCATCATCTTCATATTTTGAAGCTCTTATTAAATCGTCATCGCTAGCTAATTTTGCTTCATCATCTTCGTAATCTATCTCGTCTTCTTGCTTCTTTGCGAATCTATTTGAATAATACTCTTCATCTTGATCATTATTTGAAGAACTTGCATTTGCATTTTCTTCATACATATAATCCATCAAAACTCTAGATAACTCTTCATTCTTTGTTCCGATTAAATGAGAAATCTTCTTTGTCATTTCCTTATCGTTTGCGCTACTAATAATTGGTGCAACTAAAGGCAAAATTCTTTCTATTAAGATAGTGTTTCTAAACTCTTTTTCTGGAATGCCAAATTGGCCAAGTAATGATACAAATCTTTCGATTTCAACACATTCTTTATTAGACAATTTAACTTCCTTTTGAATTGCCATAATACTATCAATGAACTTCCAATCATCTTCGCTCATCATGAACGAGCCCTTTTGCGAATCAATTCTATACAAATAGTCGTATGTAACATCACATGAACCTACAGACTCTACACGATCATTTGTTGGTCTTGGATGTATTTCAATGATTGTAGCTGCTTTTCTCAATTCTTTTGGATACCACTTAATTTCATCAAATGTTTCAATTGCGCAGAATACAATGTGAGATGGAATTCTCAAATTCTTATTCTTGTATTCAAGTTCTACGTCGCTATATCTAACATTCAATAGTGGTAGAGTTGCAGCCAAAATATCTTGTTTTTCTGGACCAAGATTTACAAGTTCTATTAATCTTAGTTCTTCAAGACCTAAATCTTTATCCAATGCTCTAACTAATGATTCTGTATTAAATACGATATCCATATCAAATTGCTTTGATTTAATACCAATACTTGCTAATTGATCAATAATAATTCCACCAAGCTCAATATCGTCTGTATTTAATACAACAAACTTTCCAGATAAAACTGCACTAATTACTCTTATTGCTTCTTTAGAATCTAGAGTAACTCCTCTTTCTTGTAAATTTTCTAGGAATATATCTAGAACATCTGAATATGCTACATAATTCTTAACAATCTTTTGATTAACTCTTTCTCTCTTTGAAATATTAAATGCTGAATCAAAGAAATATTCGATTGCTTCATTTTTATTCTTTTGAGTATAACGAGATGTTAACATTTCAATCTGAGTTATCTTGCTATATGTTGGATCCTTTAATTTGTTTCTCATATTTACTGCGGATAATCCCAAAATTGCAAATGCTATAAATCCAGCAACCATCATCATGATGCATGCTGACAACCAAACTACATCAATATCACTTGTTGGAGAAAAACTTCTAACAAGTGGAACTGTCAAAGCAGCAAGGCCTGCAGCCATCATTACATATAAAGCTCTTTGCCAGCCGCTATCATACATTTTTAATGGAGACTTTTCATATGAATCATATCTTCTCATAATCCACCTCCTACACCAAATCTGAATATGGAATCACTTGACCTTCATAGTAGAAAGTAATTTGATCTACATTTTCAAATGCTCCACTTTCGATTTTTGGTTTTGATTTATACAATCTAACTGTACGTACTTGGTAACATCCAGAGAACGCGCTGGATTTAACTGTTTCGGCACCATACAATTGGACTGTTTTTAAACCTTGACAGAAGCTAACTGTATTTGCATTTATTGTCTTTGTTTCTAATATTGCCTCAACTAGCGAGCTACATGAAACAATGGCACTGCTGTTAATCTTCTTTGCCTCAATATCTACGGTATATAAAGATGGGCAAGAAACGATTGCTCCAGCTTCAACTTCATCAAGATGATATACACTAATACTCTTAACATTTGATTGGTTAAAAGCTCCCTTTTTAATTCCACTCAAATTAAATGTTCTATCTTGCGTAAACGCAATAGACGTCGTGTCTGGATTTACTTTTTGTATGTAAATCTTTCCAACGCTTTCTTCTACTAACGTAACTCCTGGATACAAATCATTTGTACCTACGTTGTTACCAAGCCAAATTTGCATTTGTTGATACATTGGAAGATACATTGCAATAAATACTCCTGTAAGTAAAACCAAAAATGCTGTCAATGTTGCACTAAATGCTGTGAATTTTTTGGTTGCATCGGCAACTTTTGCTCTTGTCTTCTTTACTGGAGCTGCTTGTTTAATTTCTATAATTTCGATTGCTTCACAATTTGGACGCAATGGCATTTGCTTTGCCTTACCAAAATATTCGCCTGGCTTTGCGTATTGTTTTGTGAATAATATATTATCTGTTTCTAGGACTTTACCTTTTGCGTCAACTTGATTGATTTTGCAAGTAATATCTTTAATTAACTCTCTTGAATTGTTCTTAAATTCAATAATTGCGTATCTTTGTTTTTCTTCGATAAAGATGACATATCTTGTTGCGATAAGACTACTCTTTAGTTTGCTACTTAGGGTGACTGCTTTATAAATAACTTTAGTTGCCATTTGTCTTTACCCCCTTTTGCTTAAATTGAGGTCTGAAAATCGCTCTAGTTATAAATAATATAATTGGGACCGTTGCTATATATGCAATAATTGGAACTACGATGGCTGCCACACTAATTGTTTGCTCATAATTTTTACTCCACATAGACATTAATGGAGAAACATCTCCAGCAAATCCTGCTAAGAAAAATGCTATAACAGCAAATGCTGCTGGAATAATAGCAATAGCTGCAGTAAATGCATATTTAAGCATATCTGTCGTTCTAATGTTTTGCTTATTTACTTTTTCGTTGTTAGCTTTAATAACGTTTATTTGAACAGTTTTTGTCCTTTCAGATAAACGAACCAAATCTAACTCTCCACCATCAATTGTTTGCTGATCAATAGTGATAGTCTTGAATGGAACATATTCGTCGTCATTCTTTTCGTCATACATTGTTACTTCATAACGAATAGATTGTAAATCTTGAGCAAGAATTGGACGTAAGTAACAATTTAACCCTTTGTACACAATAACCGCCTTGTTAATATATTGTGCAGATTTTGATCCCGTAACTTGTACGATAAGCGTTCTTGTTTCTAGACTATCTTCGTCCTTAACAATTTTGTCTGGACCTTTGAAGACGCGTCTATTAATCATGAACACTTTTGGGAAAACGAACATGTTTAGCGCAGCCAATATAATAAATGCTATTACAAAGACTGAACTGGCAATGTCTAAATCGATAACACCAAAAAGCATAGTCCCTCTCTTAAATTTTTATTTTTATTCGCGCTTGCGTTATATTTTTATATTATAGCAAACAAAGTATAGCGCGCAAGACTTAAAAATAATTAATGCGCGCATAAAAATTTAAAATAAAAATGCCCAAATGTGTCGATTTTTATAAAGTTTTTACGATATCTTCGAAACTTATTTCATTAAATGGTTCTTTGTTATTTTCGTCCCTAACTATATTTCCGGTTAGAAAAAACTTAAGATTTAGATCTCTTGCTACTTTTCCATCTTCTTTTTCCGAATTACCAAAATACACAACTTCATCAGCTTTTAGATTGAATTTTTCTAGCACTTCTTTAATGAAATTCTTATTTGGCTTAGCAAAATGAGACTCTTCATATGATGTAATATAATCGAAAGATTTTGGATCTATTCCAGCAAATCTAATTCTCGCTTCCATAGCATTTTTTGGAAAGACTGGGTTTGCAACAACAATGACCTTGCCTACTCTTTTTTTTATCTCGTTAATTATTTGTTGTGCGCCCTCATATGCTGGCTCGCAAAAGGCTTTTGTGTTTTCAAATTCTGTAGAATAAAATACTCCAAATTCTTTGCAAATTTCATCTATGTTTTTATCTGGATAACATGCTTTAAATGTCTTCCAAAAAGCTTCCATACACGTTGTCTTTCCATCATTTTTTCTCATAGCATCAGTGCCAGCCCAAACAGCTTTTACAAAACTGTCTTTTTCGAATCCAAATGGTGCCATATGCTTATATAAATAACCGAAATATCCTCTCAAAAAGTTGTCTTCATTCATTGGCAATAATGTGCCATCTAAATCAAATAATACTGCCTTCATTTTTCATCCTTTAAATCTTTAGATTTATTTGCATTAACATTATACATTTTATGCTTGTATTTTCAAAACGTTTTTTACAAACAAAGGCTAGAGTTTTCACCCTAGCCCGTATGTCGTTTATGGTGTCCGTCTTCTAGTCTTTTCTTAATTGCTTAATTATTCTGCATCAAAAACTTTTGCTTCTTGATCTGTGATTTCACCTTCGATAATTTCACCATCTTCTTCTTGTGGTTCATTGTCTTTGATTAATTCTAAATAGAAGTTAGCTTTTGTCATTTCATAATATGGTCTTACCCAAAGTGTGCCAACGAATAAACATAAGAAACCAACGATGTACCATCCGATGAAGCTTAAGTCTAATACAAATAAATCCCACTTATGTCCTTTTGTTAATTCCTTACTTCTATTTAAGCAATAACTCCAATCCTTATTTGGTTGGTCTTGTTGAACATAGATTGCCATAGAATATGCATAAGATTTTATGATACCTGGAATTATAAGCAACAATGTCCATAAGAAAACGAATATTGATGTCATAATTCGAAGAATAATTGCATCGCCTAAGCATTCTTTAAAACCAACAAATAAATTATTTAGATTGGCTTTTTCATTCTTTCTTGCCGAAGTTACTGCGACTCTAACTGCACCATACTTCAATGGTCCCGTAACGATTAAAGCAGCTACGCTTAAAATTGTGCTAAAAGTAATTCTAAAGTAACTAATACCAGATTTAAAATCATATGGAGTGGATCCAGATACGATACCAAGTATTAATTCTAAAATAAGGAATACTAATAACATATTCAACCAACGATCGCCAAATAATTTGCGACCTAATTGGTCTTTTGCTCTTTCTTTTAATTCTTGTCTAGTTGCCATTTTGTGCCCTCCAATTCACTATAATAATTATATACTTATATAAAATGCTGGTCAATTTTACAATTCTTAAGATTATATCTTAACTGCCAAATAACAAGCAAAATGCGCCACATTTTTTTGTGGCGCATTTATCCTTTATTACTTCTTTATGCTAAAAGCTCAAATTCAAGATATACAGGTTGGTGATCAGAGAACGCAAATCCGTCTATCTTCTTTGAACCTTGTTTTGTCTCTATTGTTTGGATATTCTTAACAGAGATATTGTCAGATACAATGTATCCATCAACTGTACAAACGAATGTGTTGTTTGGATCCCATTCGATATCGTTGTTTCTACATGTTGGCTTGTTGTCTGCTGCATAAATTGTAAAGCCATCAACAATTGGAGACTTCTTCTCGTCGTTAAACATATATGCTACCCAATCTGGAGCTCTCTTTGTCATAGCAAATGGTCTGTTTTCTGAAGTGTAAGCATATTGTGGATTATTCGTTAACAAATCATGATTGAAATCACCACCAACAACTACATAGTGTCCTGCTTCTTTACAAGCACTCAAGAATCCGTTTAATTCTTTCATTTGTTGTTCTCTAATAGTACCGCCTTCATCGTATGCAGACATATGTGAATTAACAATGTATAAATTCTTATCATTAGATACTTTAATTACACAAACAGCAAAACATCTATCTAAATCAAACAATTTAGAAAAGTCGTCTGCAATTGTATATTGCTTTCTTTCTGCTGATTGAATCTTATATTTAGATAGAGTTGTTAGTCCTGCATTTACAGATCCATGCATATCGTATAGAGGATATGGCAAGAAAGCTGAATGGAAATTCACACAGTGGATTGAATCAAATCCAGTAAATGCATCAACAATTGCATTATGTTGGTTAACTTTATATGAACGAGTAGATTTCGTATCTACTTCTTGGAACATCATAAAATCTGGATTCATCTCTTTAACTGCGTTAACAGATCCTGTTGTGTTGAACTCTACAACCTCTTTAGAAAAAGCTTTCGACCAATGTCCAACCGTTGGATTTCCTGCATCATCGTAACCTGTGTCTAAAAAGAATGTGAAATCTTGAGAATATGCGCCAAAGCCTATGTTGTACGTAGTACAAGAATAAATCTCTCCTACACTTACTGTTTCAAGATTTGATTTGGAATTAATTTCTAGTGGCATATCGCCTAACCTAGAATAACTTAAGAAAATATACCCTACATAGCCACCGGCAAATACAATAATCAAACCAATAACTGCTGCTAGAGTAATTAATGTGATTTTTAATCCTTTCTTCATAGTTTCCCCTCTATATCTTTGATACTTTAATTATACTTATATTCATACATATATTCAATAGAAGGCCTTTTTGGGAAAATTTTACATTATTTGATTTCACATATTATGTGAGGTATGGTATTATAGTATTAGTAAATCCGAATATATCTTTCTTGTAACTGACGGAATTGTGGAATACCACAGGGGAGCAAGAAAAGTTTTAGTCGACCGTCTGGGCATATAAGTAGCTCGGGTCGATTTTTTGTTAATTGGAGGTATATATGGAAGCTTGGAGAGGTTTTATTGAAGGCAATTGGACAAATGAAATTGATGTTAGAAATTTCATTTCATTAAACTACACTCCTTATCTTGATGGACCAGAATTCTTGGAAGGCCCAACAGAAAGAACTAAGAGAGTGTCTAAACGTTTAGACGATTTATTAAGACAAGAATTTGAAAAAGGTGGAGTTTTAGATATTGACACACATACTGTATCTACAGTATTTGCATTCAAACCTGGATATGTAATAAAGGAAGACGATATTATCGTTGGGCTTCAAACTGATGCTCCACTAAAGAGAGCCATCTCTCCGTTTGCTGGTTTTAGAATGAGTGAACAAGCTTGTAAAGCTTATGGATATGAAATCGGCGAAAACATTAGAGATGAATTCAAATATAGAACAACTCATAACACTGCTGTATTTAAGGCATACACAGATGATATGAAGAGAGCTAGACACTGTGGCATCTTAACTGGTCTTCCAGATGCTTATGGAAGAGGAAGAATCATTGGCGATTATAGAAGAATTGCTCTTTATGGTATGGACTATTTAATGGAGCAAAAGAAAAAAGATAAAGCTAATCTTGGTCTAAATGAAATGACAGAAGAAAACATCCACTTAATTGAAGATGTTGCAAAGCAATTAGATTTCATGCAAGCCCTAAAAGATCAAGCTGCCCTATACGGCTTTGATATCTCAAATCCAGCAACTAATGCTAAAGAGGCTATTCAATGGTTATATTTTGGATATCTTGGTGCTGTTAAAGAACAAAATGGCGCTGCAAATTCAATCGGTAGAATTACAACATTTTTAGATATATACATTACAAGAGATCTAAAGGAAGGAACTTTAACCGAAGCTCAAGCTCAAGAATTAATTGATGACTTCGTTATTAAATTAAGATTAGTTAGACACTTAAGAACTCCAGAATACAATGAACTATTCGCTGGAGATCCTACTTGGGTTACTTCATCTGAAGGTGGTATTGGCGAAGATGGAAGACCTCTTCTAACAAAGACAAGTTATAGAATGCTTCAAACTCTATACAATTTAGGACCATCTGCTGAACCAAACATTACAATCCTTTGGTCAGAAGATTTACCAAAGCCATTTAAGGAATTCTGTGCACAAGTTTCTATCGATACAGATTCTATTCAATATGAAAATGATGACGTTATGAGAAAGACATATGGTGACGATTATGCTATTGCTTGCTGCGTTAGTGCGATGAAGGTTGGAAAGCAAATGCAATTCTTCGGAGCTAGATGTAATTTAGCAAAAGTTTTATTAATGTCTCTAAACGGCGGTAAGGATGAGATCCATGGTATCCAAGTTGCTCCAGAAGGCAAAGTATATGACGAAGAAGTACTAAAATATGAAGATGTATTAGAATCTTTTAAATATTATGCTTCTTGGATGGCTAAATTATATGTTAATACAATGAACGTTATTCACTATATGCACGATAAATATGCATATGAAAGATTAATGATGTCTCTTCATGATACAAACGTTGAAAGATTGATGGCATTTGGCATTTCAGGTCTTTCTGTTTTGGTTGATTCCCTATCTGCTATTAAATATGCACAAGTTACTCCAATAAAGGATGAAAGAGGTATTATTACTGAATTCAAAACTGAAGGTGAATTCCCTAAATATGGTAATGATGATGATAGAGTAGATAGAATCGCTAAGTGGGTTACAGAATTCTTCTACAATGAATTATGCAAAACAAAAGCATATAGAGGTGCTAAGCATACATTATCTATCTTAACTATTACGTCAAACGTTATGTATGGCAAAAAGACTGGTTCTACTCCAGATGGAAGAAAAGCTGGCGAACCATTTGCGCCTGGCGCTAACCCAATGCACGGAAGAGATTGCCAAGGAGCTCTAGCTTCACTAAACTCTGTTGCTAAGCTTGAATATAGCTGCTGCAGAGATGGTATTTCAAATACATTCTCTATCACTCCAAATACATTAGGAAAGAACAACAAAGATAGAGTTGATCACTTGGTAAGCATTCTAGATGGATACTTCATTCAAAACGCTCACCACTTAAACGTAAATGTTTTAAACAGAGAAAAGCTTATTGATGCAATGGAAAATCCATTAAAGTATCCAAACTTAACAATAAGAGTTTCTGGATATGCAGTAAACTTCAATAAATTATCTCTAGAGCAAAAGAAGGAAGTTATTTCTCGTACATTCCACGAGAAGATGTAGAATGAGAATACACTCTTTTGAATCACTAGCAACATTAGATGGAGATGGCGTTAGATACGCCATCTACTTTAATGGATGCCCTCTTCGTTGTGTATATTGTCACAACCCGGACACTTGGGGCGTTTCTGGCGAAGATTATTCAGCCGAAGACCTATTTAACAAAGTTAAAAGATATAAGCCTTATTTTGGCCAAAATGGCGGTGTAACGTTCTCTGGTGGCGAGCCATTACTTAGCGCATCATTTATAAACGAAGTTAATTCTTATTTAAAAACCGAAAATATTAAATACGCTTTAGATACATCTGGACAAGTTGATATGACAGATGATGTAAAAGAGGCAATTAATAATTCTGATTTAGTTATTCTTGATTTAAAATTTTGGGATAACGATTCTTATTATAAATACACTAGAAAAACAATGATGAAAACTATAACTATGTTATATTACCTTGCTGCTATACAAAAACGCACTTGGATAAGAACTGTCATTGTACCTGGGATAAACGATTCAAAAGAAGTTTTAGATAAATATATAGATATAGTTAAACAATTCCCTCATGTAGAAAAATATGAGCTTTTGGGATTCCACACAATGGGCTTTTTTAAATACGAAAATCTAGGGATTGATAACCCTTTAAAAGACACTCCTGCCCTATCTCAAGACGTCTTAAAAGACCTTCAAAATTACGTTGATAATAAGTTAAAAAATTAACGATAAAAATTGTTCACAAACCTAACAATTTGTCTTGATTTTACTCTTTTTATTTGATATCCTTTTTTGCGGTTGAGGTTTATAAAAACTAACTAGGAGGGTTATTTAAATGAGTAAGAAACTTACTAACAACATTTTATTACTTACCGTAGTTCTTGTTGTTCTAGCTTCTATCTTATTCGTTGGTTTAGCAGCAAATAATACATTTGCTTATGCCGATGAAGATGATGGAAATTTAGAATATCAAGAAGTATATGTAACTTACAACAACCAATTCAACGTTTGGGGAACAACAACAGTGATTGACATTACTGAAATCAATCGTCCTTTCGCTTCACTTGACATCAGAGTCCTAGACGGCGTTCAAAATCTATACTTTACAGATGGTGGACAAAACCTTGGATTAGTTAATTCTAAGATCGTTATCGAATCTAGAAGCACAGATATTAACATCTACATCGACGGATTTGATATTGCTGGTGCAGAAAACAATTGTACATTCATCAACAAATCAACAAAGGGAACTGTAACATTTATTAACAATGGTACAAATCCAGTTGTTATCTCTGGTGCTACAAGAACAGGAAGTGGTAGCTTTGAAGATGGTTTAGGAATCAGCGGCGTTATCTACACAAAAGGTAACATTGCATTCTCTGGCGAAGCTGGATTCATCATCGATGGTGCTGGTTACATCTCTTCTACAACATACGGTGGCAACCTTGACTACGGTAACACAGGTTTACAAGTTAACGGAAGCAAGAAAGTTTATGTTAACACAACTGTAGATATTATCGGCGGAAATGGCCAAAGCGGTGCTTATATCCCTGGTCTATTAGGTTTTGACGGTGGACATGGTGGTTATGCATTTGATGGTTCTTCTGCAAACATCATCATTGGAGAAGCTGGATTCTTATCATTAACAGGTGGACATGGTGGTAATGGTGCTTGCCAATATGGTAGCGGCACATTAGGCGCTGCTGGTAAAGGATGCGCAGCTTACAAGGGTTCTATCCATGTAAACGATACATCTAAGTTCACATACGTTGCTGGAGAAGACGGAGAAGCAGGACGTTACTACAACAAATAATGTCTCAAGAAAACAAATTGAGGAGACCAAAATGATATGGTCTCCTCTTTTTTGCTTAAAATGCTTTTCTATTTTTCTCGAATAGCATCTATTGGTTTTTGTCTTGCGATTCTCGCAACTGGAAGTAATGAAGAAATGACGCTTGCAACCAATGCAACTGCAAATACCATTAATATCTCAACAAATCCTACTTTTAACAATACCAATCCTGCAATCGCTTCCCCAATCTTGTTGTTTAATACAATAGCTACCGCAATCAAAGCTGCTATAGCTAATACAAAATTGATAACAGCAATGATAGCTGATTCCGAATAGAATATCTTAAATACATCTACGCCTCTTGCACCAACAGCTCTTAAGATACCAATTTCATGACGCTTGTTATTAATAGAGATAGACATAAAGTTGTAGAACAATAACATAGAGAATGCAGCCATTGCTATACCAACATATAAGAATATCTTTTCAAGTTCAGACAACAAAGATACCCATATCATAATTGAATTTACAAGTGGAGATTGAAGTGCATAATAGAAATCATCATTTGTCTTATCTTTCCAGTCAATCTTATCATAAGCATCTTGCGAATCATAGTACAAAGATACAATCTTTGTTAATGCTTGTGTATTTGATGGTTTTGCCGCAAACATTCTTGAATAATTTAAATCCATTTTGCTAGCAGCAAATTCTTCTATCTCACTTCTTTGCATATAGAAGATGTAGTTTGTGTATATTGAAGAAGAACTCTCTCTTATAAACACACCAACAATTTTCTTTGCGTATTCTTGTTTTTCCTTTTGATTGTTACCCTTAGTAGTAATATATGAGAATGTTATATCCATATCGCTTAGGCTAAGATTACCATCAACAATAGCTTTGTTAAATCTATCAATTCTTGCTTGTTTGTATTTTAAATACCATGTGTTGTCATATTCTGAAACATCATAGTTACCATAATTATCAACAAATTGCATCATATACCAATTCATAAATTCGCGTTTTAAATTATCGTCAAATACCAAAGTCTCTTCTCTTCTATATTCTTTAAATGCATTAATCAATATTTCGTTGTCTTTGTAGTCATTATAGAACTCTTCATAATGCAATTCTGTATATTTGTTATAACTATATTCAGCAAATCTTTGGATGTTTTGTAGTGCTTTTGCATTTGGGCATTGATTAATAATTTTTGTTATTAATAATTGTTTTGCTTGTTCTGCATATGCAGCAACATCATCCTTTATATCAGTATTATCAAAGACATTATCATAATTACCTTCATTGCTCGTCCAATTTTGTATATGATTTTTTAAGTTGTAATATACATTCATATAGAAATATTGAGCGTCTGGTTCACCGCTTGTAATAAAAGCAGGAACTTTTGCAAAATCAATTTGATAATAATTCTCACCATTAATCTCGATAGTATCAAATTCAAGAGGTGATTCTGACACAGTTTTGAATAATTGTTTTGTTATATCTCCCTCAGGTCTAGAATTCCAAATCTCTCTTTCGCGATAATAATTAAACAACTGATTTGCTACATATGGATCAACTTTTTCTCCGTTTAACGCTTTGTAACTATTAAAATAGTTTTGAGCATATATACAATTTGTTAAACCAGATAAATCATTTCCATAGCGGAACGAGATATCATCATATACCATATTGTATGCTTGTTGCCATGATATATTCGCACTATACGGAGTTATTAATACACCATCGCTCGTAACATCGGAATAAATACCGTCAAATGTATATTCTTTCCATTCATCTATTCCTTCTTCTTGTTCATAAATCTTCAAGAAACTTACAATCCTTGCAAGATAATCCATATCTACTAAAATTTCATTCTTTCCTAAATCTGTCTTTGCTTGATTAAAGAATGTTTTTTTAGTTTCATCAGTAAATAGTACAACATTATCTTTCCTATCTGCGCCATCTTGTTCATATTCTAGTCCGAACCATCCAGCGCCTCCCCATTCATCATTAAAGCTATAATTATTAGATTTACCAATAACGTTCTTTTCAAAATATTCTAAAGAAACAAATGCCATACAATGAAGCCCTGTTTGTCTTGCACTTTGCAATTTGTTTGATAAATCATATAATTCTTGTGACATGCTAGAAGGATCTGCCTTCTTTAAACTATCATATGGAGATAAATCTAAATTTGTATCTATAATTCCAACTATCTTATAATAGTTGTTGCTGTTATCTCTAATATAGAACCCAAGAATGTTGTCTTCAGTTACACTTTCTGCCTCAATATATTTCGTGTATTCTTTAGCGTCTCTAATCCCATACCCTTTAAATGTATTATATGTGTCAAGAGATATACATATTTCATTTAATCCAGTCGGATAAGTACCTCTATGTAACTTAACTCCATATTTTTGAGCCTTATCTGCATTTAGCGCAACACAGCCATAGAATTGGCTTGAATAGTAGTAATTATTTGTTACATTCTTTACTGTGCTATTATACAAACCCGCATCAAATCGGCCAACGACATCAAAACCAACACCTGTTCGTGCTTCAACTTCTTGTTTGAAAGCTTCTCCAAACTTATTATCGCCACCCCAGCCTCCTTTAGTAAATACAATAACTTGCTCGTCAGATTTTTCAAGAGAATTCACTGTTGCTGACACTTTGTTTACTCTCGCAAACGTAACCGCAAGACCAAACATTGCAAAGGCAACAAAAGATAAAAGAATTGTCATAAATAATCTAAATGGTTTTACTCGCAACGATTTTGCACCCATTCTAAATGCGGCGCTCATTGGGAACTTAGATTTTACAACTCTCCACTTTTCTTTCTTTTGCTCAATGAATTCATTATCTGTTTCAATAAATGATTCCTTTTGCCCATTTTCATTAATCATGGCAGCATAAGATACAGAATCATTTATTCTTGAATCAATTGAAAAATATGCATCTTCATCTGTTGTTGCTAGTTTTTTATTAATTAAATCGATATCTTCTTTTGTAAGCTTATGACCTTTTTCGAATCTAATAAGATTAGAACCATATAAAGAAACGCCTGATTCTGTCTCGTCAGTATCCTCTGTTATTTTTGTAATATCTGAGATTACTTTACCATCTTTAAGTTCAATTACTCTATCGCCAAATCTCTCTGCAAAATCTCTATCGTGAGATACTATAACTACAAGCCTTGTTTTAGATAACTTCTTTAGAGTTTCAAACACTGCAAGACCGGTTGCTGAATCTAGTGCACCTGTTGGTTCATCACCAAACAGAATCTTTGGCTCTTTTACAAGCGCACGCGCAATAGCGACTCTTTGCTTTTGACCACCAGATAATTCATTTGGTTTTCTTTTGCCAAATCCAACAAGATCTACCTCTTCCAAAATACTATTAATTATTTCATCTGTTGGCTTTTTGTGTTGTAATTCAAGCGCTAACGCAATATTCTCTCTAACCGTAAAATCACTTAAAATATTGTATTCTTGGAAAATAAAGCCTAAGTAAGTATTTCTATAACTATCCATTTCAGATGCATCGAAATTCTTTGAGGATTTTCCATTAATTACAATTTCTCCTGAATCAGCTATATCCAATCCACCCATTACGTTTAATAGCGTAGATTTACCTGAACCAGATTTACCTAGAATAAAAACAAGACCCGTGTCTGGGAACTTTAGTGATACATCATCTAAAGCTGGGACCGGGTCTGCATTCTTTATCTTATAAACCTTTTTTAGGTTTTTTACCTCTAACATCATAATATAAGCCCCCTCCTAGTAGAACCCTACTATATATATAATTATAGCGTATTATAATGTTTTAGCAAAATCTGGGCATTTCAAAAAATGGCAATATGTGTTGAAAAATTGCCAAACTAGACGCGAACTATTGCTCTATGAATTTTCTTTCCTTCTAAAATATATTTTATCTCGTGCTCTGTTTTTATATTATTTAAATCATTTAAAGCTTCTAAATCCCAGCACTCTTCAAGCACCGTTAAATTCTCTAATTTATATTGTTCTAGAGAATATGCAAAGAAATCTTTATCGTCTGTTTTTTGAATAATTAATCCGCCCTCTTTTAAGATATCTTTGTAGATTTTTAAAAATCTTGGGTTCGTTAAACGCTGTCTTGCATCACACTTATTTGGAAGTGGATTTGAAAAATTAAGATAGATTGTATCTATCGAATGAGGCTTAATAAATTTTTCTAAACATTCAATTCTGCAATTTAGGAATTTTAGATTCTCAAGCTTTGCTTGTCTTGCCTTATCTATGGCGCCAATAATTACATTTGAGAACATTTCAACTGCAATGAAATTTTTATCTTTAAACTTATTTGCTATTTGAATTGCAAAGCCACCAAGACCACATCCTAAATCTAAGCAAACTGGGTTTGCGTTGTTAAAGATTCTAAAATAGTCAAAGTACTCTTTGTCTTTAATGTACTCATTTACATTAGTAAATGAACCCTCATACGCAAGCAAAAGATCGCTAGAGTTAAAAATACGTTGATCCAAATTAGATTTCTTTCTCATTCGCATGGCTAAATTATACTTTGAAATATCCATCAAAAACAACCAATTTTGACAATGCTTTATATGCGTGCTAAATTATATTTAAGATGGAGGGAAAGATATGGGGGTTCAACATAACGTAACAAAAAAGCAACCTCTTTTGAATGACAAAGGCAACATCCAAGAGCCAGGCTATGCACTTAACCAAGTATGGCATTATTCAAGAGCGGATATTAAAGCTCCAAAATGGAGAATTAAAGAATGGGATTATTACTATATTGGCACAAAAGATTATGGCCTATGCTTGACCATTTCAGATTGTGGATATGTAGGAACAATTTCGGCATCTTTATTAGATTTTAAAAACAAAACACAAATCAACAAAACTGGCATTAAATTCTTCACTATGGGAAGGCTACAATTGCCTAATACTCCAGACGTTGGAGATATCTATGCAAAATGCGCCCAAGCTGACTTTGCTTTTGAAAACGACGGCAAAGAAAAACATCTATCTGGTGTATTCAACAAATTCTATGATAATCTAGACCCTCTTGTATTTGATATCACCCTATATGATATCCCAAAAGACCATATGGTTATCGCTACCCCATTCAATAAAGACAAGCACTTCTATTACAACCAAAAAACTAATCTTTTAAAAGCAAAAGGTTATTTCACTATAAAAGGTGAAGAATACTCTTTTGAAGAAAATAAAGGTCTTGCAACACTAGATTGGGGCCGTGGTGTTTGGACGTACGATAACACATGGCTTTGGTCTTCTTGTAATGGATATTTAGAAGATGGTTCAACCTTTGGTTGGAATCTTGGTTATGGATTTGGAGACACATCAAAAGCATCAGAAAATATGGCCTTTTTAAATGGTGTTGCATCAAAACTTGATGATGTAACATTTAACATTCCTCAAAAAGACGGAAAAGATGTTTTTATGTCTCCTTGGACATTCACCTCTCAAGATGGCAAAATAAATCTATCCTTCACTCCTATCATAGATAGATTCGATCCATTGGATTTCAAAGTTATTATGATGGTGCCTCATCAAGTCTTTGGCTATTTTAACGGCGAAATAACGCTATCTGATGGAAAAGTCATAAAGGTAAAAGACTTTTTAGGATTTGCCGAAAAAGTTCACAATAAGTGGTAATATAAAGCTCACAATAAAATTCTCCAGGTGATGAGCCTGGAGATTTTTATTTCTATTAAAACTATTGTTTTAGATTCTAGCTACGCCAGATTTTCTAGCTGCTTCTGCAACTGCTTTAGCAACTGTTGGTCCTACACGTAGATCAAATGCCTTTGGAAGGATGTAATCTGGGTTTAATTCTTCATCAGAAACTAATCCCGCAATAGCGTTAGCTGCAGCAATCTTCATTTCTTCGTTGATATCACTAGCTCTTACGTCTAATGTTCCTCTGAAGATACCTGGGAATGCTAATACGTTGTTAATTTGGTTAGGGAAATCTGATCTTCCTGTACCAACAACTGCAGCGCCAGCTTCTTTTGCTAAATCTGGCATAATTTCTGGAGTTGGGTTAGCCATAGCCATAATAATTGGATCTTTAGCCATTGATCTAACCATATCTTGTGAAACAAGACCAGCCTTAGATACGCCAACGAAAATATCTGCGCCCTTCATTGCATCTGCAAGTCCGCCTTTGATGTGCTTTTTGTTAGAGAAAGCTGCAATAGCTTGCTTATCTGGAGTTAATCTTGGATCTCCTTCGCAGATAACACCCTTAGAATCGCACATAATAACTTCTTTTAATCCAGCAGACAATAATAATTTAGCGATAGCTACACCGGCAGCGCCAGCGCCTGAGAATACTGCTGTACAATCAGATAACTTCTTTCCAACAATCTTTAGAGCATTCATAGTAGCTGCTAAACAAATAACAGCTGTACCATGTTGGTCATCGTGGAAAATTGGAATATCACAACATTCTTTTAATCTCTTTTCGATTTCAAAGCATCTTGGAGCTGAAATATCTTCTAGGTTAACGCCACCAAATGATCCAGCAAGTAATCTTACTGTGTTTACGATATCGTCAACGTTTTTAGATCTTACGCAAAGTGGAATTGCATCAACATTACCAAATGTCTTAAACAATACACACTTTCCTTCCATAACTGGCATACCAGCTTCTGGACCAATGTCGCCTAATCCTAAAACTGCAGTACCATCTGTAACAACGGCAACAGTATTCCATCTTCTTGTTAATTCATATGATTTATTAACGTCTTTTTGAATTTCAAGACATGGTTGAGCAACACCTGGTGTGTATGCTAATGATAAATCTTCTTTGTCTTTTACTGGCACTCTAGAAATATATTCTAGTTTACCTTTCCATTCGTAGTGTTTCTTTAATGATTCTTCTGCGTAATTCATATTATTTCTCCCATGGGAATACGTACTTTAATCCCAAATCGTCTCTTACTTTACTCATTTCTTTTTGTACTGGTTCAGAAATTGGAACACCCTTATTCTTTCTTTCTTGCCATACGTTATATTCTTTTTCTCCTGCAGAATAAATATGGTCTTGGCCTGGAGCCTTCTTTGAAGCTCTAATAGAACGAATAATTTCGCCTGCCTTCTTTCTACATAAATCTTCACCTAGGAAGTGGTTTGTATCAATAGCGATGAAGAAGTGACCTAAATGATATGGAACTTTCTTACCGTTTTCGTCTTTGCCATTTAATGCCTTACCATAAGCACCATCTTGAAGTGCTGCAGATAGAAGTTCAATAGCAAGAGCATATCCATAGCCCTTGTAGCCGCCTAAAGCTTCGCCAATACCGCCAAGTGTAGTTAGAGCTGCTGTACCATTTCTGATTTTCTTTAATGCCTCGCCAGCATCGCCTTCAACTGGCTTGCCATCTAAGCCAATGATTGTACCTGGGTGAACGTTTTCTTTAATTCTTTCATAGTATTCGATTTTACCATTTTGTGTAATAGATGTAGCACAGTCAATGTTGAAATCAAATGGTTCATCTGTTGGAATACCAATTGTTAATGGGTTTGTACCAAACATACCCTCAACACCAAATGTTGGAGCAACAGATGGACGAGCGTTTGTACCTGTAATACCGATACAACCTTGCTTTGTTGCCATTGTTGTATAGTATCCAGCAATACCATAGTGGCAAGAATTTCTTACTACTACCATACCCATACCATATTTCTTTGCTTTATCGATAGCCATTTGCATTGATTTGTAACCAATTACTTGGCCCATACCATCATGACCATCAACAACTGCTGTTGTTTCTGTTTCTTTAATTATTTCGAAATTTGTTTTTGGTTGTTGAATACCATCGTTAATTCTATCAATATAAATTGGTTTAAAACGATTGCATCCATGAGATTCAATACCTCTCTTGTCTGCTTCTAGCAAAATATCTGTACAAATCTTTGCTTCGTCTCTTGGAACACCTACGCCTGCAAAAGCATCAGTAATAAAATCCTCAGCTGTTTTCCAGTCCAAATAAGGTCTGCCCATATTATCTCTTTCCATGTGAACCTCCTAAAAAGTTAATTGTTTTGCTAATTTTTATTTTACTATTCTTTATAGAATAGTTCAATGCCCGTTTTGTTTTTGGCAATGAATAAAGAAAAATCGGCCCTTCAAAAAGGCCGGTTCTTCACTAGTTATACTATATGTTAAGTTATTGCTATTTAGAACTCTTCTCTTGAGCAATTTTAGCGTGTTTTTCTTCCAATTCTTGCTTTATCATATTATATCTATCTCTTCCTAGATTTGCTCTATATGATGTTATTGCAGAAATAATAAATGTAATTCCTGGAATAACCGCAAGAACTATTCTTATTGCCAATAATGCACCTTCTGGTTGTGTGATTTGACCATATTGCTCAATCATTTCATAATATGCTTCTGAGTTTGCTTCTATATAACCAGCGGCGCCTAGTATTAATGAAACAAGTGCGCAACCAACACCTGATGCGAACTTATAGCAGAATTGGGTAACACCATAATATGCACCTTCTCTTCTTTTGCCATTTACATATTCATCTACGTCAACAACATCAGGAAGTGCTGCCCATGGAATAATTTGGATAGCACTCATACCAATACCACACAAAGCTACGTGAACAATTGTTAAAGCAACATTTTTCATTGGCATAAATATTGCAAGCAATAAAATTACTGTCATATAAACACAAGATCCTGCATATACAACATGCTTTTGGAATTTTTTACATAAAAAGTCCCAAAGTGGCGCAGATAAGATTGCGCATACCAAAGGTATTGCAATAAATACCATTGAAAGCGTTGCGTCTCCACTAAATCCTAGAGAATCGTTAATGTAGAATACGAATACTGTCATAATGATATCGAATCCCATCATAGATAATAAGAATGTCATCATTATGTTTCTAAATTCTTTTAGTTTAAAGAACTCTTTTAGAGTTTGGATGAAGCTCTTATCATTGTCTTCAGAATAATCAAATCTTTCTTTAACACCAAAGCAGCAAAGTAGCCATATTACTAATGCGATCCCGCCAAAGATTGCAGATGCTGTCATATATGAATATTTTGCACTATCTAGAGGAGTATTGTTTTTAATGAACAATTCATAGAAGATACTTGTTTCACCATCTGCAAGCAACGCAAAGATTGCAGCGCCCATAATTAAGCCTAAGTTTGCCATGATGATTCTAATACTATTTAATGAAGTTCTTTCGTCATAGTCTTTAGTCATATTTGGAGCTAAAGTGTTATATGGAATATAAATAATTGTCCATGTTGTGCAATATAAAATGTACATAGCTGTATAGAATAAGAACAACAATGCTTGCACATCTGTTGATGGAACCATCCACATTAATATGAAAGAAACTATGAATGGTACTGATCCAAATAACATGTAAACTTTACGCTTACCGAATCTTGATTGTGTTTTGTCTACAATTCTTCCCATTAAATAGTCAGTGATTGCATCCCATCCTTTCCCTATTAAGAAAACACCGGATGCAAGCGCTGGTTTTAATCCACCTACGTTGATCATGAAATATAAAAAGTAGAAGTTGATTGTAGCAAATAAAATGTTTGATGCCATATCGCCAGCTCCGAAGGCTAGCTTTTCTTTAAATGCTAATTTTTGTTTCGTCTTTCCCATAATTTAACCTCTTTTAATATAGTATATCAAAAATTTACATGAAAAAAGCCCCAATTTTTTGATATGTACCTCCTTGTTGTCCAACAATTGGGGTTCATAGCATTTCTTGGGGCTCTTTATTTGCTTTAAGTTAGGTATTAATAATTTGCTCTTGGAGCATACTTTGTATGAAGTATTTCGTGAGCCTTATGACTATTTGGTTCTCCAAAGAATTCTTTATATAATTCCTTAACTGCTGGATTCTCGTGAGACTTACGAAGCTTCATTGCCTTATCTGTAGCATAGATGCTTGCAGCACGAGTTGCCTTGATATCTGTAAAGTTTCTTGTGTATGCATCCTTAATTGGTTGTCCACCACCGTTTACACATCCGCCTGGGCAAGACATGATTTCGATGAATTGATATGGGCTTGTGCCAGCCTTAATTTGATCCATAAGGATTCTTGCATTAGCAAGACCAGATGCAACTGCAACTTTAACCTTTGTACCAGCGATATCGTATTCAGCTTCTTTAATGCCGTTTGTTCCTCTAACTTCCATGAAGTCGATGTTTGGATTTTCTTTTCCTGTTAATACTTCAGATACTGTACGTAATGCAGCTTCCATAACACCACCTGTTGCGCCAAAGATTAAACCAGCACCTGTATCAATTCCCAAAGGAGCATCAAAGTCTTCATCTGGAAGATCATTGAACATTAAACCAAATCTCTTAATTAATTTAGCTAATTCTCTTGTTGTTAATACAGCATCGATATCTGGAACACCTGCAGCTGCTTCGAAATCTCTTGTCTTTTCAAACTTCTTAGCAACACAAGGCATAATAGATACTACATAAATATCTTTAGGATCCATTCCAAGCTTTTGAGCATAATATGTCTTAACTACTGCACCAAACATTTGTTGTGGTGATTTGCAAGAAGATAAGTGTCCTAATTGTTCTGGGTAGTTGTGTTCGATGAACTTAATCCAAGCTGGAGAACAAGATGTAATCATTGGAAGTTTTCCGCCGTTCTTTACTCTTCCGATAAATTCTGTTCCTTCTTCCATAATTGTTAAATCTGCAGCGAAGTCTACATCGAATACATCATTGAATCCAATTCTTCTTAATGCAGCAACCATCTTACCTTCAACGTTTGTTCCGATTGGGCTACCAAACTCTTCTCCAAGACCAACTCTTACAGAAGGAGCAGTACCTACAACAACTCTCTTTGTTGGATCTGCAATAGCTGCGATAACATTATCTATTTCGCTTCTTTCTGTAATAGCGCCTGTTGGACATACGTTAATACATTGTCCGCAACCTACACATGGAGTTTCTCCAAGGTTCTTTTCAAATGCACAACCGATTCTTGTATCGAAACCTCTTCCGTTTGGTCCGATAACTGCAACTGATTGATACTTTTCGCAAGCTGCTACACATCTTCTACATTTAATACACTTTGAATTATCTCTAATTAAATATGTTGTTGAATCATCATATTCTGCATGTGACTTTTCGCCTTCATATCTCTTTGCATCGCAATTGTATTCTAAAGCTAATGCTTGTAGTTCACAATGTTGATTTCTATCACAACTTAAACAATCTTGCTTGTGATCAGATAATAATAATTCTAAAGTCTTTTTTCTGCTTTCTAATACTCTTTGAGTATTTGTGAAAACTTCCATTCCTTCAAATACTGGATATACACAAGAAGCAACAAGTGATCTTGCTCCCTTAACTTCTACTACGCAAACACGGCAAGCACCAATTGCATTGATGTCTCTTAAGTAGCATAGAGTTGGGATCTTAATGCCAGCTTGTTTAGCGGCGTCTAATATTGTTGTACCTTCTTCAACTTGAAGTGGAAGATTGTTAATCTTAATATTTACCATTTCTCTATCCTCCTATTTCTTCTCAATTGCATGGAACTTACATGTTTGATAGCAAACACCACACTTAATACACTTATTTGGATCAATTGTGTGTTTTTCTCTAACTGTACCAGAAATAGCATATACTGGGCACTTTCTAGCACAAGCTGTACATCCCTTACAGTTGTCGTTAATTTCGTATCTAATTAACTTCTTACATACGCCAGCTGGACATCTTCTTTCAACGATGTGAGCTTCGTATTCTTTTCTGAAGTTCTTTAGTGTAGATAGAACTGGGTTTGGAGCTGTTTGTCCAAGTCCGCATAGAGCGTTATCTTTAATGTAGTAGCAAAGCTCTTCCATCTTGTCTAAATCTTCAAGTGTTGCTGTACCTTCTGTAACTTTTGTTAGCAATTCCAAAAGTCTTCTTGTACCTACTCTACATGGAGTACACTTTCCGCAAGATTCATCAACTGTGAATTCTAGGAAGAATTTCGCAATATCTACCATACAAGTATCTTCGTCCATAACGATAAGACCACCAGATCCCATCATTGAACCAATTTTAATTAAGTTATCATAATCGATTGGAACATCTAAGTTTTCAGCAGTAATACAACCACCTGATGGACCACCAGTTTGAGCAGCCTTGAACTTCTTTCCATTTGGAACGCCACCGCCGATATCATCAACAATTTCTCTTAAAGTTGTTCCCATTGGAACTTCAACAAGACCTGTGTTTGTAATCTTTCCACCTAAAGCGAATACCTTTGTTCCCTTTGACTTTTCTGTACCAACTGTGTTGAACCACTCTGCACCATTTAAAATGATTTGAGCTACGTTTGCATATGTTTCAACGTTATTTAATAGGGTTGGCTTGCCAAATAAACCTTTGTTTGCTGGGAATGGAGGACGAACTCTTGGTTCACCACGCTTTCCTTCGATAGATGTCATAAGAGCTGTTTCTTCTCCGCATACGAATGCGCCTGCGCCTAGACGTATATCAATATCAAATTTAAATCCTGTACCTAGAATGTTATCACCTAGTAAGCCATATTCTCTAGCTTGCTTGATGGCAATTCTACATCTTTCAACAGCAATTGGATATTCAGCACGAACATAGATATAACCTTGATGTGCACCAATAGCGTAAGCTGCAATTGACATAGCTTCCAAAATTGCATGTGGATCGCCTTCTAGAACAGATCTATCCATGAATGCACCTGGGTCGCCTTCGTCTGCGTTACAGCAAACATACTTGATGTCGCCCTTTGCATCATGACATAATTGCCACTTTCTTCCTGTTGGGAAACCAGCACCACCACGGCCACGAAGACCTGAAGCTAAAATTGTATCTATAACTTGTTGTGGAGTCATTTCTGTTAATGCTTTTGCAAGAGCTCTGTAACCATCTCTTCCAATATATTCATCAACGTTTTCTGGGTTAATTAAACCACAGTTTCTTAAAGCTACACGGTGTTGCTTCTTATAGAAGTTTGTTTCAGACAAAGCTGGAGCGGCGTGATGGTCTGCTGCTGCCTTTTCTTTGTATAACAATCTTTCTACTGGCTTATTGTTTAAAATGTGTTCGCTTACAATTTCATCTACATCGGCTTCTTTAACATAGCTATAGAATGAACCTTCTGGGTAAACGATAACAACTGGGCCTACGGCACAAAGACCGAAACAGCCTGTTCTAATGATTTGAACATCTCCGGTTAATCCCTTTTCTGCAATTAGATCTTGGAATCTCTTATAGATGTCATTTGAATGGTTTGATGTACATCCTGTTCCTCCGCAGATTAAAACAGTATGTCTATATGTAATATTCTTTGCGATTCTTTCTTCTTTTGTTAGTTGATTGTCTCTAAATTCAACTATATCGCACATTTGCTTTTTAATAGCTTCAATATCTTTAATAGTTTTCATTTTGACCTCCAACTAGTTTTCCTTAGTAACTTCTTCGATTGCTTCATCGATGCCTTCGAACTTCTTAATAATATCTGCAACCTTATCTTCTGTTAAATTACCAAATACTTCGTCATTAACAGTAGCAACTGGAGCAAGTCCGCAACAACCGATGCAACGACAAGCTTCTAATGACCATTCTCTATCTGCTGTACATCCACCAACTGGAATACCTAATAATTCAGAGAACTTGTCAATAACAGCTTGTGAGCCTTTTACGTAACATGCTGTACCTAGACAAACAGAAACGTGACGCTTTCCTTTTGGGTTCAATTTGAATTGCGCATAGAATGTTGTAACACCATATAACTTTTCAAGTGATACGTTTAGTTCTTCTGCTATAATTTTTTGAACTTCAATTGGAAGATAACCATAAATTTCTTGAGCTTGTTGAAGAGCTATCATTTCGCAACCATCAATCTTTTTGATTTCTTGCAACTTTTGTCTTAACTCTTTTTCTTGCTCAGGTGTGCCATTGAAAGGAACTGTAGTCTTTTCAACTTTCATACTTCAACCTCCACAAAAACTTTATTTAACCTTTTAATTGTCCATATTGTTAAAAAAATAACAAATGTGATTAGGTATTATATTATCATAATATAATCACGCGTGTAAAACGAATAACCATAAAAAATGGAACCTATTTGTTAGGTTCCGTTTTTGGTAGCGGCGGTGAGATTCGAACTTACGATCCCCCGGGTATGAACCGGGTGCTCTAGACCAACTAAGCTACGCCGCCAAATAATTATTGGGTGCGGGGGTAGGTTTCGAACCTACGACCTCTGGGTTATGAGCCCAACGAGCTACCACTGCTCCACCCCGCGATACGATGCTTACATATCTTAATTTATTAAAATTATGTTTGTCAAGTGTTTTTCGCTGTGCTACATTTGCAATTGCCCAAGTTTATATTGCAAATACCCCTCTTGATTGTCTGACTCTCTAACTATAAGAAAGTCTTTATTTAATTTTTTCA
>CAMOQV010000002.1 GCA_946623205.1 uncultured Clostridia bacterium
TTTTCTTTTTTAAAGAAATTGATATCCATTTATATGCCTCCGATTAATAACGATTGTCCTCAAGATTGATGCCAAGTAAAACATCTGCTGAAACTTGTAGTGTATTGCAAATGTCATATAAGCTTTGCAAAGATGGTTCAGCACTACCATTTTCGTAGTGAGAAATTGTTCTTTGTGATAAGCCTAAAAAACTAGCAAGCTCTGCTTGCGACATACGTTTTTCTTTACGATACTTTCTTAGATTAGTTGCGAAATCCATAAATACCTCAAATTATTTTCCGATCTTTATCTTTAATCAAAATATTATCAAAAAGGTTTAGCTAAGTCAATACAAAATAGCCACTAATTGTCCAAGATTTTTGCTATTTTTAAGTTTAGCGCGGGCGAGAATTTAAAGTATTAATTATATTAATGCGCGTTATATTGTATTTTAAAGTTTTGTTTGGTATTATTATACTTGTATAAATTGCTACAAGAGGAATAGTTATGAAAAAATCTTTTAGAATTATTTTAATCGTTGTTATGTTACTTGCTGTTGTATTTACTTTATGGGCATGTAATGATGACGATGATGTAATAAAATCTCTTTCTGCTCCAGAAAATGTTTCTACAATTGGATCAACAATAAGCTGGAATGCGGTAAATGGTGCATCAAAGTATGAACTAATTTTGCCAGGCGCAACAGAAAGCGTTTCTACAAATAACACATATTACAATTTAGATATTTCTCAAACTGGTACTTATCTAGTTAAGATTAGAGCTGTTGGGGAAAATACATTAGGTGAAACTATATATAGTGCATACACTGAATATACTTTTACTAAATATGAAAAGTTAACAACTCCACAAGTTGGTGTATCAGGAAAAACTGTTTCTTGGGGAACGGTTTCAAATGCAGATTCATATCTAATTAAAGTGTTAAATTCTGAAGGAACTGTTATTCATGAAGTTTCTCAAAGTGAATTATCTATTGAATTAACAGATGAAAAATTTTCAGCAATAGGCAAATATACAATTCAAGTAAAAGCTATTCCATCAAAGCCAGAATACGCAAACTCAGATGCTGGAATTAGTTATTATGTAGTTTCTACTACATTAGCGACTCCAGCAATTAGCAATGTCTCAACAACATCTATTAGATGGACATCAATTTCTGGTATATCTAGTTATAAGGTTTATTTGTATAAAGTTGGACAAGATTCAGAACTTGCTACTTATACAACAACTTCAAACTCATATGCATTCTCAAATATGAAAGTTGATGAAGATAAAGATGGTGAAGTTGATTACTGTATTACAGAAAAAGAAGGAACATATTATTGTTTACTTCAAGCTATAGGCGATGGTGAAGTTTATAAGAACAGCACAATTTCTACAAGAGATACAACAAGAGATTTAAAAGTTATTTCATCTTTGACTGGCGATATAACATTAGAAAAAGAATCTGGTTCATGGGTGTTGAAATTTACATCTAAAAATCCAGATCAACTTGCTTCATTTACTGTTTCTCTAAAGACAACAAAGGCTGACGATTCAGCTTCAATGCCAGCAGTAGAGAGTTCTGTATTTATTACAGATACAGATTTAACATACATTGTTGCTACTGGTGATTTCGACGCACAAAAGATTTATTATGACGAAAAGCCAGCTGGATATGTTAAGAATCTAGCAGAAAAGAAAGCAGGTACAACATATTATAAATTTGAATTAGATACTGCTACAGATACATATAAGTATGTAGAATATAGTGGCACATTATCTTCTTTTGAAGATTATTATATCAAGCACGATGCAACTTACTATGAACAAGCAAAAGGCGTAGCAACTTACGTGCAAGTTGGAGAGAATGAAGCATTCTCAACAAGATATAACTATTACATTAAAGATGGAGACGACTATAAGTTAGTTGAATCTAAGTATCTTGCTGGTACAATTGATGAACTAAGTGAAGATACAACAATTATCTATATGAAAGATAATGGAGATAACACATTTGCAAAGATCGGAAATATAGAAGCTTTAAGAACTCTTTATCCAACAGATCATACAACTAAATATTGGGCATATAAGCCATTTACTGAATTTGAACAAGGCGTAACATATTACAAAGCAACATATGCAGATTTAACAGCTACAGAATATGCAGCAGGAACATATTATGTTGCTCAAAAAAAGCAATTCACACAAAATGTTGATGATTTGTTCTTCACTATAAATGGAGAAGAATATACATATAAAAAATCAGATATAGCATATTATGGCAAAACTTATACAATTACAGTAACTCCAAAGGGAGCTAAAGATACAGTTCTTCCTGGAAGCGCTGTTGTTTGTGACGACCAATATGTTTCATATAGAAAACCAACAAAGATTACAGATACAGCATCTCCATTTGTTGGATACTATAAAGTAGAATCACTAGGTGATTTGCAATATATTGCATATGAGCCAAATGCTAAATATGTTCAAATGAAAGATTTGGATGCAGAAGGTTATGTATGGACTCCAATCCCATTATTTAGTGGTACATATGATGGCAATAATCATATGATTTCAAATATCGTATACGGGAAAAATGAAAATTCTGGACTATTTGCTGCATGTGCATCAGCTACAACAATACAAAACGTATACATTGTAAATGCATCAAATGTCGCTAATCCAACAGGAACTGTTGGTGGTATCGTAGGCGTAGCTACTCAAGATTTGTCTATAGCTAATTGCTATGTTAAAGGTGCATTTAGTGATGCAAAAGTCGTTGGCGGTATTGTTGGCGTTTATGCAACTCCAACTGGTTATAGCGCTCTAATTCGTAATTGCCAAGCAGATGTAACAATTAAAAATGTTGCTGCAGCTGGTGGAATAATATATGATGCTGCACCTCAAGATGTAGATGGTATTACAATCGATGGCTGTATCGCAATAGGCAGCATTACATCAAATGATCCATATTTTAAATTGGGTGATTTTGAAGCGTTAGATAATAGCGGTGTTAAATATGGCATTAAGGATGATGACAACATCTATAAATATGAAAACAGCACATATGTTTTATTAGGCACATATAGTAATAGAAATACAGATGCATTTAAAGATGCAAATGGAAAATATTATTCTGCATACTATTTTAGAATGATGAGTCAATTAAACGAGCCAAATAGATATGGTGGAATTGCAGGCAAGTTGATTAACGCTCACGTCATGAATACTATTGCTGCAGTTCAAATTGACGTCAAAGCTACAGATTTAGACATTAAAGCTGGCGGTTTTGCTGGCGAAACATTAAATTGTGCTATCGCAAATTCATATACTGGTGCAAAATATACAAGAGATTCTAAAGACTTAATAACAATCACATCAAGCGGAAGCGAATTGTCTTGCACAGGCGGTTTTATTGGAGCAGTTGATGCAACATCTATTATGGATTGTTATACTACAGCAAAGGCGTTTGGTAGAGATAATGTTGGTGGCTTTGTTGGATATGTAGATGGAACAAACACTGTTATTACAAGATGTTATTCTGCAGGTGGTACAGTTTTGTTTGACGGTAAGTCTATAAATGTAACAGAAGGTACAACTTATACAAACAATTTTGTATATCTAGCAATAGATAAAGATAAGCTTCCAAGTATCCCTCATGCTGGCTGCTTTAATTCTTTCGATGAATTATATGATGCATTAAAGAGCGCAGCAGCAGGTGTTGCTAAAATTGCAGATTATAAAGAACCTTGTCTATTAGACAATATCTATACATCTGCTTATTCAGATAAGATCAAAGCTTCAGGCGTATTATCTGTAAAAACATATATTGCAACAGATAATGCTGGCGAAATCGAAATTATCGATATGTTTGAAAATAAAGACAAGGCTGAAAGTATCATAATTGGAGATAAGACAGCTAAAGGTACAATTCTTTGGGTATTACAAGAAAAGGGTGTTGCCGGCAGAAGAGTTGTAATCTACGTTACTGTATCTTAATGAATATAGAACTTGTTGAATATAACAAAAATTATGCAAAAGCAGCGCTTGCTATATGGAATGAAATCGTAGAAGCAGGCGATGCTTTTCCTCAAGATAAGGTAATGGAACTTGATGAGTCCATTACTTTTTTTAATTCTCAAACTGCAACAATATTAGCAATAGATAAAGAGACCAATATAGTTTTGGGCCTATATATTTTGCATCCAAACAACGTAGGGCGTTGTTCTCACATATGTAATGCTTCATATGCAGTTACTAAGCGCGCGCGTGGCCTTAAAATTGGGCGTATGCTTGTTAAAGATTGTCTAAATAGGGCAAAGGCTTATGGCTTTAAAATATTGCAATTTAATGCCGTTGTGGCAAGCAATCAAGTTGCACTAAATTTATATAAAGATTTAGGTTTTATACAACTTGGTGTTATCCCAAATGGGTTTAGAAATAAAAATGGGGATTATGAAGCCATAATCCCACATTATATCGAATTATAATAAATTCTATTTTATAACTACTTCGCCGTTTTCAACTTCAACAGCTTTAGCGTTAGTTACTTTGTCAAACAAAGCTAAAACTTCATCTGATGGAGCCTCTGTTAATAAAGATACTCCAATTGCAGTAGCAATACCTACAATGAATCCTGGAATGATTTCATATAAGCCAGTATTGAAAATAGCACTTGTTCCACTATAGTATTCGTAATTGAACAAGAACATCCATAATACGTCAACTACAAAACCAGCAATGATTGCAGAAACAGCACCTTTATAGTTTAATCTTCTCCAGAATAAAGACAAGATGATAACTGGTCCAAATGCGGCACCAAATGCTGCCCATGCAGCAGATACTAAAGTCATAATAGTTGCGAATGCTTTAACGATTGGTTGATCGCCGTATCCAAGCATTGCGATACCGAATGCTACCAAAGATATAACAACGACAATAATTCTACCAGCCCATAAAACTTGCTTATCTGTAGCGTGCTTGTTTATAGATGTTTTATAAACGTCTGAAGCAAAGGCAGAAGATGATGCAAGTAATTGAGAATCAGCTGTAGACATTGATGCTGCTAAAATTGCTGTAATAATAACACCACCAATAAATACAGGGAATACAGTTGAAGCCATCTTAACGAATACTGTTGAAGATGCAGATGTTAATTCGTCGCCTAAGAATTTTCTTCCAACAATACCAACAACTGATGCCATGATTAGAATTAGAGCAGTCCATGAAATACCAATGATTCTTGATTTCTTCATTTCCTTTTCTGATTTAATAGCAATATATCTTACGATAATATGAGGCATACCAAAATATCCAAGGCCCCATCCAAGTCCAGTTAAGATGTTTGAAATACTTGCCCAATCGAACTTTCCAGAAGAAAGAAGATTGTAATAATTATCTGGAATTGTACCAGGGAATTGTGCTCCATCTACTTTTAGCATAATTGCTGCGACAATAGGTGTAATCATCAAAGCTGCTAGCATCAACATACCTTGTAAAAAGTCTGTCCAACAAACAGCATTAAATCCGCCCAAAAATACATATGCAATAATGATAATAGTAGCAATTGTCATACCTATTCTTTCATCTAAATTAAATAGAGTTTTAAACAATGTTCCACAAGCAGAAATACTTGAAGCTCCATATACGCAATATACAATGATAAAGATTGACGCGCAAATTACTTGAAGAGATTTGCTTGAAGATAAGAATCTATTTGTTAAATATTGTGGGATAGTAATTGAATCTTTTGCAAGAATTGAATATCTACGAAGTCTTGGAGCTACCAAGAACCAAGCTAATATCGTTCCAATTAAAAGACCAATTGAAATCCATACTTGACCAATACCATATAAATATATTGATCCAGGAAGACCCATTAATACCCAAGCACTCATATCTGATGCGCCTGCAGATAGGGCAGCAACCATACCGCCCATTTGTCTTCCACCTAAGAAGAAACTCTTTTCTCCGCTATTTCTTCTGTCGTGTAGGTAGAAGAATATTCCAATACCGATAACCAACATGAAATATAGGACAAAAGCAACAATGTTTCCAGCTTTAACTTCCATTTTTAGTCACGTTCCTTTAAATAATAATATAAAAATAATACTATTAATTATGCCAAGTGCGCAATATATTTAATAAAAAAAGGCCTCAGGCTGTACGCCTAAGGCCAAATATAAACGAATAAATATTAAACGTATGGTAGTGGTTCTTCTACCTTTTCACCGATAGCATCTGTAGCGCTAGCGATAACTTTTCCTGTATAGCATGTGAATATTTCGTTAACTTTTGCTGGATTTAAAATACCTTTCTTAACCTCAAGTCTATATGTGCAAATAGATACGATTGGAACAATGATAATTGTAACTATCATAGCAATAGCACCAGCTACAACTGCATTTGCAAGATTTAGAACTTCTCCAGATGAGAATGTTACATTTAAGAAATTCCATCCAGACAATTTGTAGATTAAAGAGAAGATCATAATTGCTAAGCCAACAACAAAGCTTGACCAAACTGCAGACTTTGTAACCTTCTTCCAATATAGACCGAACATAAATGGAGCTAAGAACGCGCCAGCTAAAGCACCCCAAGAAATACCCATTAATGATGCGATTTCACTGAAGTTGAATACCTTTTGGACGATAGCGATTGTAGCAGAAATAATAATGAATACAGCAATAAATATTCTCATTATAAATACTTGCTTTTTATCATCCATTTTGTCTTCTTTAACTATGTTTCCTTTGATTAAATCAAGAGTTAAAGTTGATGAAGAAGTCAATACAAGTGAAGATAATGTAGACATTGAAGCAGATAATACAAGGATAACAACAAGTGCCATCAAGAAGTCTGATGAGATAGCTTTTTCTAGCATTGATGGAACGATTGAGTCAAAATCTTTTGTTCCTGGTTCTGCAAATAATCTACCGAATCCACCTAAGAAGTAACAACCGCCGGCAACGATAATAGCAAAGATTGTTGAAATGATTGTACCTTTTTTGATATCTTGCTCGTTTTTGATTGCATAGAATTTACCAACCATTTGAGGAAGCCCCCATGTACCTAATGATGTTAGGATAACAACTGCGATTAAGAAGATTGGCATTGGGCCTGCAAATGAAGCATATTGCCATCCAGCATTTTCGCTTTCAGCAAGGGCAGCCATTGCTCCAGAGAATCCGCCTTGTGTATTTAGAACTGCTGCAATAACAGCTAGGATACCAATAATCATAATGATACCTTGAACGAAGTCGTTAACAGCAGTAGCCATATATCCACCAACTGTTACATAGATGGCTGTTAATAATGCCATTATGCAAACAATAATAATATATGCTGTATTTTCATTTTGGAATCCAAATGCTACTGTGAATAATCTTGAAAGACCATTGAATAGAGAAGCAGTATATGGAATTAAGAAAATAAATACGATAATTGCGGCTGCAAGTTTTAAAGCTTTTGAATCATAACGTTTGCCAAAATAATCTGGCATTGTTTTTGAATCTAACTTTTGAGTCATAATTCTTGTTCTTCTACCTAAGATAGACCAAGCAAGTAGTGAACCGATAAATGCATTACCAAGTCCAATCCAAGTTGAAGCTACACCAAATAGATAACCGAACTGACCAGCATAACCAATAAAGATAACTGCGCTGAAATAAGAAGTACCATAAGCAAATGCAGTTAACCATGGACCAACACTTCTCCCGCCAAGAACGAATCCATTTACATTTGCGGCCTTCTTTCTAAAATAAAGACCAATGGCAACCATAATGCCAAAGAATACTACCATCATAATGATGTTCGTAACGATACGAGATGTAGTAGCTGCTGCAAGTATGTACATAATAACCCTCCTAAGCAAGAGACAATAAAAAAGCCTCTATGCTATATACTTACATAGAGGACGAATAAATCCGTGGTACCACCTCAATTCACGCTAAAGCGCCTCAAACATTTATACAGATGACTCTGTCGTAGCCTACACATCTTTCGACTTCGGTACGCTGCTCCAAGAATGTATTCATTATATTAAAACTGATGTTTTACACCAACCAACATCTCTCTTGAAGTTATTAATATAACTACTTGTTTCTCTTCGTTGCTTTATCAAAATTTTATATAAAAACTATATTTATGTCAAGGTGAAATATATGATAGAATAATCTTATGAAAAGATTAACATTGTTTATTGATGCAGACGATACGCTTTTGGATTTTAATAAGGCAGAGACAAGAGCTATTAAGCAAACTTTTGAAGATTATGATTTATTAAATTACGATGGAATTATTGATAGCTATAAAAGAAATAATCTAAAAGCATGGAAAGCGTTTGAGAAAAACGAAATGTCTCGTGATGATATTTCAACAGAAAGATTTAAATGGGTGTTTTCAGAATATAATATCGAGGGAATAGATCTTAATAAAATCAACACATTATATTGGTCATATCTTGCGAAAGGTGCCGATGTAATGGATGGTGCAAGAGAATTTATTGAGAAGGTTTATAAGGATAATGATTTGTATGTTGTTACAAACGGGACCGCCTTTATACAAGACTCAAGATTTGCGCTTTCGGATATGTCAAAATACTTTAAAAAGCGATACATCTCGGAAAATTTGAATACAAGAAAGCCAGCGAAAGAGTTCTTTGACTATATCGAAAAAGATGTAGGTTTTATCGATAGAAATACCTCTTATATTATTGGAGATTCGCTATCTAGTGATATCCAATTAGGTATTAATGCGAATATAAAAACTATTTGGTTTAATAAAGAAGAAAAAACAAACGAAAAGGGAATCATCCCAAATTATGAAGTTAAGAGCTTCAAAGAATTAGAAAAGTTAATTGATGAGTTGAGGAAGTAATATGGAAAATTTTGTATTTTGTGCACCAACAAAGGTAATATTTGGTAAAGGGGCCATTGAGGCTTTAGGTAAAGAAGCATCTAGTCTTGAAGACCAAAAAGCAGTAATTGTTTATGGATCAGATAGAGTAGAGAAAAATGGCATTTTAAAAAAGGTTGAAGACGAGTTAGACACATGGGGAATTGAGCATATAAGATTTAAAGGCGTAAAGGCAAATCCAACTGTTGCTCATGCTAAAGAGGGTATTAAAGTTGCTAAAGATTTTAGTGCTGATCTAATTATTGCTATAGGAGGAGGCTCTGCAATAGATACAGCAAAGGCTATGGCGATAGGTGCTGTTAATGCTGGAGATATTTGGGATATATGGCAAGGTAAAAATAAAGTTTCCGAATGCTTAGACGTTGCTTGCGTTTTAACTATACCTGCAGCTGGTAGTGAAATGAGTAATAGTGCAGTTCTTACTAATGAGGAAACAGGACAAAAGGTTGGTTTAACTACAAATATTTATAGATGCAAATTTGCAATTATGGATCCAACATATGCGCAAACTCTTCCTAAAAAGCAAATTGCTTGTGGTGTTGTAGATATAATGATGCATACGCTAGATAGATACTTTTCGCCAAAAGAAATGCAACATAACCATATGACAGACGCTATAGCGCATGGGCTATTAAAAACTGTTATTAAATGGGGTAAGATTGCTTATGACGATGAAAGCAACTACGAAGCAATGAGCGAGATTATGTGGGCAAGTTCTTTGTCTCATAATGATATAACTGGACTTGGTGGTGGAAGAGATTTTTCAATACACCAATTCGGGCATGAAATTAGTGCCAAATTTGATATTACTCATGGCGAATCTTTGAGCGCCATTTGGGGTACATGGTGTAGATATGTTATGGATAAAGATATAGACAGATTTGCGCTATATGCAAAAGAAGTGTGGGGAAGTGATAAAGAAGGAAAGGAAGCTGCGCTTGAGGGAATAGAGAAAACAGAAGAGTTCTTTGCTTCTTTAGATATGCCAATAAAGATACCTCAATTGTCTTGTGGAATACTAGATAAAGACACATTAGATGAGCTTGCTCAAAGATGCACAAGAAATGGTCAAAGAAAGATTGGTACATTTGTTCCAATGGATACAGAAGAAGTTAAAAAAGTGTATTATTTAGCAAATATTGTGTAGCCAAATAAGTTCTAAAACAATTTGGCCTGGCCTAAGAGTCAGGCCAAATTTTTAACACTATTTTGGCTAAAATTATCGAATATATTTAAATTATTTATTGCGCTAATATTTTTTATAGTGTTATAATGTTTTTACTATTAAAATAAAATTAAAGTACTTTGGAGGGTATTATGGCAGAAAAGAAGGAAAATAAGCAAAAGAGTACTTTCGTACAATTCCTTTTGTTTATTGTTATGAGTTTAGCCGCATTCGCTGTTCAATTTGCGATTGTACAATTCGGACCAGCTGGTCTTAAGCTTTGTGGAGTAGATGATACTTTAAAAATGGATTTCTGGATTTTTAAAGGATACACACTAGCTGCATTTATATCATTCTTAGTTGCAAATACTTTGGCAAAAATTATCTCTTACATTTTAAATAGAAAGAAGACATTTAATGCCGTTAATAATTTGGTATTTTCAATGACAGTATATGTAATTATGTGCGTAACTTTAATTATTGTTGAAACTCTAATTGGAGAACCATTAGCTAATGCATATGCAAATTTATTTGAATCAAATCCAGCAATTGCAGAATGGGCACCAACAATGTCAATGATTACATATTCAATTGCTGACTTCCTAATTGTATTCTTGATGGAGAAGTTTGTAATTATGAACGATAATCTATTCAAGAAAAAGAATAAGGCTAATGCTGAAGATGAAGCTGAAGCAGAAGAAGTTGCTGACGAAGCTGAAGCAGAAAAGGCTGAAGAAGTAAAAGAAGAAGCTATCGTAGACGAAGTTAAAGACGAAGAGCCAGTTGCTGCTCCAGTAGAAGAAGTAAAAGAAGAAGAAAAGGTTGAAGAACCTGCTGAGGAAAAAGTCGAAGAAGAAAAGGTTGAAGAACCTGTTCAAGAAGAAGCTAAAGCTGAAGAACCTGTTCAAGAAGAAGCTAAAGCTGAAGAACCTGCTCAAGAAGAAGTTGTAGTTGAAGAAGCTAAAGCTGAAGAACCAGCTGCTATTCCTGTAGTAGAAGAAAAAGTTGAAGAACCTGTTAAAGAAGAGGCTCCAGCAAAGAAGGCTCCTGCTAAGAAGAGCGCTAAGAAAGCTAAAGAAGAAACAAAAGCAGAAGAACCAGCAAAAGAAGAAGTAAAGGCAGAAGAACCAGCTAAGGAAGAAGCAAAAGCAGAAGAGCCAAAGAAAGCTCCTGCTAAGAAAACAACAAAGAAAGCTAATGCTGGTAAGGTAGAATTTGACTTAAGAGTTGATGGTTACCATTTCGAAGTTTCTGCTATGAACGGACAATTAATGTTCGAAAGCCAAGGCTTTGCATCATTAGAGACAGCTAAGACAGGATTTGAAACATTCAAGGCTGCACTTGAAGACGAATCAACTCCAGCAACTGTTTATGAAGATAAGAGAGGCTTATGGAGATTCGTTATCAACAAGAGATATGTTGGTGAAGGATATAAGACTCGTGCTCAAGCTGAAGCTGCTATCGATTCAGTAAAGAGAGACGCTTTATTTGGTAAGGTTGAAGACTTCGTAGAAGATCCAGAAGAAAAGAAAGCATTCAACGATGCTAAGAAGAAGTTAAACAAAGGTGCTGGTGTAGATTGGGATACAGCTTTAAAGGCTCCAGCTAAGACATTCGGTAAATTTGAAATTAACGGACACGAAGGTAGAGGATATTTCTTCACACTTTACGCAAACAATGGTCAAATCTTATATTGCAGCCGTTACTATGCATCACAAGATTCTTGTGAAGATGCAATCACAACATTCAAGAAAGCTTGCTATTTAGATAACTTCTTTATCGATAAAGACAAATTCGGTAACTGGAGATTCGTGCTAAAGGGAACAGGTGCAGGTATTGTTTATGTTGGCGAAAGCTATAGCACAAAAGATGCTGCAATTTCAAGTTCTGAATCAGTTAAGAAGTTCGCAATGACAGCTAAGATTGTTGTTGTTGAAGACGAAGACTAATTCAAAGTAATAAAACATAATTGGAGATGTTCAGAATTATATATCTTTGAGCATCTCTTTTTTTTATGGAAAATATTTTAATTAAAATAAAACCTTAATTTTTCTATATGCAAATTATATTTGCGATAATATTTATTAAGTGTTAATATAAAACACGAAATTATATTAATAATACACGCGAGGTTAACATGTTACTAAGTAAATTATGCTGTGAAAGAACAAAAGAAGCTCCAGGAGATGCAAAGATTAAATCTCACATCTTATTAGCAAGAGCAGGATTCATTAAGCAAGTTGCTAATGGTATTTATTCTATGACAATGCCATGCCAAAGAATGAGTCAAAGAATCCAAAAGATCATTAGAGAAGAAATGGATGCTTGTGATGGACAAGAAGTTTTATTCCCAGTAGTAATGCCCCGCGAGTTATGGGAAACATCAGGAAGATATCAAAGCATTGGATCTGAAATGGTTAGATTCAAGGATAGATCAAACCATGATATGCTACTTGGTATGACTCATGAAGAAGCTGCCGTTCATATGGCTAATCATATTGTTTCAAGTTATACTCAACTTCCAATGATGATTTACCAAATTCAAACAAAGTTTAGAGATGAAGCAAGAGCTAGAGGTGGATTAATTCGTGTTAGAGAATTCACAATGAAGGATGCTTATTCTTTCCATACAACAAAGGAAGATCTAGAGCAATACTATATGCAAATCCATAAGGCTTACCAAAATATCTTCAGAAGAATCGGTTTAAAGAGATTTATTGATGTTAAATCAGATTCTGGTATGATGGGCGGAAGTGTAGCACATGAATTTATGCTATTAACAGAAGTTGGTGAAGATTCTATCGTATTATGTAACCATTGCGATTATAGAGCAAATATGGAAGTTGCTTCAGGTATTATTGAAAAGCCAATTTATGCTGACGCAGAATTAGCATTAGTTGATACTGGAACTGACAAGACAATTGAAGAAGTAGCTAAAAGATTAAATGTTCCAGCAACACAAACTGCAAAGGCTGTTGTGTTTGCAGTTAAGGGAGATCAAGATCAAGTTGTTATTGCTTTTGTAAGAGGCGATTTAGAAGTTAACGAAGCAAAGCTTAAGAAAGTTCTTAAGAAAGATGTTGTGGCTTATGATGGTGGTACATCTGCATCTGTCGTTTGCGGAAACATCGGACCAAAAGATTTAGACAAATCTATCATTGTTGTATACGATAAGTCTTTGGAAGGAACAAAAGGAATGGTAGTTGGTGCAAATAAAGAAGGATACCACTATACAGGATTCAACTTTGAAAGAGATATAAAGGATGCTAAATTTGATGACATCGCAAAGACAAGAGCAGGGGATAAGTGCCCAATCTGCGGTGGCGATTTGAGAATAGAAAATGGTATTGAAATTGGAAATATTTTCCAATTAGGTACAAAATATACTCAATCTATGGGAATGCAAGTTACTGGACCAGATGGCCAATTATTTAATCCTATTATGGGATGCTATGGAATTGGAGTTGGTAGAGCTATTGCTTCTATCGCACAAGAGTCAAATGATGATAATGGATTAATTCTTCCAATTACTGTTGCTCCATGGCAAGTTCATATTTGCGTATTAAGACAAGATGATGAAGTTGTAGCTTCAAAAGCTAATGCATTATATAAGGATTTAGAATCAAATGGAATTGATGTTCTATTTGATGATAGAAACTGTGGTGCAGGTATTAAATTTAATGATGCAGATTTAATGGGTATGCCAATTAGAGTTGTAATATCTCCAAAGAGTTTGCAAAATGATGAAGTTGAAATCACTATTAGAAAGACAAAAGAAAGCTTCAAAGTTAAATATGAAGATGCTATTAATGAAATCAAGAACTTAATTACAAAGCTTGAAGAAGAATATAAATAATATTTAATATTAAGCATTAAAAAACCTCCAAAGTTTTTACTTTTTCAAGTGTCCACTTTGGAGGTATCATATCATTCATCCTCGTTTTTTTTATTTCTTTAAAACTTCCAAATATGCTTTAATTTCTCGCTTAGCTCCTTCTAAATCATGCTCTTTATAATTTCCGCATTGTTTTCTTTCAGTTCCAGGAACATAATCTAACTCTAAACATTTTTCAAAGCATTCAATTGTTACTTGTTTAGCTTCCTCTTCTTTGATGCCATATAGAAGAAGGTAACATCCAGTTCTACATCCCATTGGTCCAAAATATACAACATTATCTTTAATTCTGCTGTTTCTTATTACTACAGCGAACAAATGCTCAATAGAGTGTATAGCTGCATATGAAATGTAATCCCCACCATTTGGGTGTTTAAATCTCAAATCGTATGTATATACGTTATGTGCTTCGCCCAAGCAATAAAAGCCTGGTGTTAATTTATCATGATCTAATTCAAAAGACTTAATGTTATCCATATTTACCTCGCGAAATAATGATAGCATATTTCCCTTTAAATAATATACACAAAATGATAATAATTTTGCACAATTTGTGTTAATATTTTTCATAACTAATTAAATATAAAACATTTAAAGTAGCACGATTTGGCAAAATATATGGATTTTTTGGCAAGAATCATTGACATTTTATATTGTTAAAAATATAATAAATCGTGTTAAGAGGTGCAAAATATGTTTAAGATTGCAATATGCGATGATGAAAAAGAAGAATTAAATAAATCTTTGCAATGTGTTACAACACATTTTGAGTCAGCTACAGATAAGGCTACAGTTGATGTATTTACAGACCCAAAACAATTAATCGACAAAGTTAAAGAAAACGTTATTTATGATTTATACATTTTGGACGTTTTGATGGGAGATGTTAATGGTATTGATGTTGCCAAGATAATTAAGTCTTTTTCAAAGAATGCTAAAATTATATTTACAACTACATCAAGAGAATTTGCTGTTGATGCGTTTGCTGTTCAAGCAGACAATTATCTAGTTAAGCCATACAAGCAAGATGATATGGATAATGCTTTAAATAGAGTTATTAAAACAATTCCACAAAATTTATTTATTATTAAAAATACTAGTGATGGAATTAAGAAGATATATTTGAACACAATTTGTTATTCAGAATCAAGTGGGCATTATCAATATGTTCATTTGGATAACAAGGAAGTCTTAAAGATTCGTCTTAAGACAAATGAGCTTTGGGATGAATTAAGCAAATATAAGCAATTCATTAGACCTCATAGCGGATATATCGTAAATATGGACCAAGTTAAAACTATGACATCTTTTGGTATGAATGTTTGTGATGTTGATGTCCCAATTTCTAAAAATACGTACAACAAAGTAAAGCGTATTTTTATGGAGTACACATTTAATAAATAATGCTAACAGTTTCAAGAATTATATTGTATATAGTTACAATCGCGGGAGCAGGCGGACTAATTTGGTGCGTTACTGAGGCGCGTCGTTCTATAACATACGTAGTTCCAATAGGTCTTGCAGTATTTGGTATTAGCTTTGTTGCAGCACTTTTCGCTGCTATGTATATTCACGATGAAAATATATATTATTCAGCAATTGCTACAATTTCACTAGTTACACTAGTGCCAGTTATGCTTTATATTTCAAAAGACCCATGGTATAAGTTGCTTTTCGAATTGGCGACACAGGCAAATGCATTTTTGATTACGATGTATGTCGGAAAGAGCTTTGGCGTACTGTTTGGAAATAATGAGTGGGCTGACGTTGGCTTTAGAGCACTTTCCTTTATAATTATTATATTGATGTATAAAACATTCTTAAAAGATAGATTTAGATCATTTGCTAACCAATATAATTCGGTATATGGTTGGTTGTTCTTGTTTATAGTAACTATATCATTTACGGTATTGTTCTTATCGATTCAATATTTCCCAGTTACATTAGCACAAAGAACAGATGTTAAATTATTTACGACAGTTATGAATTTTGCAATTGTTGCTTATACGATTACATACATTGCTCTAGTTGCATTGTTTAATAGAATATTACTTAGTCAAAAAGCTAAAGCAGAGGTTCAAGCTGCAGAATTAAAGATGGATTATTGGAAAGCACAAATCGCAACACAAGAAGTTCTTATTAACAATACAAGAAAAATAAAGCATGACATGCGTCATCATGATGCATTGCTTGTTGATTGTATAACAAATAAAGAATACGATAAAGCTTTAAAATATCTTCAAGAGCATGGCGCAATAATTGATCAAATTACAATAAAACAATATTGTGAGAATTATACAGTTAACTGTCTATTGTCTACATATATTAGAAAGGCAGAAAATGCAGGTATTCAAGTAGAATGTCAAACTCAAGTCCCAAAAGAGTTGCAAATTGACGATTTGAGATTGGCTTCAATATTTGCGAACTTAGTAGAAAATGCTATTGAAGCATGCGATAGAATTAAAGACGAATCTGTTCATAAATTTATAAATATTAGTTCTAAATATGATAATGGTGCATTAAAGATATTGGTAGAAAATTCATCAAATGATGACGTTAAATTTGATGGCCCATTCCCAATATCTCAAAAAGCTAATCCAAGTGGCATTGGCACAAAGACAATCTATGAATTTGCAAATAGATATAATGGTCTTTGTGAATACACTTTAGAAAATGGCGTATTTAGTGCTAGATTGCTTTTGGTGGTTTAATAGTGAATTCAACAAATACATTGAGAATATGTAAAAGCTATAAAGACAGGCTTGAAAAGTTATCTTCTTTATTAGAATATCCAGAATTTAATATTGATTATAATTTTTCAAAAAGGTTTTTAAAAGAGATATCAAAACTTAAGCCGATAGTTGAATTATATGATTTATATCTAATTTCGGATCAAGAAATAGAAAAGCAAGATATATTATCTAGCATCAACAAACTTATAATTAAAGATAAGGTTGATGAATACGATGGAATTAAGATTGAGATTTCATCTAAAGATTTAGAGGCAAAAGCTTTTTTGCAAAAATCCTATCAAACCTATTTTTCATCATGCCAATATAAAGTAATTGAAGATGATGGCTTGATAATTCTAGGAACATCAATATATTCAATCTATAAGAATGAAACGGGAATTCATATATATAAAGATGGTTATGAATCTGAAGTGAAGGTTTTGGTATTGCCATATATTGAAAGTAAGGAAACCGAAATTCCGTTAAGCGATTTAAGAATCGATTATTACCACTCATCTGGCGCCGGCGGACAAAATGTGAATAAAGTTGAGACGGCAATTAGAATTACGCATATTGACACCAATATCGTCGTTACATGCCAAGATGAAAGATCTCAACTAAAGAATAAGCAAAGAGCGTTAGAGTTAATAAATAAAAAGGTTAATCAATATTATCTAGATAAAGTTCAAAAAGAGATTGATTCTATAAGAAAGGAAGCGAAGAATAACAAAACTATCATAAGAACTATAGATGTAACAAAAAATGAACTATTTGATACGCGCACGCAAAAGAAATATAATATTAGTGATGTGTTCAAGAGCGAGTTGGGCGATATCGATAGCGAGATTTTAGTTAATGAAGTTAAATAGTGTAGTAAATATTAAGATAGATCCATCAATTACTGTTCTTTCAGATTCTACGCGAATTTTTAAAAGCGAACTATTTATAAAACAAACAAAAAATCTAAAAGAAATTGACAGATTCTTAACTAAGATATCTGATGGTATATTAATTGCGCTTAAGGATAATGTCATTGATTTAATGGATGCATACATTATCTCTTTAATGGATGGGCAAAATTCGCTTTTATTCAAGTTCGGAAAGAACGTCAAAAATGATGCACTAAATCAAGCGGATATTGTCTTTTATAAATTCATAACAAAAGATGAAATTAAATATGAAGATAAAAGATTGGTGCGTGCAATTCAAAAAGATGAAATAAGCATCGATATTAAAAAGATCCAAGATTTAACAAACCAAGATATTCAAAAGTTATATATTCTATCTAATGAAGATAAGGTGAATTTGCCTCTTTTAAATAAGGAGCAAGAAAAGCTAGTTACACTTGAAAACGACAATATTATTATTCAAGGTGTTGCAGGTTCAGGAAAGACAAATATTTGTATAGATAGAATCGTGTATTCTGCATCTAGAAGATATAGAGGCAAGATTTTATATAGTACATATTCACATGCACTTTTGCAAGATACGAAAAACAAGGTGTCATTATTTAATAGCAATATAAAAGATTTTGCAAAGAAGATGCAAGATAAAAAAGTCGTCTTTATAGGGAAGAATAAAAAAGCCGCAATTGAAAATAGATTAGGAATTTGGTTAGATGTTCAAGATGAAGATAGAATAATTGCTGCATTATTTGAGATGTCTAATTATCTAGAAACTAAAGTAGACTATATGCTTATCGAAGATTTATATAATGCTAAAAGGGGAGCAAATATAATCTTTGAGGACGAAAAGAGCTTTATAAATTCATATATAAATAACATTAAAAACTACAATCTAAAAAGCAGCATAGATAAAATAAAGTATTTGTCGTTTGAAGTAATCTATAAAGAAATATATGGACTTATTTTAGGCTATGCAAATATGCCAACTCAAGAAGAATATGTAGAATTGAGGAAAGACAGCTTTTCATCGCAAGAAGCTTCTACTATTTATTTAATAGCTAAAGATTATTTAAAATATTTAGAATCTTCAAATAAGATAGACAATAATATCGCATCAAGATATATACTTTCAAGATTAAATAGTATAGATAAATATTCGCTTTGTGTATTAGATGAGGTTCAGGACTTTACTCAAATAAATCTAAACATGTTTAGAGAAATTTCATATAAGATGTTCTGCGTAGGTGATGCACTTCAGATGATTAACCCTGCATATTTTAGCTTCGCTTATTTGAAAAGATTAATGTTTGATGAGAATTATGCTAATGTTGTAGAACTAAGAAATAACTACAGAAATTCAAAAAAGATAGAAAAGATAATAGATAATTTAAGCGAATTAAATATAGAGCAATTTGGTACGCACAGCTTTGTCCTTAGAGGAAAGAGTGTAGATGATGAGTTGCTTGCAAAAACGGTTTATATAAATAGTTCTAACTTTATACAATACCTAAAGAATAAGGCTTATTCAGATGTAACACTTGTTGTCGATACAAAGGAAAGGAAGCAAGCTTTAAGGGCTATGTTTCCAAGACAAGAAATATTGACTATATCTGAAATAAAAGGGTTAGAGAGAAACTTTGTTATCTTGTTGGATGTTTTATCTGACAATTCTCAAAAATGGGATTATTTACAACGTACAATAATTAAAAAGAAAAAGGCAGAAGAAAATTCTGTATATAGATACTATTTTAATTTGTTCTATGTTGGATTAACTCGTGCAAAGCAAAATTTGTTTGTAGTAGAAGGAAAAAATATAAATCTATTTAAGAATTTCTTCGATAATAATTTTGATGCACTTTCAGATAAGGCGGCATTTGATTTATTGGAGAGCGTTGCAAGTAAAGTAGATTTAGACAGACAAGAAATAATTGAAAGAATAGAAGAATTTATTAGACATGAGCAATATGACAACGCAAGAGTGCTTTTGGAGAGATTAGATAAAGATGATGCTCATCTTCAAAGCGTAAAGATAGATATTTATGAAAAGTATATAAGACGAAATCAAAATAGAGAAGCAGGAATTGAGTTCTGGAAGATGGGTCTTTTAGACGATGCAAAAGAACAATTTAGAATTTCACACGATGATAAATTAATAACACTTTTAGAGGCGTGCGAGTCAAATGGATCAAATTTAGAATATGACATTGTTGAATTTTACAATGAAGTAAAAGATAACGATATCGCCAAGAATTTAATTTTGGATACTCTAAAGGATGATTTAAATAAAATAAAGTCAACTCAACAAACTATTATAAATAGCATTCACAAAAGGAGAACGAAGTATGGAAAATAACGAAGTACAATCTTTAATTAGTGCATTTAAAGGTTATAGGGACATATTAACACCTATACAAACCTCGTTACATGAGCTAGCAGACACTTATTCTACAATGGAGGAAGATTTGCAAAAGCTATCTTTGGCTTTTAATGGCGATGCGAAAACAAAACTTAATCAGATTTATGATAATCTTTCTAATCAATCTAAAAAGTCTGCAGATTTGGCATCAAGTATTGATGCGTTCTTAAAGAATAGTAATAAATACATTTCTGATGTATCTAAGATTTCATCAAATCTCGAAGCATTTGAAGAAAAGATTTCAACTTTAAATGAGATTGAAAAGAAAGCTCAAGAACAAATGAGAAGGTTAGATGAACTGATCGAAGAAAAGAAGATAAACTACAATGTTAAAGATCTAGAAAGAGCTTTAGATTCATACAATAATAACGTTCAAAAAGTAAGTGATTTTATCAACAAAGATGTTGCACAGTCTTTGAATGAAACTTCGAAAAAGGTTGATGCTATTAAAAAAGATAGTGAAGAGTTGGCACGACAATTAAAAGACGAAAACAAAACTGTTGATGAATTAATTATGACATATAAGACAACCAATAAACTTCTTCAAAATACTATAGAGAAAGAAGGCGTAAACGAAGAATATATATTTGCAATATTAGATAAATGGGCAAACGAAAGAGGCGTTAAGACTAAAAGATAATGCTACAAGGAATAGATAAGGAAATCTTTAAAGCTATAAAGGCAGATGATATAAAAGCATTTAGAGCATGTATGCAAGATGCTCAAGCTTTGACGCTATCTTATGGAAGATTTCCAATTCTTTCGTTGTGTTATTTGTATAATTCTAGACATATTATTAAAGAATTTGAAGATAAGCTTTTGCAAATAAGATCATATACAATATATCCAGAAAATAGCGAGATGTATATACTTTTTAAATCTAAAGCTAAAAGATGTATACGTTTATATGCTGGGAAAGATTGTATAGTGCATCCGCTTGAAATGCTTTGTATATTAAATAAGAAAACTCGTGTAGAAGCTGTATATCCAAAAGCGATAAAGACTAATTCAACAATTGAGAATATAAAGATGATTGAATCTATTAAGTATTCAAAAGAGGTTGAAGCTACGGAAACAAAGATTGTCTTACCAAAGCAACCAATAGATAAGAACTTTATAAAAACATCTTTGGCTGCTATGGCGATATTGCTCGTTGTAGCAATTGTATTTTCCGTTCTTGGTGGATTTGTTTATTCGCTTGGAAATGGTAGCGAAGATAGACCATATAAGGTTGTGGGCGAATCTCAACTTATAAAGGCAATAGAGTCTAACTCATATGTCATTTTAGATAGAGATATTGAAGTTGATAATTTGGATTTTGATAGTTATAGCGGAATTATTGATGGCAATGGTCATACAATAACTATAAACAATCAAACAGGAACTATATTTAAAGAAATATCTGGAACTATCAAAAATGTTAATTTTAGTATTATTTTAAATTATGAAACAAAAACATCTGCATCAGTGTTAGTAACAAATCTAACTGGCACATTAGATGGCGTCAATGTTGATATATTAGGAAATTTGAAATATACAGGCAATGCCGCATCTAGCGTTACTTTAAATCTTTCTGTTTATTCAAATGAAAACAATGGAACAATTAAAAATTGTGTATTAAATTCAAATTTAAACATTATAGGTAACGGTGTTAATGATGTAGTTTTTGGCGGGTTTAGCGCGCAAAATAAAAATGCGATTTTAAATGTTGAAGCTTTGGGTAATATTGAAATGGAAGAAGTAAATGGGGCTGTTGTTTCTTATGTAAATACAGGAACTATAGAAAATGCTCAAAATAAAACCAATATTAGTCAAACGACAAATGCATTCAATTGCGATTTAATGGTTGCGTCTATGGCAATCAAAAATTTTGGAAATATTAAAAATGCCATTAATGAAGGTAAGATTTCTCTAAAAGCAACGAATGAAAAAGGGGCCTATGTATTTATGGGCGGAATTGCTTGCGATAACTATTTAACCATTGAGCATTCAAAGAATTTGGGTGAAATAATTTGCGATGGAGAATATTTCCATGCAAAGATTGGTGGTATTGCGTCAACTGGTGAATATTATTTTGTAGATAATTATCCAACATTTGATTCATGTGCATCCTTAGGAAAGGTTAGCGTTATAACTATAAAGACTATATCAAGGTCTTATGTGGGTGGAATAGTTGGTGGCTTTAGAGAATATGATTATATATATAATCGTCTGCCAATTGTCATAAAAGATTGCTATTCAGTATATGAAGTTGATTTGCAAGGCACATATGAGGCCAAATTATTAGGTGGGCTTGCTGGGCTTTGGCCATTTATGAACAATGCTGGCACATATTTGAGTAATAATGCTTATTTGGTTAAAGAATCAGTCCCTCATGCTTTGTATATTTGCTATGAGTCGTCATTCTTTGAGTATGTATACGATGCGTACGATAGTGTCGAGGGTATGTTTAGCGGGTATAATACAGAGGATGAAATAAAAGCTTTGGAGATTTATTGGTAATGTTTAGAGAAGACAAACATAAAGTAGCTGTATATATGTCTTTATTAATTATGGCAATCGTGGATGCTATAGCATTGCTTGTTGCTTTAGTGCTTGGAATTATGCTAGGTGTTGGCGCGCTTTTACAATCTCAAGGCATAATAATAGCCGCAATTTTTGTTGCAGCTATAAATGTTTTAGAAATTATATTTATTCTAATTTGTTTGTTAAAGACTAAAGATTAACTATTTAATATATTTGTTATGCTTGCACAAACTAATTCGGACATTTGCCCATAATCTATATAATCATGCTTGTCATATAAGTATTCGTGTGCATAAGATTGAACAATATCCATAATTAAATGAACTTTTTCTGTAAGATTTTTATTTTCAAATCCAAGTTCGATTAATTTTTGAGCTCCAAGTTCTGTAATTGTTTTTTCTAATTCCATAAATTCTTCATTGATATCATTATGCGTGTCTGCAAGAGAATGTAAGATATTATGTAAATTTGCATTTGTATGATGTAGTTTTGTTGTTAGTGCAACTAAAGACTTAGAAAGCTCATCAACATCTATAGGTGCTGATATAGAATCTAAATATTCGATAATAGGAGCTTTTATATCATTAATATATATTTTTAATACATAAAACAATATATCTCTTTTATCTTTGAAATATCCGTAAACAATACCAGTAGAAACGCCTGCAACCTTTGCGATGTCTGCAGTGTTAGTGTTGTAATAGCCGACATCTGAAAATACTTTGTAGGCAGCCTTTATAATAGCTTCTTTTTTTTGCTTTGATCTCTCTTGTCGAGGTTCTCTAATTTCATTTCCCATACGACTATTTTATACCGAATCGACACATTATTGCAAGATGTAATATTTATATTAAAAAATATGAAAAATGTTTCATATAATGCTTGACAATAGAAAATTTGGATATTAATATAAAATTGTGAAAGTGAAATTGGTTTCATATTTCACAAAGAGAGGTTTACATTATGCCAATAGTATTAGCACCAACTAATAAGATATTGAAAATAGTTAGAATATCTGCAGACGAAAAAACAAAGAAGCATTTAGAGAATTTGGGTATCACAATAAATGGAGATATTACAATCCTAAGTTCATCAGGTGGAACAGTCGTTTGTAAGATAAAGGATGGTAGAATCGCGTTAGATCGCAATCTATCAACACATATATTTGTAGCGTAGGAAAAAATTTAAAGGAGCATATAGATTATGGAAAAAACATTGGACAATTTTTCTATAGGCGAGAAAGGCATTGTAAAGATGGTTCTTGGCGAAGGAAAAATTAAGAGAAGACTTTTCGATATGGGCATCACCCCAGGCGCAGAAGTTTTTCTAAGAAAGAAGGCTCCTCTTGGTGATCCAATAGAAATCACGTTGAGAGGTTATGAATTAACACTAAGAAAGACAGAAGCTGCATGTGTTAAAGTGGAGGTACAATCATGAAGAGATTTGCATTAGCGGGAAACCCAAACTGTGGTAAAACAACATTGTTTAATTCTCTTACTGGATCTACAGCACATGTTGGTAACTGGCCAGGTGTTACAGTAGACAAGAGAGATGGTGTTTACAAAAAGTGCGCAGAACCTGTTAAGATTATTGACTTACCAGGCATTTATTCTTTGTCACCATATACACCAGAAGAATTAATTGCTAGAAATTATATATTGGATGAAAAGCCAGATTGCGTTATTAACATCGTAGATGCTACTAACTTAGAAAGAAACTTATACTTGACAACACAAATACTAGAAATGGATGTTCCTGTAGTTGTAGCGCTTAACATGATGGACGCAGTAAAGAAAAGTGGAGATTCTATCAACGCTAAATTGCTAGAAGAAAGACTTGGTGTTCCTGTTGTAGAAATATCTGCATTAAAAGAAACTGGATTAAAAGAATTGATGGATAAAGCTTTCAACGAAAGCAAAAAGATTAGAGAAGGTTCAACAGTTTTGGAAACATCTCCTCTTGGCCATTTAATTGGCGATGTAAAGATTGCGCTAAAGGGTCAAAATGTTGCCAATCCATTGTTCCATGCTGTAAAGCTTGTTGAACAAGATGAAATTGAAGCTAACATGCATAAAGAAACGCTTCCAATGGTTGAAGAATTTAAAAAGACATTTAATGATGAAATCTTTGGTGGTGATTTTGAAGCACTGGTTGCTGATGCTAGATATAAATATATCTCTTCAAACTTTGCTTCTGTATTATCTAAAAAATCTAAAGATACAACTAAGATGTCTAAATCAGATAAGGCAGATAAGGTATTAACTCATAAATGGTGGGGTATTCCTATTTTCTTAGTAATCTTATTTGGTATTTTCCATTTAACATTCGGTGAAGATTTACTATTCTTAGGAAAGATTTTCTCATTGCCATCACTAGAAGACTTAGGACTTTTAAATGAAGATGGTGATCCAATTAATTTTGGTGTTAGAATTTTAGCTACATTCTACGATGGTGCTGTTATGTCGCCAGGCGTTTGGATTAATAATGTTTGGAACGACTTAATTGTCGGCGAATTCTTTGGATGGCTAGGTGGCCTTGTAGAAGAAAGTGGAATGGCACCTTGGGCAATCGGGTTAATTAACAACGGTATATTTGATGGTATTTCAGCAGTATTATCATTCTTACCACCAATCTTAGTATTGTTCTTATTCTTCTCAATTTTGGAAGATTCAGGATATATGGCTCGTATAGCATTTATCTTAGATAGAATGTTCAGAAGATTTGGTTTATCTGGTAGAGCATTTATGCCAATGATCATGGGCTTTGGATGTTCAGTTCCAGCTATGATTAATACAAGAACTTTAGCTGACGATAAAGAAAGAACAGCCACAGTAAGAGTTATCCCATTCTTCTCATGCGGTGCTAAATTGCCAATCTTAACAGCAGTTGCAGGTGCTATCGTAGCATTCTTTGGAGTAGGTAATGCAGATGTTATAACATTTAGTATGTATTTGCTTGGTATTGTAACAGCTATTGTATGTGTACTTTTGATGAGATCTACAACACTAAAGGGCGAAACACCTCCATTCATTATGGAATTACCAACATATCACGTTCCTCAATTTAAGAACTTGATGGCTCACCTTTGGGATAAGACAAAGCATTTCGTAAAGAAGGCATTCACAATTATCCTTGCATCTACAATCGTAATTTGGGCATTAACACACTTCAGCTTCAACTGGACATTCCTAGAAGATGAACAAGTAAATGAAAGTATCTTAGCTGGTATTGCTCAATTAGTACAACCAATCTTTACACCACTTGGATTTGGTTCACAATTAGGATCTTTAGGTTGGGTATTCGTTGTAGCTGCTGTAGCTGGTTTAATCGCTAAAGAAAACGTAATTGCTACATTCGCAACATTAGCTGCTTGTCTAGCTGCCGTAACAGGTCTAGATCTTGGAGGATTAGCAATTGATGCAGAAGATGGAATCGATGCTGTTCAAGCTATGATTCAAGCAACAGGAATTACAATCCCAGGATTGATAGCATTCATCGCATTCAATATGACAACAATTCCTTGCTTTGCAGCAGTAGCTACAGCAAAAGCTGAACTTGGTAACAAGTCAACATACCACTGGACATTAGTATTCTGGCTAGTAGCTTCATATGTAGTATCAGCAATCATATACACAGTTGGTTCTTGGTGGTGGACAATATTCATTTGGATGGTAGCTTGTGCCGGCTTAGTTGCATGCATCATTATGAGAAATAAAAAAGCAGCAAAGAGGTTGAATTAATGGGACCATTAGAAATATTGTTAATCGTAGCATGTGCAGCAATCGTAATAGGAGTAGTAGTTGCATCCATAGTAAAAAAGAAGCAAGGTAAAAGTTCTTGCGACTGTGGAGGAGACTGTGCGCATTGTGCAGCATGCAGATCACAAATAAATAAGAAATAATGTAAGCCAATCACAAAAACACTTGAAAATACGAGCAGGATATCTTGCTCGTATTTTCTATATAGATAGGCAATTTATTGAAGTTCACAATATTTAATGATATAATGAATATGAATATGAAATTTATTTCACATAATATAGGATAGGAGGTAATATGCCAGAATTTGTATATCCGTTAATTGGAATATCGCTAATATTTATATGTACAACTTTAGGCGCGCTTTTAGTGTTCTTTATTCGCAAAAAAGAAATATCTCCTAAATGGAATATCATATTTATGGGATTTGCAGCTGGCGTAATGTTTTCTGCATCATTCTTCTCGCTAATTAAGCCTGCATTAGAGGCGGAAATTACATATATGCCAAATTGGGCTGTTGTTGGGCTTTCAATAATACTTGGTGCAGGATTTTTATGGTTAATAGATAAATTAGTTCCACATTTCCATGCTAACGAAAATAAAGAAGAAGGTATTAACGCAAAGGGGTTATCTAAGACTTCGAAAATGTTTTTAGCAGTAACAATCCATAATGTTCCAGAAGGATTGTCTGTCGGAATAGCATTTGGTGTTGCGTTATCTCAAACTAATAATTTATCTTTACTAATGGGAGCTTTATTGTTGGCTGTAGGTATTGGTATTCAAAATATACCAGAAGGAGCTGTTGTCTCTTTGCCAATAAAAGGGGAAACAGGCTCTTCTGGTAAAGCATTTTTATTTGGTATGTTATCTGGAATTGTAGAACCAATAGCGGCGGTAATTGGCTTATTCTTAGCAATGCAAATACAGGGTATAATGCCATGGGCTTTAGCATTTGCTGCAGGATGCATGATTTATGTTGTTGCTGAAGAAATGATTCCGGAAATGGCAAGTGATGGACAAAATCATTATGGAGTTTGGGCTTTCTTTATTGGCTTTGTAGTTATGCTTGCGCTAGATTGCATACAAATATAGTGAAAGGAAAACTTCATAATTATACTTCTCATATGACCAAAGGGAACTCGCAATTGAAATTTAACTATTGTGAGTTCTCTTTATTTTGAGAAATATAAAAGAAGTCGTATTTGCGAAAATATGCCAAAATGTGTTAGTTTCTAGCCCCTATATTTATATCCGCGCGATTACTTGCAATAATAAATATGATAATGATATAATAGCCACGTCAAACATAGGAGTACATAATGAAAATAGTAGTTGTTATTGATTATTTTGGAAAAACAACCAACGGAACTACGATGACTGCAAGACATCTTGTTTCAAGATTAAGAGCAAAGGGTCATGATGTTAGAGTGTTAACAGGAATAGGAAATGACTGGGAAGGAGTTTACGCAACTGGTATAGATAAAGGATTTTTACCATTATATTGGGCATGTAAAGCTCATGGCTTTATAATGGCCAAAGTTAACTGGAAAATAATTAAAGAGGCATTAGAAGGAGCAGATGTTGTTCATTTCTTAACCCCATTCCATTTCAGTAGAAGAATTAAGATATATTGTGATAAGCATGGAATTGCGACAACTTCAGCATTCCATGTTCAACCAGAAAATATAACATCAAGTATTTATTTAGGAAAATGGAAAGCTCTAAACAGTTGGATTTATAAGTTATACAAGGATTATTTCTATAGAAAATTTGATGTTATCCACTGTCCATCTCAAATGATTGCCAATCAATTAGCTAGTCATGGTTATAAGGCAGAATTAAAAGTAATATCTAATGGTATTGCTCCTAAATTCCATCCAATAGAAGCTCAAAGACCAGAAGAATATAAAGATTATTATTTAATTGCTATGGTTGGAAGAATCTCTAGAGAAAAGAGACAAGACCTTCTTATAAAAGCAATTGCACATTCAAAATATGCAGATAAGATTAAATTGTTATTGCCAGGTAGCGGTCCATGGTTAATGGATATTAGGAATATGGCAAAGAAATATTTAAAGAACGAAGCATATATTGGTTGGATGCAACAAGAAGATTTAATTAAAGTTTTGAATTATTTAGATTTATATGTACATGCTTCAGATGTAGAAATAGAAGCTATTTCTTGTATGGAAGCCTTCGCTTGTGGTATGGTTCCAGTTATCTCAGATAGTCCAATTAGTGCTACTAGCCAATTTGCCTTAACAGAGAATAATAAATTCAAGGCTGGCGATTATAAGGACTTAAGTGCTAAAATAGATTATTGGATAGAGCATGACGAAGAGAAGAAGGCGTTATCTAAGCAATATGTTGAGTATGCAAAACAATATGCCGTAGATAAGTGCGTTGATCAATTAGAGAATATGCTTATCGAGGAATATAATAAAAAGCATGTGTAAGAAAAACATACCAGTAAAGACAATATATTACAAAGATGAGTTGAATGATGATTTTGCTTCAACTCAAGATATGGCAAAGAAACAAATCGACGAGAAGTATAATTACTTCAAAGTCGATAAGTTTTTTTTAAAGGCATTATCTAAAACTTTGTATTATATTTTAGCAAAGCCAGTTTTGTGGCTTTTAAATAAAATTATCTTTAATTTAAAATTCGTTAACAAAAAGGTGTTTAGACAACGCGGCAAAAAGGGTTGCTTTATATATGCTAACCACACTAATTATTTGCCAGATGCAACTGTTGGATCTCTAGTTCATTGGGGCCAAAACCAAGTTGTATGTGGCTCTGAACCAGTAACAATTCCTGTAATTGGTCCGCTTGTTGCCGGAGTAGGCGCATTGCCTTTAGGAAATACAATATCTGCAAAAAAGAATTTTATGAAATTTATGAAATCAAGATTGGACAAAAATGATTCTATATCAATTTATCCAGAAGCTCATATTTGGCCATATTTTACTGGCGTTAGAAATTTCATCCCAGGTTCTATGGCATATCCATGTGAATATAATGTTCCATCATTTTCAATAACAATGTGCTATCAAAAGAAGAAGTTCTCAAAATCTCCAAAGATGATAGCTATATGTGATGGGCCATTCTATCCAGATTTAGAATTACCTAAAAAAGAACGCATAAATAAATTGCGTGATGAGATTTATAATACGATGTTAGAGAATACTAAAAAGTATTCAACCTATGAATATTATAAATACATAAAACAAGATGAAGATAAAATAGAAGAAGAAAAAGTTGAGGCTGTTACATAACAGCCTCATATTTTTATTGTTGAGCTTTATCTGAATTGAACAGATCTTCTATTATTTTTGCAAATGCAATTGAGTTTTGATGTGTCCATTCTTCGCATTCTAGTTTGCCTTCTTGTATGGCTTTTTTGCTTGCAATTAATTCATACTCAAATCCGCCATATTTTGGCTTAGTCCATTTACAAGAAGTCAAAATGCCATATTTGTTTTTAGTTGTAATAAGGTTTGGACAATTTACCATATCTATGTTCATTTTTCCTTTATCGCCCTCAATTTTAACCGTTAGAGATAGTTTGGATGTGCCATCAACTTTACAGATGCCCTTAGCACCATTTTTGTAATTAAATGTTAAATCTTCTTTTATATCTACGCCATCTTTATATACGATATTGTTAACGTCATATGATTCATAATCAAAGCCTAATGTTCTAAACACGAAAGATACTGGGTAGATTCCGATGTCCATTAATACACCGCCACCTAGGGCTCTAGATGTAACACGTTCTTTATGCATCAAAGGAACCATAAATTTTGCAGTCATAGATTTGATGTTTCCAATTTTCTTTTTCGTATATAGCAATTCTTGAATATATTTTCTTGAAGGCATAAAGCTAGTCCACAATGCTTCAGATATAAATACACCAGCTTCCTCGAACTTTTTATAAATACTTTGAGTGTCTTTTAAAGAAGTTGTTAGTGCCTTTTCGCATAAAACTGGCTTTTTGTATTTTAAACACAATTCCATTTGCTCTAAATGTACAGAGTGTGGAGTAGAGATGTATACCATATCTACATTCTCATCTTTCAACATATCCTCATATGAATAATATGCTTTTTGAAAACCATATTTTTCTTTGAATGCTTCAGCTTTATCTTTTGATCTTGAAGCAACTGCGTAATTACAAAATCCTGGCAATCTTTTAATTGTCGAAGCCATCTTGTTAGCAATGTGGCCAGGTCCTATTAATCCAATTCTTAGTTCCTTTTCCATATAACCTCTCAAGTATTTAGATTAGTTATATCATAAATAAAAAATAATAATTTTACAAGATTAAATTAAATGCACATATATTCTAGTAAAATTAGAGTTATAATATTATTAATACTAGATGCTGCACTTAAAGATTTTTTAAGTGCGCTTTTTTATAATGATTAAAATGTGTATTAGTAAAAAGAGATTTTGGGTTATTGTTATTGCATATTTACTTTTGGTGGTAGTTATTTTATCTACTGTCATTTTTGTGCTTAATTCGTCGTATACCTATTCACCAGTTCATGCAGATAGAATGATAAAAGAAGGGGAGATGTGTGAATTAACAATAGAATATAATGGTGCAAAAGGTAAGCCAGATAAAGAAGTTATCTATGTTGAGGCGTTCTCAACTTATAATTTTCCAGAAATAGAAAGAGATGGATTTAAATTCTTTTGTTGGTTTTGCAACTTTGTTGCATGTAAAGATTCTGTAGAGATAAGATCTAAAAAAATTAGAGCAATAGCTCAATTTGAAAAAGACTATTCTTTAGTTAATGCACCATGCGCAATTTATAATTCAAATACTGCTTTTGATGAATTTGAAGTGGGAGATTATCCTTCTATAAATAAAAAAGTTAAAGATGTTTATTTAGATGGAGGTTATAAGGCCATTATTTATTCAAAAGAAAATTTTAAAGGAAAACAAACAGAAGTTTATTATCAAGGCGTTTATTCAGGCAAAATCGGTTCTATGAAAGTAGAAAAATTATCTACAAATAGAGTAAAGATTAATGAATTGAATGACGAAACAAAATATGATCTTTTAAAATCGTATGCGCCAAGATTTTGGTGGGATGAAGATGAACAGTATTATGCATCTTCTGTTGAATTTGCTTTGCAAAATTTAACTCGTACTTTATCTCCAGATGGATATATGGGTGTGATTTCAGATTTGGATTCTCCAAACTATAAATCAGATTATTTGTATGGTGATAAGCAAAACATGAAAACATATGGTTTTATTGTAGAAAAAGAATATAAGTATTTAGATCTTTGCTATTATCTTTATTTCCCATACAATAAAGCAAAAGAAATGTTCGGTATAGAATTTGGTAACCATATTGGCGATTGGGAACATTTAAATGTTAGATTGCTTTTAGATAAAGACGGGGAAGATTGGTATATAACGCCGATATTTGCGCAATATAGTATCCATAGTGAAAGAATATATATGCCTTGGGAGAATGTGCCAAAAATTGATAATACACATCCTGTTGGCTATATTGCAAATGGAAGCCATGGCATTTGGCCATATGCAGGAAAGAATGTATACAAAGATTTGTTTATAATAAAACTTTCAGATGTATGTTCTGAAGGCGAGGCTTGGGATACTTGGGAAGGAAACAGTTTAGAAACATATTCATATGACGCTCTAACTTGGTCTGGAAAGGGGATAGGGAATAGCGAGTGGAATACTTGTTTTGACCATGATTTTTATAACGAAAACTCAAATGCAATAATTAGATGGGGTAATTATGGGTTTGATTATCCAGTCCAATTATATCCAAGACTGCAAAATGCGCCAGAAGGGCCAACTTGTAAAAAGAGCGTATTTAATTATTTCACAATGGATACAAAATTCGTTTATTAATCTCTTCATTGCATACAATGCAATAATAAGTTAGAATTGAAGTGCAATAAAAGGGAAGATTATGAAAAAATTATTTTGCGTTTTTCTATTTATTTGTATTTCTTTAATTATGTTTGTTGGATGCAAAGATAAAGAATTGCATTTATCTAAGGGCACAAAATCTGAAGAAGCTCAATGCGTTTATGATTATATAATTTCTTTAACAGGCACTAGCGTGCTTTCTGGTCAACAAGAATCTACTTGGATTTCTGAAGATTACGAATTTGATTACATCTATGAACACACGGGCAAATATCCCGCAATCAGAGGATTTGACTATATCAACGATGACTTTGCTGGCGTTAATCAAAGAGCTATTAAATGGTGGCAAAAGGGCGGTATAGTAACAATCTGTTGGCATACAGGTAAGAACTTTTCAGGCGGATATAATCAATGCAAGGAAGATGTTGTAGACAATTGGGATGACATGTTCACAGAAGGAACAGATGCATATAAGCAAATGATTGCAGGATTAGATAAAGGTGCAGCTGCGTTGAAAGAATTGAAAGAGGCGGGTGTTCCTGTTTTGTGGAGACCGTTCCATGAGTTATATGGAGATTGGTTTTGGTGGTCGAAAGGTGGCCCTGAAAACTTCAAAAAGCTTTGGATCACAATGTATGAAAGATATACAAATTATTGGAAGCTAGATAATTTAATTTGGGTGTTAGGATATTCTCATATGAATTACGATTGGGATAAAGACGCAAAAGGAAAAGGCGCGGAAGATTGGTATCCAGGAGATGATTATTGTGACATCGTTGGTGCAGATAGTTATGCTGCAGGTAAGCATATTGTTATAAACAAACGCATCAATAAATTAAATAAAGGCAACAAGCCTACGGCTTATCATGAATGTGGAACTAATCCAACAATAGAAGAATTAAATAAAACGACATGGACATATTTTATGACATGGCATACAACATGGTTAACGCAAGATAATACAATTGATGCTCTAAATGCATTATATAATGATGGGAAAATTATTACATTAGACGAATTGCCAAGGTTTTAGTAATGGATATGAAAGATTTTATTAATAAGTTAAAACAATATGATTTAAATTTTATATTTACAATCGTGGGATTGCTTGTTTTTGGCGTTATTCATATGGTTGGATGCATTATGTCATTTTCATGGCTATCTATGAACTATATGTTATTTTGCTATGTATTTATAGTTATTATGTTTTTGGTTAAATATTTATTTAAGAACATAAAGACATCTACAGAGTATTTGCTTTTGGCAATTTTATATATTGTGTTATTAATTCCGTTGATTGTTACTTTAGGGGAGACTATAAAATTCAAAGAACCTCCAAATCTAATATTTGATTGGGTAATTTATGGATATGCATTGTTTGCGTTTTTAAAGATGGGCTTTGCAATAAAAGATTTAATTAAACATAAAAATACAGAAAAAGAAACCTTTGGGTGGCTTGGAATTGTATATGCGGCATTTACTATGTATATGTTAGAAAATGCATTAATAACTACGTTTGATACAGGTAGCGATGATACGATGTATATGGAAATGGCTTCACTTATAGCAATTGCTGTTTTAAATTTATATTTAATTAGTAAATATTTTGTTCTTTATGTAAAAGAGAAAAACAATAATAAATCTACTCATATTTAAGTTGCATGTTTATCATTTGAATGAAAGTAATTCGATAAGCTAATTAATGGCATTTCGCGCTAAATTAATCATCATTTATTTTAGTATAATTCTTAAAGACTAGCTTCAATGCAAAATGGTTTTTATATACTAACCAGTAGTGCGCTTGAGACCTTTGTGGCGGAATGTTAGCAAGGCGAGTAGAACTAATATCAAAAGAAAAAGCTGCCTTTTCATAAGCAGCCTCATCCGTATATACTTCTACGTCACCATAATCCTTTGGATTATTACTATGTGGTCCTTTATGTGGGCCCAGATAATAGGTTATTACAATCTTATCGTCAAACACAATTATCTGCTTTATATGATTATGTATGATTTGGCGCTTAAAATGTATATCATCTTTTATCTCTCCAATTAGTACGGATTTAACATATTCTTCAACAATATCTGGTGTTAGTCTATTTCTATCAAGGGCTTTGGCTCTAGCGAGCTCAAAATCAATATCTGCAAGTTCTTCTTCATGCTTTGTTATCGCTGCCTTAACAGAGTCGTTATTTAGGCCATTAGAGACGGCGATTATAAGATTCTCGAGTTGTTTTTCAAGTTCGGCTTTTCTTCTCTCTAATACCACCAATTCTAAGTTCTCCGTTTCTTCATTGTTTAACAGCTCACATTCTTGTTTAACAATCTCATCTAATAATCCTATTTCAGAGAATAGTTTATATGTAGTTTCAAGGACAAGACTTTCTAACCACTCTTTATTAACATTCTTGTTTGGGCAAGTAGCATGTTTCTCGGATTTCGATCTACAAGAATAGTACATATATTTTGATCCATTACAGCTTCTACCAGAAGCACCATATAATGGGGCACGACAATGCCCACATATTAGTTTTCCAGATAGGATATATCCATAAGCAAGATAGTTATTTCTTCTCATATCTTTATATTTATCATGGAGAGCAGAAACTCTAGCCCATAAATCATCGTCTATTATTTGAGGATAGATGTTAGTGTAGATTTTTCCATCATGCTCAACTTTTCCTGTGTATTTAGGATTAATCAAGATTTTGTAAATCATTTTATCTGTGATTAATCGCCCAGATTTGTTTTTAACCTCTCGTTCTTGTAAAGAATCTGCTATTTCTGTAGCGTTGTATCCATCAGCAAACTTGTTAAAGATTTCAAGGACAATGCCTCTTTCGTATTCGTTTATAACACATCTTCTGTCTTTTAGGTCATAACCAAGTGGAAGTGCGCCTCCAGTAAAGTATCCTTTTTCGTAGCTTTCTTTTAGTCCACGTTTAACTTTTTGAGATAATTCAGCAGAGTAGTATTGAGCCATACCTTCAAGCATAGATTCAAAGATAATCTTTTCTGGAGTATCAGGAATATGTTCTGTGGCTGAAACAACAGTAACACCATTTTCTTTAAGTGTATGCTTATGTACAGCAGTATCGTATTTATCTCTTGAGAATCTATCTAGTTTGTAGACAATAACCATTTCCCATTCATGCTTTTTACAATCTTTCATCATAAGTTGGAAAGAAGGTCTTGAATCATTAGTACCAGATCTAGCTCTATCTATGTATTCATTGACGATATAGATATTATTCTTCTTAGCAAATTCATGACAAACTCTTAACTGACCTTCTATAGATTGTTCAGTTTGTGAACTACATGAGAATCTTGCATATATTACTGCTTTCTTCATATCTAAGTTTTTCAACTCCTTATTAAGTTATATTTGTCTTTCGACACCTTCGAAAAATCAAAAAGGAATGAATTGGTCAAGGGGGAAAAGAAACTGAACCTTTACCAAAAAGGGAATTTTTGATACCCGCTTTCCGAAAGACAATTTGATGCTAGCATGTGAACGGGTGAGATTGCGTGGTAGTAAATAGGGAGTAGAGGTGAGTAGAATAGTGGTGGATAGCGATAAGTACACTAAAAGTACACCTAAATCTCACCTTTACCTCACCTTTGTACCCATTTATCTCACTTTTACTCCCCCGAAAGCTCACCTTTAAAACCTATATATTAAATATGGCAATTGATGTTGCTAAAAATAATAGGAGGTCAATGATGGGTGGTAACGCTATACAAATAGTTGAAAGGCAAAAGAAAAAAGAAGAAAGACGTAAGAAATGGCTTGAATATATTCTTCAAGAATCTATGCATGCTGCAAAAAGTATTGGGGATGTAGATTTAAGAATATTATGTGTAAAGACAATGCTTATTGAAAAAGGTATGAAAGATATAGATGCAGATGTAGCAGCTAAATGTGCTATATATAAGCAAGAAAAAGAAAGATCTAAAAGACGGTTAACATTTTGTAAACATAGATATTTAGAAGAGTTCAATTATTATGCAACATTTACTTATGATGAAAACAAGTTAAGTGAGAAAAGATTTAAAAGAAAGTTATTAAGAAAACTAAAGAGATTTTCAAAGCGAAAAGGATGGAAATATTTAGGAGTATGGGAAAGAACAAAAGAATCTAAAAGATTGTATTTCTATGGTCTTGTATATATTCCAGATAAAAAGCTTGTTGGAAAATTCATAAAAGTAAACGATTTTAATTTCAAAGCGCATAAGCCTAAAGAGGTCATACAAAACACATATTTCAATAAAAAGTTTGGACGATGTACTTTTGAAGAAATAAACGCTCAATATTTGCCTAAGACTATGGTAAGAATGGTAAAGCATTTAATGAATGTAAAAGATAGCCCTGTATCTTCAAAGAATATCCCAAGCTCAACATTAAATGATCTAAGCTATACAACATTTAAATGTTTAAAAGAAGGGGATGAATATATAGGGCAATTAGAAAAGCGTTTTAAATGCTAAATATTTAAATATATATTCTCGTATCAAGACAAGCGACACGCCCATCACCACTTGGAGGTAAAAATGAAATTTAAAGAGAAACTTATGAAAGCAAAAAATTGGTTAACAGAACAACAAAAAGAATATGATGAAGGATTACTTCGAAGATACAATCGAGGCTATATTGAAAGTAGGAACATGAATTGGTTTGAGTTGCATAGAGCAAAGAAACTAGCAAGAAGAAAATTCAGACAACAGCTAAAAGACTTATTTAAAGATATGGCAAAAGATATTAAAGACGTGTGGAAACATCGGAAAGGTAAATAACTACTTGTATCAAGACAAGTCCGCGTACTAAATGATTTTGCGAAATCCCGACTAAATATTTAATCGACTCAACCCATACCTAAAACAAAAAAAATAGATATAGAGCGCGAAAGTGGAAAAAGGGCTTTTCCACTCGCGTCTCCTACACCCAGGGCGAGCGAGAAATTTAGCGGGACGCGTGCTTGTCGACGACGAGCGAAGCGAGGCGCTTGTATCAAGACAAGCACACGTCTCATTACCACTGGCAATTAAACAGCATTAGCGCTGACACTTCAGTATTGTTCTGAAAGTTGAGTACATGTTATAATTTTAATCGGCATTAAATATTGAGGTATGCTATGAATAGTGCTTTAATTGATGAATATAAAATCCATATTATAAATGGTAAAAGGTATTACGAGTATGATATGACTATACCTATGACTCATTTAGATGAAAATATTCCATATCTATTTAAATATAAAGATATTGAAATAATTGCATCTTCATGGGCAAAAATGACAATTGAAATATTAAAGGCTATCGATAGTATTAATCCAAAGACCGAAGAAGAATTGTTGGGTATTCGCTATGATTGGACGAAAACTGAAATTTTTTCGAAAGAGAAGAAAACAAATTATACTCAATATAAAAATTTATATTTAAATACAAATCATACAGCAACTCATTCAATGATGAATATCCAGGGGCTATTAAAGGCATTTGGGATTGACTTGGCAAGTTGTTTCTTTTTATTAAGAAAGCACTATGCCGTTGAACCATTGGAAGTAAAGACTGAGGTTAGAGCAGAAGCAATAGCAAACTTTTCGAAAATGCTCAAGATTAAGGGATATAGTGACAGTAGCATTGAAAAATTGATTAATAATTTTGTTCCGATAAATAGAATATTAGCTAAAGTGAGTTCGGGGTTTGATGACTTTTTCTTATTTGATGATTATAATGCTTTTTGTAATTACGAAAATCGTGTTAAAGAGTATTTGATTAAAAAGACGTATTCAGAAGCAGATGAAACTTTTAGGATTATTAAGCGTTGTTTAAAAAAGCTGGAAGAATTTTATAAATATAGAGAATTTTATGAATACATTATTGATAATTCAGTAAACAAAGACTTAATTGTTTTGCTACATAAAGAGTTGGAATATTTATTTTCAACGTTAAATACACATGTTATAGTTGCAAATAAATTGTATGCTAGAATGAAAATGTTGTATTCGGAAGAAATGAAAGCTTTGGGTAGTATAAACAACACTTCTGGGGTTTTCTTATTGATTAAGACTTATTATGGGACTAAGTATTACTGTCATGAGCCATATATCTCTAATGATCCAAATATAAAATTATCAAACGAAGATATAATACTGTCATATATATATTCTCTAGATGAAGTTACAATTCCTATGATAAACCAGTTTTCGGATTCTATGCATTTAAAACGACTTAGCAATTATCTAAAACTTTTTGATGATTTATCAAAAGATTATATACAGACCGAATGTGCAAAAATGGTAAAAGTAAAAAGTCTAAAAATCAGTCAAGATGTCATAGATCAAATTAAAAAT
>CAMOQV010000003.1 GCA_946623205.1 uncultured Clostridia bacterium
CCGCACAGCTCATTCCAGTGATATCATATTTATCCATATTACCTCATTAGTTTTAATACTAGATTAGATAATTCATCGATAGCATTATCATCTCCAGCCTTAATATCTCTTGCTACGCAAGTGTGTATATGTTTTTCTAATAGATCTTTATTAAAAGAATTAATAGCAGCATTAATTGCTTGAGATTGAATTAATATGTCTGCACAATAAGCATTTTGTTCAACCATATTTTTAATTCCTCTAACTTGGCCTTCAATTCTATTTAATCTATTAATCAATTTTTTAATTTCTTCATCTGTTCTTATTGTTTGTTTTTCACAATTAGAACAACATTTAGGACATGCCATATCTAATCCTCCATATACCCCCACCGGGTATTTACATAATATGAAATTTATTTCAAATTGTCAACACTTTGCTTGACATGATTTTCAACTTGTTTTACTATATAGTTGAATAATTGCTCAACTATTGGAGGGATGATATGTCAAAGTACGAATGCGATTGTGAAATAATTCATGAAGATAAAGTGAATGAAGTTAAAGGCAAAATGTTTTCAGATGATGAATATTTAGATTTAAGTGATTTATTTAAAATGTTTGCTGATTCAACTAGAGTTAGAATTATGCATGCGCTTGAAAAGAGCGAATTATGCGTATGTGATTTAGCAAATTTATTGAATATGACAAAATCTGCTATTTCGCATCAATTACAATCTTTAAGATTAATGAATTTAGTTAAGTTTAGAAAAGAAGGGCAGGTTGTTTACTATTCATTAAAAGACGATCACGTTAAAACACTAATTGACATAGGCTTTGAACATATCAGCGAGGAGAAATAATGAAACACATAATCAAAATTAAAGGCCTAGACTGTGCAAACTGTGCTAGGGAGTTAGAAGAAGAGTTAAACAAGATTGAATCTGTTTCTGCTCAAGTGGAGTTCATCAATCAAAAAGTCAAATGTGATTGTGATGACAAGTATCTAGAAGAAGTAAAGTATGCAATTTCGCACTTTGAAGAAGTAGAGATTGTAGAGGAAGAAGGCGGAAAGCACATTGTTAAAATTAAAGGATTAGATTGTGCAAACTGTGCTAGAGAGCTAGAGGAAGAATTAAACAAGATAGAATCTGTTTCTGCTCAAGTTGATTTTATTAATCAAAAAGTTAAATTTGATTGCGACGAAAAACACTTCGACGAGGTTATCTATACAATATCTCATTTTGAAGAAGTCGAAATAATTAAAGATGAGCCAACAAAAGATATTGTAATTAAAATAGAAGGCTTAGATTGTGCTAATTGTGCAAGAGAACTAGAAGAAGAATTAAATAAAATCGATGGTATAGAAGCAAATGTAGACTTTATATTGCAAAAAGTTAAAATTGCTTATGATAAAGATAGTGCACTAGCTAAAGCTAAATATGCAATTAATCATTTTGAAGAAGTTAAAATTGTTGAAGAGGAAGAAAAGAAGGGCTTTGAGCAAAAATGGGACTTAATAAGATTAATAGTTAGCTTTGTAATATTCTTGCCTGCATTTATAATGTCAAGGTTTGAACTTCCATTGTATGCAAAGATTATAGAATATGTTTTATTCATAGCTTCATATATTGTAGTTGGATACGAAGTTCTAATTAATACGGTTAAGAACGTTGCAAAAGGAAAAGTTTTCGATGAAAACTTCTTGATGGCAATAGCGTCAGTTGGTGCTATAGTGCTTGGCTTCGTCAGTGGAGGCGATGGTCTTGAAGAAGGCGTAATGGTTATGTTCTTATATGAACTTGGCGAATTCTTGCAATCATTGGCTGTTGGATCATCAAGAAACTCAATAGTTAAATTAATGAATTTAAAGAGTGAAACGGCAATAAAGATTGTCGATGGAAAACAAGAAATTGTAACGCCAGAAGAGTTGAACGTTGGCGATATTGTTTTAATTAAAGTTGGAGATAAAGTCCCAGTAGATGGAATTATTGTAGATGGTAATTCGTCACTTGATTTAAAGTCACTAAACGGTGAGGCAATGCCAAAGGATGTAAAGGAAGGAGATAAGATCTTATCTGGTAGTATCAATATATCAAAGGCAATACAAATAAAAGTTATAAGAGAATATAAAGATTCTGCAGTAAAGAAGATTTTAGATTTGGTTGAGAATTCAGCCGAGAAGAAGACAAAATCTGAAAAGTTTATTACGAAGTTTGCAAAATACTATACTCCAGCAGTTTGCGCTCTTGCATTAGTTGTTGCAACAATTGTTCCAACGATTATTGGAGCTGTACAAGGTAATTTCGTATGGGAATTATATTCTAGATGGATTTACAATGCTTTGTGCTTCTTGGTTATCTCTTGTCCTTGTGCACTTGTTATTTCTGTGCCTCTTGCATACTTTGGAGGAATTGGTGCAGGTGCTAGAAATGGTGTGCTTGTAAAAGGATCTACATCTTTAGACGAATTAGCAAATGCTTCTGTTGCAGCCTTTGATAAAACGGGAACATTAACGAAAGGCGAATTTAGTGTTATTAATTATTCTTCTAAAGAAGCATACGAGATAGCATCAATTGTAGAGAAGTATTCTTCTCACCCAATTGCAAAAGCTTTTAAAGATAATATAGATGGAAAAGTAGAAGGCTTTAAAGAAGTATCTGGAAGAGGCATTGAATGTAAATTAAATGGAGAAAAAGTTCTTTTAGGAAACTATCAAATGATGGTTGAAAACAACATAAATGTTGTTAAGGCTGAGTCAATTGCTATTGTTATATATGTTGCAAAGTCTGGAAAGTTTATTGGATATGTAGAAATTGATGATGTCATAAAAGATGGCGCAAAAGAAGCTTTAGCGTTATTAAAGAAAGAAGGCGTTGAGTATATTACGATGCTTTCTGGAGATAGTAAAGAAAGAGCAATGGCAATTGCGAAAGAATTGAATTTGGATGGAGTTGAAGGTGGATTGCTTCCAAACGAAAAATTGGATAAGGCTAAAGAGTTAAAGCAAAAGGGCGGTTTAATCTATGTTGGAGATGGTATTAACGATGCTCCAGTTATGATGGAATCAAATTGCGCAATCTCTATGGGATCAATTGGCTCTGATGCAGCAATTGAAGCGAGCGATATAGTATTAGTCAGCGACGATTTATCTAAGATTGCAAAAGCAAAGAGAGTTGCAAAGAAGACGAAGAAGATAGTTCTTGAAAATATAGTAGGTTCTCTATTTGTTAAATTTGCAATTATGATTTTAGACCTAAGTTGGGGAGCAATAGTTCCAGGTGGAGTATTCCCATTAATAGTATCTGTTATTGCAGACGTAGGAGTTATGTTGCTTGCCGTATTAAATTCAATGAGATTGCTAATTAAAAAGTAACTTCCAAAAAGTTAATAAACAATATTGGGTAGTCACATCAATGGCTACCCAATATTCTATTGTTTTAATAATTATAATTATTTATTTTGATTTTTGTCGAATTCAACTACCTTTGGAACTAGTTTAACAACAAGTTCAACACCTTTTTCTAAAGATGCCATATTTAAACCTTCAACCGTATCATTGTATGTATGATAGTAATTTGTAGGTCTTGGATCTTGAGCTGCAATTGTAACAGTCTTTACTTTACTTCTAGAAAATGGAGTAGAGTCACAACCACCAACTGGGTTTTCAATTATACCAGGAGTTGGAACATCAATTTCCTTCATTGTATCAACTGTCATATTAACTAAATCTTTGTCGAATTTAGAGAACAACCATGTATCTCCCTTAACTGCATTGAAATGGTCGTAATCTCTAAATGAATCAAGGTTAAGACTGTAATAGTGTTCATTAAAGTCAGCTTTATGAGCTTTGCAGAATGCTAAAGAACCTTTTAATCCAGCTTCTTCACATCCAAGTGCAGCACAGATTAATCTCGTGTTTTCTGGTAATTCATCTGGATGATCATTGTAGTATTTAACTGTAGCTAGAGCGATTTCGCAACCTGTTAAATTATCCATTGCACCAGGAGAAGCTTTTCTCTTATCCCATGTTAAGTATTGAGATAGCCAGTAGCATCCAGGAACAGCAAAGATTGGAACGATGTACATAATTAAATATCCAACGTTTTTGATTGTCTTAGAAGAAACATCAAGAATTGATGTTGTCCAGAACATAAAGCTATAAGCATGATTGCAAATAGCAATTAATGATACAAGTGCAATCCCTGCAACACTTAATACGCCAATGATTGTTTTAATCATCATTGTATTTGGATTTAGGGCAGATAATTGCCAGCACCAAGAAGAGTCAATGTGACCAGATAACAAAATAGTTCTATCTACAACGCCAGATTTTGGTTCAAGTGTTGCATATGTATTTTGAGATGGCTTCTTCTTGAATAAGAAATCTAATACACCGGTGTAAGTAAAGATTTGTAGACCTGCATAGATTAATAATAATGTTGCAGCTATAAAACTTGCGATTGGAGAAAGATAGAATAAAACAGTTGCCACATATGCAAGATATCCTAAAACTGGAATAAATCCTATAGATGCAACAGGCGCCATTTTGAATGGTTCAGATACTGGTTTTAATCCTGTTTCTCTCTCGATTTGTTCAGCGAATTTTTCTGCACCAAGCTTTTCTTCTTCTGAGCCAGGAAGTCTTGGTCCAGTCAAATCGATGATTTCTTTGATGTTGTTAAATACTAATTGCGCCGAGCTTTTGATTTCGCTTTCTTTCATTGTTTAATCACCCTTTAACCTTTTAATTGAAAATTAATTACATTAACAAGTATAAAATTTATGAGTTTTGTAGTCAATAGAAACTTTTAAATGAATAATTTAAAAATGATAGTGCAACGCCCATTTTGATAGTTCATAAATCAAACAAATATATAAAATATTATATATTGACTATGCGAGATTAAATTGTTAAAATTAATTTTAGTGAATACAAAAAAAGGAGCAAAAGTTATGAAGGTAATCAATACTGAATTAAAAGGTATGCAAGAAAAGGGATACGGCGTAACTCGTTGGGCTGATCCTCAATCTATTAGAGATTCTCTAAAAGAACTTACAGACGCAAACATCTATGCTATTCCTAAAGACGTTTATGAAAACGATATCGTAAAGGGATACTATGAGAAAAAGTGTGCTAAGTCTAAGACTATCACAGCTGAAGCAAAAGGTTTCATTCCTGGTGGTGTTCAACACAACTTAGCATTCAACAAACCATTCCCAATGTGTATGGTTAAAGCAGAAGGAGCTTATTTATATGACGCTGACGGCAATAAATACTTCGACTTCTTACAAGCTGGTGGTCCAACAATTTTAGGATCTAACTACAAAGCTGTTCAAGATGAAGCAGTTAAGTTAATCAAAGAATGTGGCCCAGTTACAGGTTTATTCCATGAAGCCGAATTATTGATTGCTAAAGAAATTAATAAGCATATGCCATGGGTAGAAAAGTTCAGAATGTTAGGTTCTGGTACAGAAGCTGATATGGCTGCTATCCGTATTTCTAGATGTGCAACAGGTAAGAAGAGAATCATCAAAGTTGGTGGTGCTTACCATGGTTGGTCAGATCAATTAGTATATGGTCTAAAGATTCCTGGAACAAGAAACTTCCTAGAATCTCATGGTATCCCAGGAAAGATCTTCTCACTAGTTGATGAAGTTCAACCAGATAACATCGAAATGATGGAAAAATACTTAAAGTTAAATGAACTAAGAGGCGGTACAGCCTGCGTTCTTATCGAGCCAGTTGGTCCAGAATCTGGTACAAGACCAGTTGCTTGGGATTACAACAAGAAGGTAAGAGCTCTTTGTGATAAGTACGGCGCACTTCTAATCTTCGACGAAGTTGTAACAGGCTTCAGAGTTGGTGTTGGTGGTGCTCAAGGTTTATTCAACGTTCAACCAGACTTAACAGTATTCGGTAAGATCGTTGCTGGTGGATATCCAGCTGCTGGTGGTGTTGGTGGTAAGAAGAAGTATGTTGATTTGATGGCTGCTGGTGTTGGCGGTATGATGAAGAAAGCTTATGTTGGTGGTACACTTGCTGCTAACCCACTATCTTCTATGGCTGGTTACACAGCTATTAAAGAAATCGCTAAGAATGATGCTTGCGTAAAGGCTGGTCTTGCTGGTAACAGATTAACAGATGGTCTTGTAAGATTAATCGAAGCATACAAATTACCATATGTTGCATACAACCAAGGTTCAATCTGCCACTTAGAGTGTTCAGCTGCTATGAGTTTCGACTTCTCTTCAATGAACATCATCAATGTTGTACAAGCTCTATCTAAGAAGAGCATGATGATGGTAAGAAAAGAAGCTATGGAACAAATGGGTGCTGCTTACATGGCTAACGGTATCGTTACACTTGCTGGTTCAAGATTATATACATCTATGGCTGATACAGATGAAGTTATCGATGAAGCATTGAACAGATTCGAAGATGTATTCAAGCTAATCAAGGAAAGAGATATTCCACTAGATGAACAAATCGCTGAATACAATGCTAAGCATAAGGCTGAAAAGGCCGCAAAGAAAGCAGCTGCTAAAGAATTTATGGCTAAAGAAAAGGCTGAAGCAGCAGCAAAGAAAGCAGAAGCAAAGAAAATTCTTGCTGAATAATTAACAAAAAATACAAAAGGGATTACGGCACATTCGTAATCCCTTTTTGCGTAAGTAGGATTAAAAATGGGAAAGTATATTATTGCACACGATATGGGTACAAGTTCAGATAAAGCTGTTTTAATTAGCTTTGCTGGCGAAATAGTGGCTTCAATGGCCGAACCATATCCAACTTATTATCCAGCACCATCTTTTGTAGAGCAAAACCCACAAGACTATTGGGATGCTGTTTGCAAAACTACAAGAGAAGTTGTAAAGAAAGCTGGAATTAAACCAGACGAAGTCAAGGGAATAGTATTTTCTACTCAAGCTATGGGTATTATCCCAGTTGATGCTTATGGTAAAGTACTACATCCAAATATAACATGGGTTGATGGTAGAGCTGAAAAGCAAGCACAAAAATTAATGAATAAGGTTGGCGGTAAGAGAATATTTACATTAGTTGCCGGCACACCTATTATGGGTAAAGACGTTATTGCAAAGATCCAATGGCTAAGAGAAGAAAGACCAGATGTTTATAATGAAACAAAGTATTTCTTGGATGTTAATGGATTTTTGAAATATAAATGTACAGGTGAAATGGTAGCAGAATTATCTGGTGCTTCATCATATGGTCTTGATTTAAAGAAAAAGACTTGGATGAGCGCTCTAAAGATAGTAGGCATCGATATGTCTAAATTGCCACCACTTGTAAAGAGTACAGATTTAATTGGTAACGGACTTACTCAAGAAGCAGCACAATTAATGGAACTTCCAGTTGGAACTCCAGTATTTGGTGGTTGTGATGATACACAATCTGCAGCTATTGGTTCAGGTATGAATGGAGATGGAGAAATCCATATTTATTTAGGAACATCTGCTTGGGTTGGCGCTACATCAAAAACAGAAACAAAGTTCAAGCATGGTACAGGTGCTCTACAATCTGCTGACCCTGAGATGAATTTAATCGCAGGTGTAACAGAAGCCGCAGGAAGCAACATTCAATGGCTATGCGATCAATTCTTTAGAACAGAACAAAAAGAACTAGGCGAAGGTATCTATAAATATATGGACGAAGTTATCTCTTCTATTCCAGCAGGTTCAGATCACTTAATTTGTACACCTTGGATGAGCGGAGAAAGATGCCCAGTTTCATCAACAACAACAAGATCAACATTATTTAATATCACACCAACTCACACAAGAGAACACTTAATGAAAGCTCTATATGAAGGTATTGGATATAACTTAAGATGGATTCTTGAGAATTATGAAAAGGATTATGGATTCCACTGTAGACAATTCAGAATTATTGGTGGTGGGGCTCTTGATGATGCATGGATGCAAATTATTGCAGATATTACAAAGAGCGAATTTGCTGTTGTAGAAAATCCAAGAATGGCTGGTGCTTTAGGCGCTGCAATTATTGCACTTATTGGTCTTGGCGAATTAAAAGGATTTAGTGATGCAAAACTATTTGTTAAAGAAGCTAAATCATATAAGCCAAATCCAGCAAATGCGTATATCTATGATAAGTTGTTTATGGATTACAAGAGAGTATATAAGTCTCTAAAGAGAACATATAGAAAAGCTAATTCAAAGCGTTTTGAAGGAGAAATATAATGAATAAGTACGTAGAAAAGATTATCGAATACGCTAAAAGACTTGTTGAAGAAGGAATCAACGATAATAAAGCGTGTATCTCTTTAAAAACAGCACATGGTTACATGTATGCTACAAAAGAGGGCGTAGAACTAAAGAATATTGATGAAAATGCGGTTGAAAAAGTCGATTTAGCAACAGCTGAAGGCGAATATAAACTACATGCTACTATTTACACAGCAAAGGCTGACGTAAATGCTATTTGTCATGTTCATCCAAAGTGGGTTGCTCCAGTTGCTAAAGCTGGTGCTACAATTCCAACAGTTTTAGATGATATGGCTCAAATCGTTGGACCAAAGTGTAAAACAGCTAAAAATGACATAGGTTCAATCCTAAAGAATCTAAAGGGATGCAATTCTTGCTTAATTAAAGATGATGGTTGTATTACAACAGGTAGATCTTTAGATGAAGCATATACTTGTGTACTTGTATTAGACAAAGCAGCTCATTGCTACGTTTCAAGTGCCGTTATTGGTAAGAATGTTACTATTAACATCTTCGAAGCTAAATTAATGCAATTTATCTATAAGAAGAAATATAGTAAGGCTAACCAAGAAAACTTACAAGTAAGCGAGGAGGAATAATCTATGGCATGGGATAAAGAAACAGAACTTAAATTAAGACAAGTTATAAAAGATAGCGGTGTTAACCTATTAAAGGAAAACCTTGTTCAAGGAACATGGGGAAACACAGCTGCAAGACTTGATGAAGATCATATGTTAGTTACTCCAACAGGCTTAGACTACATTACTTTAACGCCAGAAGATATGCCAGTTGTTCAAATTTCTGATCCATCTATCTGGAGCGATGGCAAAAAGCCTACAAGTGAAAGAAAGATTCACGCAGCTATTATGGCAGCTAGACCAGAAATTAATGCTACAATTCACTCTCACCCAGTATATTGCTCAATCCTTGCTTCAGCAAGAATCGAACTTCCTGTAATGAGCGCTGAAATGGAAAAATTAGTTGGTGGACCAGCAAGAGTAGGTGCATATGGATTACCTGGAACAAAAGCTCTAAAGAAGGGTACAGTTGCAGCTATGGAAGGAAGAAATGCATGTTTCATGGCTAACCATGGTGTATTTTGTGCAGGTAAAGATATGGATGAAGCTTTTGAGATTATCCGTATTATGGAAAAGAGTTCATATGAATATATTAAACAAATGACATTAAAGGCTACGGGCCAAAAGACATATTCAGATGAATTATTATTTGACTACTTTGTTTCAAAGTTTTCTAAATAATGAGTTTTATTCCTGAAAATAAGCACGTTATAACAATATCTAAAGTACGAGAGATGAGCCCTCTCGTGCTTGCTTATATTGGGGATGCAGTTCATTCTCTATATTCAAGAGAAAAGTTTGCATTATCTACAACATATAAGCCTAATAAATTACACCTTTTGGTGTCGAATGAAGTTAAAGCAAAGGCTCAAGCTGAAAAAATTGAAGCTTTAATTGAGAAATTAACTCAAGAAGAAAAAGATATTTTTATGCGTGCAAGAAATACTCATGTTAATTCAATCGCTAAGAATGCTTCAAAAGGCGAATATCTTGAAGCAACAGGATTTGAAGCTGTAATTGGGTATTTATATCTAACAGGTCAAAACGAAAGATTAGAAGAGCTATTAGGCGATGAATCAAATTGATAAAAACTATCTAAAGGTACATGAATTGCAGCAAGCTTCTTTGCCATATGACAAGGAGCTTACTACTTTAATTGTGTCACTAGAAAGTAGTATGCATAAAATCATAGATGATATGTCTATAGCAGATCCAAATTTAGTTGAAGATTTAATGCAAGAGGGAAGACTATCCGTTTGTAAGGCGCTAGCAGGCTATGTACCAAACGAAAACACATCATTTTATACATTTGCTTATCAATGCATAAGAAACGGAATGTTGGACTATTTAAGAAAGCAAAATTCAAAAAAGAATATTGTTATATCACAAGCAGTTCCTTTAGATAATATTAATGAGAATGAAATTGAAGATCCACATATATCTTTAGAGGACGCTTTTGACAACAATAGTAAAATAGAAAAGTTAATGAGCGTATTAGATGATACGCAAAAAAAAATAGTCTCAATGTTGATTGAAGACTATTCATATGACCAGATGGCCAAGGTGTTAAATAAAAACACCAAATATATAGATAATTCAATTCAGAAAATTAAAAAGATTTGTAAGTCTATTTAATTCTTCTTCTAACTATTTCAGAACAGATAATTCCGCAAGCAACAGATGCATTTAAAGAATTAACCTTTCCGAATTGAGGAATGGCTACAGTTTTGTCACAAAGAGACTTTGTTAAATGTTTTACGCCATCGCCTTCGTTACCAATTACAAGGGCAATATCGCCATCTAAATGAGCATTATAGATATTCTCTCCGTTCATATCTGCACAAACAACAGTTACGAAGTTATCTTTTAGCTTTCTAATTACATCATTTATGTTGTTAACCATAGCGATTTTAACATATGATGTTGCGCCTGCTGAAACTTTAATAACAGTAGAGTTAACAGTTGCGGCACGTTTGTTAGGAATGATGATACCATCAACTCCTAAACATTCACCAACTCTTATAATGCTTCCAAGATTATGAGGATCTTCGATGTTGTCTAATAGTAATACAAACAATGGTCCATCTTTCTTATTTAATATGTCATCAACCGATGCATATTTGAAGTTTTCAGCATAAGCAATAAGACCTTGATGGTGCTTTGTTTCGCTTATACTATCTAATCTTGGTTTATCTAAAAAGTCGATACGTATGCCTTTTTGACGTGCAATATCTATAATTGATTGCAAATCGTGCGCACCTTTTTGTACGCACAATTTGGTTATTGTTGTATTTTCGCTAGATAGCGCTTCTTTTATTGGGTTTCTTCCTTCTATTTGCATAATACTAATTCTTAAAACTATGTAATGGTGCTGGAATACGTCCGCCACGATTAATGAATTTAGCAGGTGATGCTGTATTGATATTCAATATTGGAGCACGACCAAGTAGACCGCCAAATTCGGCATATTCGCCAGCTTTCTTTCCGTATACAGGAATAACTCTTACAGCAGTTGTTTTTTGGTTTACAACGCCGATAGCAATCTCATCTGCGATTATAGCAGACAATACTTCAGCAGATGTATCTCCAGGAACAGCAAACATATCTAATCCTACAGAGCATACAGCTGTCATTGCTTCAAGTTTTTCCAAAGTTAAACATCCACTTTCAACGCCGTGAATCATACCTATATCTTCAGATACAGGAATAAAAGCTCCGCTTAGTCCACCTACAGATGAACAAGCCATAATGCCACCTTTCTTTACTGCATCGTTTAACATTGCAAGTGTTGCTGTTGTACCAAACCCACCAACTTGTTCAAGACCAATTTCCTCAAGAATATGAGCAACTGAATCTCCTACAACTGGAGTTGGAGCTAAAGATAAATCTACAATACCTGTGCTTGCGTTTAAGCGTCTAGATGCTTCTTTTGCAACTAATTGACCAACTCTAGTTATTTTGAATGCTGTTTGTTTAATGCATTCAGCAACTTGAGTTAAATCTCCATCTACAGATTCAAGGGCAGTCTTTACAACACCTGGTCCAGATACGCCAACGTTTACAACTGTATCGCCTTCGCCGGTTCCTAAGAAAGCGCCTGCCATAAATGGGTTATCTTCTACGGCATTTGCAAATACAACAAGCTTTGCGCATCCGATAGAATCATTATCTTTTGTTAGATAAGCAGTATCTTTAATAACTTGTCCCATAAGCTTTATTGCATCCATATTGATGCCAGCTTTTGTTGTTGCTACATTGATTGAAGAACATATTTTAGAAGTTGCAGCAAGAGCTTGAGGGATAGATAAAATGAACTCTTTTTCATATGGAGTCATTTCTTTATGAACTAACGCTGAATATCCGCCTAGGAAGTCAATACCAATTTCGTTTGCTGCTTTATCTAATACTTTGATTAATTCAAGATGCCCCTTTGATGCTGCAGCAATTAAGCTTATTGGAGTAACTGATACTCTCTTGTTTACGATTGGTACGCCAATTTCATTTGAAATATCTTGACCGATTTTAACTAAGTCTTTTGCTTTATACATAATTTTGTCATAGACTTTATCGCAAGTTCTCTTCTTGTCGTCTGTGATGCAATCAAATAAAGATATTCCAAGCGTAATAGTTCTCACATCAAGATGTTGATGAGAGACCATGTTTATTGTTTCAATTATTTCGTTACTAGAATACATGATATCCTCTATAGTTTGTTCTCAGTTGTTGTTACTTGGTGCATGCTATCAAAGATAGATTGAAGTTGAATATGAATTTCAACTGCATTGTCTTGTCCAAGTTTATCTAGATTCTTTGCAATCTCGTTGAATTTTAACTTTGAATCAGAAAAATCAACGGCCATGATCATTGTGAAATATTCTTGCATAATTGTTTGAGAAATATTCTCAATATTGATATCCATCTCATATAGAGCAGTAGATACCTTCGCAATGATACCTTTTTTGTCTTTACCAATTACAGAAACTATTGCTTTCATTTTTACCTCTCTTAGTCTTCGTTTTCTTCTGCAATTCTATGAGTTCTAATATAAGCCTTTGCGCAAGGATATTGTGCTTCATGTTTGCATTTTGCACAATGTGGGAATGTTCCACACATATCTTTACCTGTTTGCTCAGATAAAACCCATTTTTGCTTGTCCAATTTTGCTTGTCTAACACTGTTCTTCATAAGTACTCTCTCCTTTTGTTAGTATCCAAATAAATATTTTCCTATTAATTGCGTCTTGTCTATTGAGCCATATCTATGGCTATCATTTGAGTTTGTTCTATTGTCGCCCAAAACGAATAATTTATCTTCCTCAACAAGATAACCTTCGCTAGAGCAAAGACCACTCTTTACATCAGCTCTAATGTTTGGATCTTCAATATAGTATTTTGTATATTCACAACTTACATAATCTTCGACTAATTTTACGCCATTTCTATAATATGCAAGTTCGTCTGCATCGAATCTGATCCTATCACCAGGAAGTCCGATGACTCTTTTTATGATGTTTCTTTCATCATCTTTTTTGAAGACAATAATATCTCCGTATGTATAGTTATACCATGCAGTAAGCAATATTATGTGCTCGCCATCGTAAAGTGTGTTGTTCATAGATGGACCATTTACTGTCATTGGCGTCCATAAAAATGTCATAGAAATTAATACAAATGCCAATATAGCTATTACAACAATTAGCGTAATGTTGATGGCTTTTATAGTCTTAGATGCAGTTTCTTGATTGCCATTGTATATTTCCATGTCTATACCCATATAATATTGTTTAGCAAAACGTTGTTTGCGTTTTGGAAAGACAATTTCTTTACATCTCTCCAACTCTTAAGTGGAATTCTGTTTTCATCTTTAAAATCTGAAAGTTTCAAAGAGATCTTCTTCCAAGAAGGAGAGTCTATGTGTATTGTTGATGTGTATTTCACATATTTTCCATATGTACCAGATACTACTTCAACAACTAAGTCTCTTGGTGTTTTTGAATATGCATCAAACTGTAATAAGTTTTGTGACACACTCTTTAATTTATATTCGCCGATAGAATATGTAGTTAGGTTACCTTTTTCGCAAGTTAGACCAGATAAGTTAAGTGGACCTACTACAATTTGAGGTTCATAGAAGTTGAACATTGAATCGACAATCTCGACAATCCAACCATCTATTCCCATATTCTTTTCGAAAATGATTCTAGATTTTTTGACTGGTAGTCTTTGTATTATTTCTTCATCCGGAATAGATAAATCTTTTTGGATTGAAGATAAAGAAATACCGTTTTTGTAGTTTACTGTCACGTATGCAAAGATAGTTTGTGTTTCTTCGTAAATTGGTATTTGCACTTTCAAATTGTTTAGAGAAGTGAAACTTGATGACCAACTACGAAGAGTACTATCTAATTCGTCGTAACTGTAATTTATAATGACATCGTCAATTTCCATTGTGTTATCTACGCTTATTGATGCGATGACAACACCTGTTTTATCTAGTTTTATATCTATCTCAGGATTCTTTGGCAATTTGTTTCCTTTTATTAGATTGCTAGTCCAGCCGTATAAAAGGCTTCTAGCCCTAAATGAAACAGAATCGCTAAGTCCCATCAAAACGCTTAAACTAAAAGGAACTTTGTTGTCCTTTAAGATAGCCATTGAATCTTGTATTCTATCTAAACTAGTGATAGAGCAGTTTGTAGTTGTGACGCAAAGTGTAGGGCACTTAATAAACTTAAGATATGATTCTGTTGCACAGCCCGCAAACCATCTCTTTCTTTCGTCATCTATTGGCATGTGAATGTTCTGTGCAAGTTTAGGGTAGTTTCTGTAATCCTTCCATCCTAAGTTTAAAAAAGATGCAACAGCATTAACTCTTTTATCAATAGCTGCAACTTGCAAAGCTATGTCAGCACCTGTTTTGTAACCAGATAGGATGATTTTGCAATCACTACCACGAAGTTGCTTAACAAGGTTGATGACCTTCATACAAACCTTATCCCATACAAAATATGTGGTGTCTTTTGCGGTTGGATTAGCCTTAGTTAAATGCTCTTTCGCTTGAGAGAAATTAGCATAAGAAATGCTATCTGGGTAAATAGTGTAGTTAGTGTGTTTTTGAGTCTTTCCAATGTAGTCGAATGTAAATACACCATAGCCTGCAATCGCATAAGCTTTAAGGTTGTCTATTGAGAATGTTTGGTCCATCACATCGTTTATAAAAACGATGTTAGCATTGTTATTCACTTGCTTTGGCATATATCCATAGACGAATATTCTAGTATATGAATCACCATACTTGTCGCCATTAATGTGTGCTGCAACAATGTAGTAGTTTTCTTCTTCTTTGAATTGCAAATATGAAGGTCTCAATGGCTCTGAATATGGGTCATAGTCTTTCCATAGTTGCGTAGGTGCTAAAATATTATTCTCGGACGTGCTCATTGCATATATTATAATATGGGTTAAGGGTAGTTGCAACAGAATGCAACAACATTTTTTGTACTTTTTCACAATATTGTCACACCTGTTGTTTTGATGGCATTTTGACGGGTTGTCACAGTCCAAAAATCAAATATTGATAATATGCACGAAATAGAATATAATAATATGCGAATCAAAAAGGTTGGCGTCATGAAAGTTTGCAAAAAATGTCAGAAAGAGTTTAACGATAATTTAACTTTTTGTCCGTTCTGTGGAGCAGAAAATGCGGATAAAAAATTGACATATTTTGAAAAGAAAACAGCTAAAGAGCAAGACAAAGAATTTATTATTTCAAAGGCATCAATCCAAGATGAAGATGCAAAGAACGCTAAAGAGATCTCTGCGGATAATTTGACTGTTAAATTAGTTACACCGTTAAAGAAAGCAAAACTATTATCTATCTTGAAAATCGCATCATCAGCAATCGCATTGGTAATGTTGTTAGTGATAGGCTTTTTAGTTGCAAATATGGACATAAACAAAAACATCAAATTATTCACGATAATGGGCGCATTTTTGCTTGTTGCAGTATGTGGTTCGTTGTTGATTTCAGAAATATATGTAATGCTTGCAATAAAGAAAATTGAGAGCGAAGATTTTTCATTAAGAAAAATCTATTATATGCTTGGCCCAGTATTTTGTTATGGGAATAATGTATATGAAATAAATACAAATATGCAATGTGATGATTGCAATGAAAAGATGCATGTTGAGTTAAAAGATGATGACGTGTATTTAGTATGCAATAAAAACAGAGAGCATATATGCAAAATTACAAAAGATAACTATATCTTATACTTAAAAGACAAATTGAGTATAAATAATAATTGAGATATAATAAAACTTAGAGGTGCGTTATGAAATTTTTAGTTATTGAAGACAATGTTACATTAAATCAAAACATTAGAGACGTTTTGCAAAAGTTAGGTGATAGCGATAGCGCGTTTGACGGAGAAGAAGGTCTATATATGGCTGAGCACGGATCATATGATTTAATCGTGCTAGATTTAATGCTTCCAAGACTAAATGGTTTAGAACTATTAACTAGATTGAGAAAAACTAGTGTTGCACCAGTTATTATCCTTACAGCTTTAGATAGCACCGACAAGAAGATTGAAGGCTTAAAATTAGGTGCAGATGACTATATGTCAAAGCCTTTTGAAAACGATGAATTGCTAGCAAGAGTTGAAGCAGTTTTGAGAAGATATAACAACAATTTCAATACTAAATATGTTTATAAAAATATCGAACTTGATTATATCGGAAAGATTTTAAAAATTGATGGCGAGTATGTTAAACTAGCTGGAAAAATGTACGATATAGTTGAATATTTAATAAGAAATAGAAATATGATTATTTCTAAGGAACAATTATTCAATAGAATTTGGGGATATAATTCAGATACTATTGTTACAGTTACAGAAGTATATGTAAGTAACCTTAGAAAGATTCTTGAAAAATATGACGCAAAGAAATACCTAAAGACAATTAAGAATATTGGGTATATGTGGAGCGACAAAGAAGATAATGAGAATTAACGATTTATACAGTCGTGCGGAAACAGAAAAGCAGTCAAGAAGATTGTTGGCGATTAGTATCATAGCGCCAACAATTTTGCTAATTATGGTTGTCGTAATGGCCGTATTTACAGCAACCAACGCGATTAAGGCAAAACAGACAAGACAACTAGATGTCATTTCTGAAACAGCCGCCGCAGGAAGATTGTGGGACCCAGATAAAAGTAGGCCACAAAACCTTGCCGCCGTTGGAAGTAAAATTTTCTATTATGATCAAAAAGATGCTGGCTACAAGCCAAAGTCGCCTGTCGATGAAGGGTTTGCTCAAGTATATGATGCAAGTTTAAATAATACACAAGTTGAAATAAATGGCGTAACTTATAAATGCAAAGCTGGCGATGTCGCTGGAAATAGTTATGGACTTTACAAATATATTGTGTATTTGGATATTCAAGAAGACATAAGGACCACGCAAACGTTTATATGGACGTCAGTTTTAATATTCGTAATGGCGTTTGTTATTTTGTTTGCTGTGACATATGCACTTGTTATGTTGCAGATGAAAGTGTACGAAAGATCTTTAAATAGAAACAATAGATTGATTTCAGATATTTCTCATGAATTTAATACACCACTAGCCATTATTAAGTCGTCTATGGCTCAAGTTTTGGCGGATCCCGATGCAAAAATTGAAGATAAGTCAGAATCTCTTGTAACGGTTACTCATGAGGCGGGTAGATTGAGTAGAATGGTTAAAGATATGCTTGTTTTGTCTAGATCTGACAACGAAAGAATGATTATTGAGAAAACTAACTGCGATATAACTGCAATTGTTAAAGAAGTTGTTGAGCCATTCCAAATGATGTGTGAGCTTAGCAATAAAGAAATGATATTGGAAATAGAAGAGGAAGTTAATAGTAGAACAGACGCGGATAAATTGCGTCAAGCTTTGATTATTTTATTGGATAATGCAACAAAGTATACAAAGGAAGGAGAATCTATAACAGTAAGCCTATATACTACTTTCAGCAAATATATTCTTGAGGTTGCAGATACAGGCGATGGTGTTCCAGATAAGGATTTACAAAACATCTTTGAGAGATTCTATAGAACGGATAAATCAAGAACTTCAGAGACTGGAGGATCAGGCCTTGGACTATCTATTGTGAAGGCAATCATGATTGCTTTGAAGGGAAAAGTATATGCAATGCATAATGATCCAAAGGGATTGAGGATAGTTTTAGAGTTCCAAAAAGAAAAATTTACACAAAATTTACAAAGCGAGAAGTAGCTTAAAAATTACGCGATGTCAACTGAAAAAATCAAAAAAGTTTTGTAAAATTTTCAAGAAAATAAGCAAGCATTTACCGATATTTTTTGAAAAACTTTAGGATAGTCTTAAGGTTTCAATTTTTGTTTAAGTTTCTATTAAGAACGCGTATATAATATTTTAGTGAAAATTTTTCAAAATAAATGCGCAATTATGGAGAATAAGGGTTATGAGAAGTATTAAAGTGATTTTATCAATTTTGTTAGTGCTAATGTTGTTGTCGACAATGTTAATTGCACTTTATGGATGTCAAGGGGATCCAAATAATGAAAAGCCAGTAGATCCACCTACACCAACACCTACACCAACACCTACACCACCACCAGATATAGATCCAGATCCAGTCGATCCAGTCGATCCAGTTGATCCAATTGATCCTGTAGATCCTAGCACAACAAAGAAAGTTGTTAAGAAAATTGACCAATTCTTATGCTTTGCTGAATTGTTAGGTGGTACAAAAACTCCACAAAGCGCAGGGGAATACAAAGTCCTAAGCATTTATTTTGATATTAACACTCGTGATGCAGGTTCTTCAGATGAGTTTACAAAGAAGAGACTTGTATTTAGAACAAATGTAAGCATTAAGAGAGAAAAAATTACATTCAAAGATGAATATGAGTTTAGAAATTATATAAATGGTGCTGAATTGTATATTTCACCATCTGAAGGTAAATATACTAAGTCAACAGGATATAAAGAGAATACACAATATTACTATAAGACAAAGGGAACTACATATGTAGGAATTTCTTTTGATACAGAAGAAGAGTATGATGCATTTATGATAGGTGGCCATACAGTTTATGCTTTCAATGCAAATGATGGCACATACACAAAAGCTACAACATTCAACAAGAATACAGAATATTTCAAAGTAACAACAGGTGGCGATGATAGCCAATATGTTGTTAAGATGTTTGATTTAACAGAAGCTTCAAAAGATGAAAATTTAAGCGAAGCAGGTGAAGATGATAATGCAAACGTAATATCTTTTGGTAACGATGAAGGATATTTATCTATTGGAACTGCTACAACAGAAGAAGAATTAGAAGAACAATTGATTTTTGAAGACAAGGGTGAATTGATTTGGGCTCTTTATACAGTTAATGGCAAAATGTTCTTGGACAAAGGCGAAGATAAAGAATTACTTTATTTTGAAGACTTTGACATGGATTATGTAAATGCAATCGCAAAGAATTTATTAGATTCTCTATCTGATGGCAAATATGATGGAAGTTTGAATGGTCCATTATTTGCAATGATTGATGATATGATTGGTGGAGCAATTACTATTAATGGTATTTTAGGTCTTTTAAAATCATTCATATTCCCAACAAAAGCAACAAAGACAACGATTACAGAAGGAAAGACTGTTACTTCTACATACGAATTAGAAATTGGTATTAATTCATTGATTGCACAATTACAAAAATTAGTATCAACTGTTATGTCGTTGCCATTTATTGATTTGCCATTTGATTTACAAGTAGACCCATTAATCAGCTTCTTGAAAGACATTACGCCTAAGATGAAAGTTTATTTAGTAGGTGAAATCGTAGACGGAAAAACTACTACTTTTGGATTGAAGGTTCTAGATAATGATGAAGCAAACAAAGGAACAACTTATAAAGAAACAATTTTGAATTTTGATATTTCAAATTCAACAGTATATAGAGTTACTCCAGCTAATTTAGATATTCCAGAAAGAGTTATGAAAGCTCAATATGATGAAACATTCAGTTTAACAAATTTAGCTTTCTCTTTAGATATTGTATTAAATAGTAATGGAAATCTAGATGTAGGTGCAGTATTAAATGGCATTCTTGGTAAAGAATTATTACCAGCCGAAACAATTATTGTAAATGCAGCAACAGGCTTTAGATTAGATTTGGCCTTAGATGCAGATTTAAATTATGGAAAATTGGAGGATGAATCAGAAGTTATCGAATATGTTGACGAATTAGGTCAAAAGAGATATAAGCATCCTTTATTAGATAATAATTTCTTGGTTCTTGAATTATACCTAATTGGTGTAGATATTGATCCAAAAACACAACAACATATATTAATAGATGAAGAAGCATTAATAGGTATCTATTATAAAGATGGTTCTATTTATGCTAATTTAGGACATTTATTAGAAAGATATTACAGCGGTAGTAACCTTAAGGTTAATATCGAAGGTATCCCAGAAGTTATCCAATACGTAGTGGATTTAGTATCTAACGCTTTAGATGGTGTATTTGCAAAGACTCTAAAGTGGGGCGATTGGAGAACTTGGAGCGATCTATGGAATTATAAATATGGCACAAGTGAAGATGCACCATTGTCTTCAGCAGAACCAGCAGATAGCACAGATAATGAAGACCCAATTTTAGATCCAAACGACGTAGTAGTAGGTATTCAAGGATCAGAAAGTGGATACAAGGTATCTACAAATCTAATTACCTTCTTGAAGGCTGTAGGTGCTGTAGTTGGTCTTGGAGATATCTTCTCATCAAATGATGAACAAACAGCAATTGTTATTACAGTTAATACTGTTTTATTTAATGGTATTAAAGCATTAGCTTCTGATTTGGATTTAAATTTACCAGATGGTTTAATTGCTGAATTAAGCATTAACTTTGACGAAGAAGGTTCAATTCGTTCAATTGCAATTGCCGCTGCAGTAGATAGCAGAGTAGGATTTAAGGATGAAAATGGTGAATGGTATATTGGTAATAAAATATTATATAATCCATTATTATTTACTATAGATGGTATTAAATATTATGAAGATCCAAACTTTGATCCTGAAGATACAGAAACTATTCCAAACTTTGACACAGACGATGAAGAAAGAGATTTTACAGAAGAAAAACCAAAATCTAGCTTCTCAATTGTATATGTAAGAGATAATGTAGCAGGAGCTACAGGTAGAAGATATTATTTGGATAGAGCAGCAGACGATGATGATTTTGCATATCTTGGCTATATGGCTAATGGTAAACCAGTTATCTATGATGATTCTTCTAAGATTGATTCTGGAATTAAAGAATATTATGATAAGGCAAAGAATTTATACTATATAACAAAAGGCGACAAAACAATCGAAACTAAGTTCCAACCAAGCACATACATTTACAAGGGCGAATGGGTTGTTGGATATGGTTTAGAAGCTGGCACAGGTGAAACAAAGGGCACTAAGAAAATAGATGGTGTTGATTATTCAATTCTAACAGATGCTAAATATTTCACTTTCGAAACACAAGTATTAGCTCAAGGATTAGAAGCTGAAATCGTGCTTCATGACTTTATGTTGTTATATGAAGCAGGATATCTAAATAAATTTGACGGATATAAAGGACACTATGGCGCAACTAAGGCTATCGAAGGTTACATCCTAGATAAGACACATACAGTTGCTGAAGTGTCTGCAGATGTATTAAAGAAAGGAGGCGACTTCCTTCTAAAAGATCCAGCATCAGGAGATTATTTCCCAGTAACATTAGAAAAAGATGAATATGATCCAGCATTAGGAGAATTCTTCACTTTAGAAGAAAGAACATATGTAGATTCTATTTCTAAGTTCATTGATTCTCTATTAACAAGAGGTACATTCTTCAGTTTGAATCTTGCAATAGACTTTAGTGCAGGTAAGTATGACTTAGCTCCGCTAATTTCTCTATTCTTACCAGAAATGAAAGGTAAACACTTGATTTGGGAATTCACAGGAGACTTCCAACTAGATGCATCTTTGAATTTAGGTGTTTTATTAAATCAAGCAGATCCAGAACAAAGCAAATTAGTTTTGGAACTTGTAGCAAACAAAGATATTAAGATTGGAGATAATATTCTATTCGCTGGTGGTTCTACAATTCTAGGCCTATATGGTGATGGTACAAAGGTTTATGCTGAATTAGAAAATATTAAGTTATTAAATATTGTATTGCCAAACTTAGCTGCAAATATTGACTATACAACAGTATTGTATAAGTTAATTGGAGATAAAGAAATCTTTGATTTGACATTCAATATTATGGATTTAATCAATGGAGATAATGAAGATGAAGGTGCTTCAAATTCAGAAGAAGTTGCACTTGCTCCAGAAGATCCACAAGACCCAGAAGATCCTCAAGATCAAAACGTTGCAGCAACACCACTACCACTAACAAGTTTAGCTGATGCATTAACTCTATTTATTGATAAAAATATTGTAGAAGTTACAATTACCATTGCTGGTATTCAAAAGTTGCTTGCTTCATTTGGCGTTGATTTAGGCATTGCATTAACTGATATTATGCAATTAGCTGTTGATCTAAAACTAGATAGAAATAAGGGCGTATTTTTAGATATAACAGGCGCTTTAATGCCAAAGTACGATGAGGAACTAAGTGAAAATAATGGAAACTACTTCGACGATGACTTAAGAATCGCATTAAGATTAGCAACAGGTTATGACTTTGAATATGTATTAGATGAAAATGGCCATAAGACATATGATAAATATGGTAAAGCTATTAAGAACAAGGTTAGAAATTCAGATGCTTACGCTCCAGTAGAAATTGGTAACGTAGAAGAATTATTAGCAAATTATGAAACTAAGTTCTTAGCTTTAGAGAGCCAAACAGATAAATATCATGACGATTTAATCCAAGCTATCCTACAAGTTATTGGTGATTTGAAATTATCTATTAAGATTAAGGCTAGCGTATTAAATAGTATATGGGATATTAATAAGATTATTGATACAATCGTTGCAGACAGAGGAGATAGATTTGCTCTTCCAATTAAGGTATTATTCGACGATTGGGATACAGAAGTTGAACTTTTAGTTCAATGGTACCTAGATTTGAACAACTTTAAGAATACTCAAATCAAGATTGAAATTAGATATGAAGACCATGTTTGGATTGGTTTATATGTATATAAGAACAGCTTAGTTCTTGACTTAAATGGTTTAGGTTTGTTTGACATTGAAGTTACTAACTTAAAAGTTATTGCAAGCTTAGGTAACGTAATTCAAACACTTACATCTTCAATCGCAGATTTGTCATTAACAAACTTACTTGGTGGATTAATTGATGGATTGTTCGAAGAAAACAACGAAGAAGGACAATCAAATGTCGAAGAAGAAACATCTGCAACAGAAGGTGAACAAGCACAAGCAGATGAAGATCAAGCACAAGCAGATAGTGATACATCTAATGCAGGTTTGGCTATAGAGAACGATTCTGAAGCTTCAAATGAATTAATTTCTATGTTATTAAATGCTGTATCAATTCAAGATACAGAATTATCTGCACACATTACAGCAGACGTATTTGAAGCAATCTTTAGAGAATTAGTTGGATTCAGCATGTACCTAGAATTTGATGTTGGTGCAAAGTTAGACATCAAAGAAGGTAGATTAACTGTTGATGTTGGAGTTGAACGTGCTGTTAACGCAAATATCACACTTCAATTATCTGCAGGTGAAAGAGGTGCTCATAAGTTTGATTTAGACTTAGATAGCATTCCAAACTTAAATGCTTTAACAGGTGAAGATCTAGTTAAGACATTATTAAAGAATCTTGATATTGGCTTATATGTAGATTTGGATCAATATACATCTACATCAGGACAAGCTATTTATACAAGAATTTATATTGAAAAATTAAATGCAAGAAAGAGATTAACAGATAAGGCCATTGCTCAAAAGGGTTCTATCTTAGTTACATTAGCAGATATCGATTTAGCAGAATTCAACAATGCTGGTTCTGGTAATGTTACTCCACTTGTATATGTTGAATTAGACTATACAGCAGGAAAGATGAACTTAACATTTGGTTCAAATCTTCTTGTAGCAAATGTAATTGGTATTAAGATTGATATTGGATCATTAATCGGTACAATTGGTATTGATTTAGATTTAGTAAATATGTTAGGCCCAACATTAGATGGTTTATTAGACACAATTTCAGGTCTAGTAGAAGGTTTAATGGGCAACAACAATGTTGCAGATTCAAGCGAAAGTGGAGATGAAGATGCTACTCCACCAGCTCCAGTTGTTCCAACACAAGAGTTAGGCGAAGCTGTTGACATTATTGAAATTGTCTCAGACGAAGAATGGGGTAAAGATGGAAATGTAAGAGCTAAATCAAACGGCAAATACATTAACGAAGGAAAGTATTACTTACATGGCGGTAATTTGTATATCTTAGATTCTTCAGATGAAACAGGTCCACTTGTTCAATTGAAAGGTATTGACATTGATAGCGAAGCCAGATTGCCAGAACTTGTTCAAGATGGTTACGGAAAGGATGATCCAACTAAAAATTATTCTCGTTCTTACTGTAAATTAACAGTTGATGGTGTAACAACATACTACATCTGTAAAGCTGGTACAGGTTTAGATAGAAGAAATTATAAGTGGCATGCAGGTAATACAGTAAATGCTTTATCTGGATTCTTCTCAAGCTTAGATATCTTAAGTTTATTCGAAGAATTAACATTATATCTATCTTGTGATAAAGAATCTCAAGTTGGCGTATTAAATGCAGATGTTACTGTAAATGTATATCAATTGAATTCAATTATTGACCATTTGATGTACTACATTTTAGGACCAGAAACAATTCTAAATCTAAAAGAATTGACGGCAGAAAATGCAGAAAAAGGTGAAGGTATTTACTTCAATGCTAACTATTTATCTAAAGTACATTGGAATAGACAAGATCAAAATGCGCTATTAAATGAACTATGGGAAGTAATTACAAGCGACCAAAGTTTTCCTGATGGTAACCATAACTTCTTAAGTGACATTCTAAATGCTGTTGGATATGGTGCGTTAAGCGGACTTGTTGGTATGGTTAAGGGCGCTATTAAAGATTCATTCGATGGAATTATTAAGAAGTTAATCCCATTTGCAGTAACAAACGAATCTCATTTAGGTTTAAATATTGTACGTGGACAATTAACAAGTATTTATTTAACAAATGATGATAAGAATGAAAACATCTTTGATGAATATGGCAATTCTTACACATTCTATAATGGAAGCAAAGTTGTTAAGTATTACAATGATGCAAACAATAACGGAGTATGGGACGAAGGTGAAACAGGTGGAAGAAGTGATAATTACTTCACAAACCTACATATCTTCAATACATCAGCATCAGTAGGTGATGCACAATATACAGGTGTAGATGGTGCTATTACATGGGATAATACTCCAGCAACAATTACATATAACCCATATATGTATGAATCTCATGCTAAAGCTGCAGAACAATTATACAATTCATATTTTGGAACAGGCCATATAGCTACATTCCAAAGAGCTACAGAATTGTATAAGGCTGAGATGACATTCAAGTTTATTGATGTAAATGGAAATGTAATATCTACTATTTCAAGCAAGAATGATATAGCTGCTAAGTTAGAAACACCAGGTACATATTATATTCAAGCTTCAGCTGCATTCAAGAATGGTGCTGAAACAAGAACATTAAGAATTAAGTTCGTAGTTCAAGGCGGTGAAGGCGTTGATAACATTACAGATATCGATACTCAAAAGATGTTCGTATATCAAGCAATGCCAGCATACATCTTTATCTATACAGGAAGTGGTGTAAGAAGAATTGAAACAACAAATCTACAATTTGCTTTTGCAGATGAAGATGGCAATGCTCCAGCAGCAAGTTCAGATGCTTGGGTATTAGGTACAACACCTACACCAACAAAGATTAGAGATGATTCAGAAGGAAGCAATGGAGATTGGGATCAAGATGTTTATATCAAATTCCCTAATGGAACAATATCTCCAGTTCCAATGACTATACATTATAAAGATTCTACAATCGATGAAATCATTATTGCAGATGAAAATGGTGAAAATAGATTAAAAGATAACACATGGACAGTTAACTTATATGAGTTCAACACAGAAGATACTCTAGAGAACTTTATGCCTGCTAAACTTTACTTTAAATATAGCGATGGCACAGCTACTCAAATGCCAGTAACATGGACAAATACAGAAGAAGCTGCAAAGTTATTTGATAGAGTAAAGTATGGTTCTTCAGAATATAGTAAGGTAACAGAAGCTACATATACTTTAACTGCAAACATTGGTACAGGTAATTTGAAGCAATCTAAGGACATAACATTCTATGTCCCAGCAAGAGAAGTATCTAGCGTTTCTGTTGGTAATAGAACAAATCTATTGAATATTCAACCATATGAATATTATCTATATCTAATAGATAGCACTAAATATGCTAAATATAACCCATACCAAGATCAAATCATGGTAAATTACAAGACATTCTCAGAAAATGTTTATGTAAAGTGGGCAGAAGAAGATGCAAGCAAGGTTGATTACAGCTGGGGCGAAAATATCGAAACAAAAGCAAAAGATCGTTCATTTGTAAGAAAAGTTTATCTAAATGGCGATAAGTATCCATCAGGCGATATCTTCCACTGGGATCAAGATGTTACAGTAAACATTACTAGAAACCAAATTCAAGGCATCTACTTCGATGAAAAGTGTACACAAACAACAATCGTAGTTGATCCATATGTTTACTATAATACTGTAGATAAGTTTGAATACTTTAGACAAAAGTACTCTGAAGCATATGTTAAGTTCACAAACGGCTATGTATTAAAGATGCCAATTGCGTTCGATAAAGATGAAATCCTTGCAATGAATGTAGATTACGAGACAAATTATGCTCAATTTACAATCGCAATAGGATTTGATGTTGCTAAGTACTATGCTTACACAACAGCTCTAAATTACAAAGCTGGCGAAACATATTACAAAGCTACATTAAGAGATGATGTTACAGCAGATAATTTCGCAACTATTACTAGAAGCGAACAATTATATGTAATAAATGATGGAATGTATGTAAAGGCTTCTAAATATGATAAAGATGCTCAATATTATACAATTGTTGTTGATGATACAATTACATCACAAGCTACATTCAATGCTGCATCTAATGTATTAACAACAGGTGCTTTGGATGTATTTACAGATGTTTATAACAGTAAATATTACCAAGAATATGCAATTAACGTAAAAGTTAATGCAGTAGCAATTAAGAGCATTGATCATGATAGAAAGAATGATATGTATCCAGGCTATTTAGTAATCGATCCAATTAAGGTAGATATTCTAAAGTCTGAAACAGCATTCCCAAGCAAGGTTAATGTTGTATACATAAACAATACAACTGCAGAAATGGATGTTGTTAAGTGGGAAGTCGAAACAGCAGAAGATGTATGGGAAGTAGTTGATTTATCTACATACACCGTACCTCTAAACAACACATTTGGTCGTGTAAGATGCTATATCACTCAAAATCTAACACCATTTGTTTTAGACTATGTTGTATTAGAAAGAGATGGTATCTTAATGACACCAAATACTGAAGATATTAAAAATGCAGTAGTTGATCCATATGATTACGAAGTAAATGCAAATGGCGCAATTACATATGATGTATTTGCTTCTGTACTAGACGTTGAATATATCGTAGGTTACTCAGTTAAACTTCTAGACTTAGGTGAAGACGGAATCGAAGGAAAGAGCGCTTCTGGCAAGGTAGATGATAAGACTATTATCAACAAGGTAGTGCCTCTAGAATCAGACGTTAGAGCTATTAAGAGAGATATGAAGAGTGAATATACATACGATAAAGAATCAGGTTTGTATATGAAGGAAATTGAAGGCGTATTGCATTCATTCAAATTGACAGTTAAAGAACAAACTTTGAATTATACATTACCAGTTACATGGGATTTATCTGTTAATTTATCTACTTCAGGTGCAAAAGAATTAATCAGCTTCTATTTTGGTGAAGATGATTACAAGATTACAAAGCAAGTTGAAGTTACATTTGCAAATAAGACTCTAGAGTATGTTGCTAAGGAAGATGGTTATATCTTTGAAGCATATGTTGCTCCAGAAACATTAAAGACTGTAACAATTTCTCAAAAAGAGTTGAACTCTACAAAGGCAACAAGAAGTATGAAAGTTGGCTTCACAGATGGTACAACAAGAGAAATGGATGTAGTTTTGGATCTTCAAACAATTAAGAAGGGAGACAATGTTGTAGGCACATCTGCATTCAAGAATCCAACAGTTTATAACTATCAAGAAACAACAGTAGCAGCAGCAATCGATACATACTATGTTCTTGGTAGATATACAGAATTGAACTTAAGAGGAAATGGTATTGGATATGTTCAATATGAATATAAAGAAATCGCATTTGAATCTTTAGATATTGGTGAAACATATTACTATATCACAAAGGATGGATATCAAGAAGTTGTGGTAGCAGCAGAAAAGGCAAATGTAAATGCTCAAACTCAATACTATAGACGTTATGATGTTAAGTATTATACATTTGAAGAAGTTTCTGGAACTGTAGGAACATACAGTGAAGAAACAACTACAACATACTATATAAAGAGTGATGATTCTTACATCCCAGTTCAAGTTTCTAATGGCTATAAATTTGGTAATATGACATATTACACAAGAAAAGATGCTGTAGATGTAAGCGCATCAACAAAAGGTACATTCTATACATATAGCGAGGATGCTTCAAATAGACACGACTATGTTGCTGTTGAATCTTTGAATACATCATCTCCAAAATATAATGCAAAGGAAGGTTATAAGTATTATATGTTAAGTATTACTAACGACTATACGGTTACTGCATATATTGGTGCAGAGAACCCTGCATTAAAACAAAGTATCGAAATTAAGATACACATTTTCGCAGAGGAGGTATAAAGATGAATAACGCTAAATCTTTAAAAACTCTATATTTAATAGGAATTGTAAGTTTAATAGTTGTTTTAATGTTAGGACTAACTCTTAACACACTATATAACAATGAAGTATCAGTTGAAGCAAAAGCTGAAACTATTGCTGCAACTGTAGAATCTAAATTTGGTTCAATATACAATGAAGAAGGAAGTGCATATCATAAGTCAAGCGAGCAATTAACAGCAGAATATGGATCTTATGTAGAGATTAATTCATATGCTACATTAAGCTCTTTCTTAAATGCATCTAATTCAGCTGGAACTGTTGGCGTTTTAGTTAACAATATTGATTTTGTATTAGCAAACGAATCTAACGCTCAATTTGCAGGTACATTGGATGGTAACGGATATAAAATAACAATCACTGCCACAGGAATTACAATGACGAATTTCTTCCAACATAACTATTTCAAAGGTGATGTGGATTATTGCTACGCAGGAATGTTAGTTGGTGTTAACCGTGGAAGAATTAAAAATTTAAAAATTGATTGGAATGGTAGTTTAAATGTAAATGCTACAAATTCAAACGGTGGTGTTATTAAAACTCCAGACACGAATAGGCCATTTGTAACAGGTATCGTTTGCGGATTAAACGCTGAAGGCGCTGTAATAGACAATCTAGAATTAAATATCAATGGCGCATTTGCTGTTGGAAAGGGCTCAGGATCATCAGAGACAGACGTTAGAGGACAATCTGCAATAGCAGGTGGTGTATGTGGCGCTCTATATAAAGGAACAATTTCACATTGTACAGTTAACAACAATGGTGGCGTATTGAGCGTGGCAGATGGTTCAACATCTGGAACTGGATGTAAATCTGGTTCATCTGCAGCAGGTGGATTTGTAGGCACTATTTATCCATCTTCAGATTCAAAATTAAAAACTTGTATTTTAACAGGAAATGGTCCAGTTAGAGCTATTAGTTATAATGATACAAAGAATAGAAACAATGATGGTTTCTGGGGCTTTGCAGGCGGTGCCGTTGGCGCAAGTTTAACAGTTGTTATGAATGGTACAGTTAACGAAGTAAAAGGTGTCCAAGTCTATTTGTTGCAAGATGGCCAAATTGATGGATTGATTTCGTCATGGACTGGATATACTGAGCATTATTGGAAGAATCAAGACACGAAAGATAGAGATGACTTTAATCAAGTAGATTTCGCACAATGGGGTAACCAATCTGGTGCATCTGTTTGGGCATCAACTCACCAAGGTGCATTATTCGGAATCGTAGATCCTACAGCTAGTGCTTCAGATTCATATTCATCATTACTTGATGTAATAGTAACATACGAATTTAATGCAGTTGTTGGAGCACAAGATGACACAGGTGGAAAATATATCGACAATAACTCTCACGTTACTACAGGCGCATGGAATGAAGTATATTCATTAAACAATGGTGGTAGCGTAAAAGTTGGATATGATAAAAATTCTAAGCCAAGAATAATTGCTTCTGCAGATGATTATGATTTAGAAGATGTTGATAGTCTAGACAAAGATAAGCTATATGACAAAGTTTCTAGTGGCAAAATTATTTGGTCTTCAAACTTCATGTATTATGCAGATGTAAAAGATGATGAAGGAAACGTTATAGGACAAGAAAAGAAATATTATGAGAATTTAATTCCAACACAAGAAGTTCCAGCAGAAGTAAGATATTTTGCTTCAGGAGAAGGTCATGTATATGAATATACATTTGGTGAAATTGTTAATGTTAGCTTTGTAAATAATAATACAACGGATAATGTAAGTCTTGCATTAACAGAATATAGTAAGTTGTTTGACAAGGGCTTATTCCATATGCCATCAACAATAATTAAAGATTCAGATAATCAAGTTGCAGATGGCTTACATGCTTCATTAGAAACATTATATTTTGTTAGAGGAAGAGAAGCTGCAATAGATTTAAGTGAACATAGCAATATAGCAAGTTTATTATATTTACCAGGCGATTATGAATTCGCTTGCAAACAAATCGTTAATAACCAAAGATTTGCATATTACGACGAAACAAATCACTATATTGCAAATTACAATGAAGATTTACATAAATTCTATTATAGTGTATTAGAAGATAATGGAACATTATTAAATGTTTCATCTGAAAGTACATCATTACACTGGAAGACGGATGTTGATACGATAACATTTAATTATGGCAACAAAGCAAATATTATCGATTACTATACTGTAACAAAAGGAAGCAATGCTAATCCATATATTAAGAAGAACATGCCAACTGATTCTGTATCTGAATCTATAGTAATTTCAGAATCTGGTAATTTCTTCTATACAGTAGGTGCATATATTGTTAACCCATTATTAGATACTAAATACTTTACACAACAAGAAATTGATTCAGGCATTTATAACTATTTACAAATCGGCAAGTCAAGTGTTCAAGTATTTGTAGATAACAAAGGACCAGAAATTACAAACATTAAGTATTATGAATACGATGAAGATAATGAAGAAGATTTCTATAAAGGTGAAGAAATTAAAATCTTCAATAAAGATGAATGGCAAGATACAGACATCGTTATCACTTATGATGTTGTAGAAAAGTGGAACACAATAAACATTGGTAGTGGCCATGCAAAAGTAGATGATTCAAACGATAAGAAGTGGCAATGTTCATTAATCTTGACAGAAAAGAATCCAGTAGCAACCGTTAAGTATTCAGATACATGGGATAATGTAACTATATATGTGTTTGAATCAAAGATTGATACAACAAATATGGATTTAAATGATGTTCAAGTATTGAACGAGAAAGAATATCTTCGTTATGAAGGTCAAATGGATTATTCTCCAGTTGCATTGATTATTTCATTCACTCCAGTATTTGGCGCTTCTGGTGCACATTTGTATTATTCACATGAAGAAGTTGATGGTGAATCAGTTTGGGTTGAATCAGAACAAGAATTAAAGTCTAATCAACCAAACAAATTTATTGTTGATTATGAATTAATCAATCAACCAATTAGATTAAAGTTGGTAAATGATAATGGCATTCACAGCGAAATTCTAGCAAAGAATGGAGAATATAGCGACGGTTATATTAGACACCAAGCTGACGATATCGACGAAGATGTAAAAGAAGCTAAAGCAAAAGCATGGAACATCAGAGTTGTAGTTGCTGCTATGGGTATTACATATGATAACATCTTCTATAAAAATGCAAATGAAGAAGAATTTACATATGATGCGGCTCATTCATTAAAAACATTGCTTTCAACAGAAGAAGGAAAAGCAACATTCAAAGGATGGGTTGATAGAGCTTATGATGGTACAAATAAAGCTTATGTTGATTTACGTGCAAAGGTTTACACAAGCGGAACAACGTTGATGTCAAATACAATTTTGTATTATTCACAATTCTATCAATATTCAGAACCAGCAATTGAAGAAAGTATGTTAGATGTTCAATTAACATTCGATTCAAAAGATGCTGGAACACGTAACTTGTTTATTAAAGTTTCAGGAAAAGATGAATATCTAAGCAGATATGAATTCAGATTCTTAGAAAGCGGTCAACAACCTGAAGAATATGCTGAATTGATTGGCGAAGAATATGCAAATCAAGAAAATAAGCAAATGGATGGTCAATATACTATTTCTCCATATGAATTAACGGGATATTTAGATGCAGCATTTGGCGCTGGTGATTTGTCTTATGTTTTCGGTCAAGATATCTTAACACAAATTATTATTGCCGGTGTTGGTGATGATGAAATCATATTAGATTTAACAAGTTCAGCTGTTAAGACTCATGATGACGAAAAGGATATTGATATTTATCCATCAGCTGGATCATATAGCTTAAGCAATGCTGTTATTTCTGATGATAATGGTGATAATAAAGCATCATTTATGAATAACTATGAAGTTATAGCAGAAACTAAGCCATTTGAAATTATACCAAAGAATGTAATTGTTAATGCTTTATTAGATGGTAAAGATACATATGCAACAACAATATTATTTGATGGCAAAAACCATTATGTAGGTGGAACATATGTAGATATCTATGGGGATTATCAAAATATTAAGGTTACATATTATAAATATAATGCTCAAAATGATTCTTGGATTGAGGCTGAAGAAGAACTTGATGGCGGAGTTAAGCAAGCTGGTAGATATAAGGCTTTATTATCTTCTAGCGATCCAAATTACGCAGTTGCAAATACTGGTAAAGAAATTAAGTTCATTATTCAATATGGTGCATTACCTTTTGATCAAAGTGAACAAATAAAGACATTCAATGGGGAGGCACAAGCATTCAGTATTATTACAGATATAGATTTAGCTACATATGAAGCCCCAATGGTAATTGATTATTATAGATTGAATTCTGAAGGCATTCCAGGCACAGAAAAAGTTACTCCATTTGAGGTAGGTAGATATTTGGTATTAATCGAAGTAAGTGGTAGTGATTATTTCTATAGCCAAAAATATGACAACATGTATTTAACAATACAAAAGGCAGATACTGAATTAACAGTTACACAAGAAATACCTGTTGTTTACGATGGAAATGCTCATACATTCAGTTTAGAAGAGTTGGATTTAGTTGTTAAAGCTGATAACGGAAATACTCAAGTAATCGTTGTAAAAGATGGCGAAGATGGCTCAAAGTATATTGAGTACACGACATTTGATGGCAGTGAAAAAGTTACTAAGCCATATTCAGAAGTAATTGAAATTACAACAGTAGTTAATAGAAAGAAAATTGTTTTAACTGAAGCTAACTGGAATGAATATGCACAATTTATAGCTGCTGGAGAGCATGAATATACTATTAGATTTAAGGGTGATAGTTGTTATGCAAGCACTGAAACAGTTTATAAATTCGATATTCAATTAGCAAAATTCGATGGAATTGAATTTAACGATGCTAAATTCTATTTCACAACAAAAGATACTTATCATTCAATTTATATTGAAGATAACGAAGCGTTTGCAAATTATCTTGATATGGGCGCAGTTGTAACATATTCATATACAGGTGAAGAATATAAAGATGCAAACGACCATGTTGTAAACGCTGAAACTGAGTTTGAATATAGAAAAGATACAGATAAAGAGACAAATGAAATTAAATTCAGCGAATTTGGCGAATATAGTGTTATGGCAACAATTACATTGGATAACTATATTACAGAAAGTTATACTGCTATATTAACTATTGATAAAACAGCATTACCAAAGCTTGAGCCTGTAGCAATGGGAGAAATTGCATACGATGGTATGATTCATCCAGGTGAATTTAAGTTTGTAGATGAAAACATTACAATTAAGCCAACATATGTAAAAGGACAAGAAGCAGCAAGATTAATAGATTACTTCATGATGATTTTAGATAAAGAACATCCTGAAGATGCTGTAAGAGTAGATGTTACTTATTCTAAGGACGCTCGTCCAGTAAATGCAGGCACATACAATGGTATTATTACATTATCTAGTGCAAATTATGCAGATACAGATGTAAAGGTAAGAATCGTAATTAAAGAATATGAAGCTGTAGTAAGTTTTGATTCAATTAGAAGCATTATTGCATCAATTGACGATTCAACAGATTTATCTAAATTACATCCAACATTTGAGTTTATGGGAGAAACATATTCAGCTAACTATGAATACTATGATGCAAATGGTCATAAAGTTAACTTGAATTCTGATGGTACATTGGATGCAGGAACTTACACAGTAAAAGTTTCTTTTGATAATGGAAACTTCACAACAAGTCAAACTGCAACATTAAATATTGAAGAATCAGGAAATAAAGGTGGCGGACCAGGAGAAGGTGGCGGCAGCTTTATGGAAATATTTAAAAAATATATGCTATGGTTCATTATAGGCAGTGTTGTTATAGTTCTTGGTGTAGTTGGCGGAATAGTTGGCGGAGTGATAAGCAAAAAGAAGAAAGGCGAAAGAAGAAAGCCAACAAATAAAAAGCCAAAAGGATCTGGAGGCGGCAAGACAAAGAAAGAAGAACCTAGAAAGCAAGTCCCAGTTAAAAAACAAAAAGTCGAAAGTCCACAAGACAAAGCACAATTCTAAAAGGAGGTAATAAGATATGAAAAATAATAGAACAACTAACAAAATATTAATTAGCATACTAGTTATCTTCTTTGTTGCAATGCTTGGTTATTGCGTTGTGGCTTTCAACAATGTTGAAGAAATAAATACAGTTTATGCTGATCAAGCTGGTATAAATGGAACTGTAATTGAAAATTACAGCACTAGTTATACTAGTGGAGCGGATTTATCTAATGCTACAGCGCTTAATAATTGGCTAAATGGTACAGGCACTGAGGGCACCAAAGCCGATGCATATTTAAGCGATGACATTACTTTAAATTTGACAAGCACAACAAGCACAGCAATATTAGATGGTAAGCGTTTAGATGGCTGTGGTAAGACCATTACAATTAATGTTACGACTTCTAATTATGCTTATTCATGGGTAACAACACGTGAAGCAACAGACACAGAAGATGGACTGA
>CAMOQV010000004.1 GCA_946623205.1 uncultured Clostridia bacterium
AAGTAATCTCTAAGCCAATTGAATCAGCAGACGCTATTGCTCAAGTTGCTAGCATTTCTGCAGGTAACGAAGAAGTTGGTAAGCTTATTTCTGAAGCTATGGAAAAAGTTGGCAAAGATGGCGTTATCTCTGTTGACGAATCAAAAACAACAGCAACTACTCTATCTACAGTTGAAGGTATGCAATTTGATAGAGGTTATGTTTCTGCTTACATGGTTACAAACACAGATAAGATGGAAGCAGTTTTGGATGATGCATATATCTTAATTACAGATAAGAAGATTTCATCTTCAAAAGAAATTATGCCAGTTTTGGAATTTGTTGTTCAAAACGGTTTGAAGCTATTAATCATCTGCGAAGATTTGGAAGGCGATGCTCTAACAGCTATCGTACTTAACAAATTAAAAGGCGTTTTAAACTGCGTTGCAGTTAAGGCTCCTGCATTTGGTGATAGAAGAAAAGCTATCTTGGAAGATATCGCTGTTCTAACAGGTGGTACAGTTATCTCTTCTGAACTTGGTTATGAACTAAAGGATACAACAATGGAACTTTTAGGAAGAGCTAAACAAGTTAAGGTTGATAAAGATAATACAACTATCATCGATGGTTATGGCGATCAAAAAGATATCGCTGCTCGTGTTCAAGCTATCAAAGCTCAAGCAGCTGAAACAACAAGCGAATATGATAAAGAAAAACTTCAAGAAAGACTTGCAAAACTTGCTGGTGGCGTAGCTGTTATCCATGTTGGTGCTGCAACAGAAGTTGAAATGAAAGAAAAGAAACTAAGAATCGAAGATGCCCTAGCTGCTACTCGTGCTGCTGTTGAAGAAGGCGTTATCCCTGGTGGTGGCGTTGCACTTTTGAACATCATTGATAAAGTAGCTCCTATCGTAGATAAGATGGAAGGCGACGAAAAGATTGGTGGACAAAGCATGTTAAAGGCTTTATCTGAACCAATTAAGCAAATCTGTCTAAACGCTGGTCTAGATGGTGGCGTTGTAATCAACAACATCAAGAATTCAGGAAAAGGTGCAACATATGGATATGATGCTCTTAAGAATGAATACTGCGATATGATTAAAGCTGGTATCCTAGATCCAACTAAGGTTACAAGAAGCGCTGTTCAAAATGCTGCATCTGTTGTATCAACTCTTCTAACAACAGAAGTTTTGATTTCAGATATTCCAGAACCAGCAGCTCCAGTCGCTGCTCCACAAATGGATGGCGGAATGTATTAATACGAAACCGTATAACAAAATTGGCCACTGCTTTGCAGTGGCCTTTTTCGTTGTAAACCTAAATTATTTATCTTTTTGAATATTCTTTTAATAGGCTTTGTTTTACATCATAAAGCTTTTGAGATAAGTCAACTTTATAGATGTGTGGATTTAACAATCTCTTGTATTCATTCCAGAATTCATTGAATGCTTCTTTATGATAAGCAGCAATTTCTTTTACTGTTGGTAAATCGTATACAAGTTTACCATCTTTAATAATAAGAGTTGTTAATTCTTTTGTATAGAAATCTGTGATAGTTTTTCTCTTATATGTGAAGTTTGGATCAAAGATTTCTAATTCTTTTAATCCATCATAATTCTCTTCTTGCAAACAAATCAAGTCTGCTAAAGCTTTCTTTGAATTGTTATCATAAATTCTAACGATTTTCTTAAATCCAGGGTTTGTAATCTTTCCTGGTGTATCTGACATCTTTAGTTTTGGTACTAGTTTGCCATTTTCTTCAATAGCAGCCATCTTATAAACGCCACCTAAAGATGGGCAATCCATAGATGTAATTAATTTTGTACCAATACCATAAGTATCAATCTTTGCGTCTTGAGCATTTAAAGACATCAATACAGTTTCATCAATATCTCCAGATGCGCAAATAATTGCTTTTTCAAATCCTGCAGCATCTAGCATCTTTCTAGCTTCTTGAGAAAGATAAGATAAGTCTCCTGAATCCAATCTAATACCAATTGGTTCATGGCCTGCAGCTCTCAATTCTTTAAATACCTTAATTGCATTTGGAACACCGCTTCTTAATGTATCATATGTATCAACTAATAATAAGCAAGAATCTGGATACATATCTGCATATGCTTTAAATGCATCATATTCGCTCTTAAAGCTCATAACCCATGCGTGAGCATGTGTACCTGAGATTGGAACATCGAACATTTTACCTGCAAGAACATTTGATGTTGATGCACAACCTGCAATTACAGCTGCTCTTGCGCCGTAAATACCAGCATCTGGGCCTTGAGCACGTCTTAGTCCAAACTCTGCAACTTTTGCGCCGTTAGCGGCGTAAATAACCTTCGCTGCTTTTGTAGCAATAAGTGTTTGATGATTTAGAATACACAAAATAGCTGTTTCTACTAATTGAGCTTCAAACAATCTTGCTTTAACAGTTAAAATTGGTTCTTGTGGGAACACAACTGTTCCTTCTTTTACTGAGTAGATGTCTCCTGTGAATTTAAAATCTTTTAATAAACCTAGGAACTCTTCATCGAAAAGATTTTTTGATCTAAGATATTCGATATCTTCATCTGAAAATTTTAGATTCAAAATGTAGTCAACTACCTGTTCTAGTCCACAAGCAATTGCATAATTGTTTCCAATACCTCTATAGAAAACATCAAACACTGCTTGTTTGTTCATTTGGCCATTTTTAGAATAGCCATACATCATTGTAAGTTGATACAAATCTGTTAATAATGTTAAGTCTCTCATTCTATTTATCCTTTTCCTCAGCATTTAGATCTGCATTATTCGCTTCGGAATCAGAAACCGTAGTTTCATTATTTATTTCTTCTTTGTTTTCAATTTCAACATTTTCTGCAGGCGCTTGTTCTACGTTAACGCCCTTTGCAGCAAGTTTTGCTTGAATTTTTTGAGTATGTGCATCGATTATAGCACCAAAACGCTTAGATTCGAAATGGATTTTGTTTGTATACAACAAAACCAATAACACAATACTTACTAATGCCATTACATAGCATATAACTTGAATTGAACCTACATTTGAAGATCCAATTTTTGTATTATCTATCTTTAAAAATTCTAGTGAGCCTCTAACTAATCCATACCATCCAAGGTAATATAAAGAAACTGTTCCAGGCTTTAATTTGTCTTTATATTTTCTATAAACCAAATATCCAACTAAAAGGCCAACCAAGTTTATTACGCCTTCATAGAAGAACAATGCACTATACCAACCCGGCTCATATCCTGGATAGAATCTTGCTGGATTATCTATGTATACTGCAAATGGGAAATGTTGTAATGCTGGATTATCTATTGGAAGGCCGAACAATTCTTGGTTAAAGAAGTTTCCCCAACGTCCAATAATTTGTCCAACCAAAACTGGCAATGCAGCAGCGTCAGATACTCTAACAAAGTGATATTGTCTATTTTTCAAAACAGAAATAGCTATGCCTAATAGTCCACCAAAAATACCACCAACAATAGTCAATCCGCCTTCACGGATGTTTATCATATCAATAAACGATGTATATTCCGTTCCTATTCTTGGTACTACATAGAAAACTCTACAGAAAATAACCGCAAGAACTAGTATCCAAATAAATGTTTCTAGAGTGAAATCTATATCTATTTTTTGCAATTTTGACATATGCAAAAACATTAAAAAGGCACACAAAATGCCTGTTGTTACAACAATACCGTACCATGCGATATCAATACCGCCGATTGAAAACGCAATCGGATCTAATGCTAATAAATAATTCATTATAGTTCTACCTTGCATGCCCCAACGTTTCTTACTTGAATATGGAACACATTTTCTTTTCCAAATACTTTAGACATCTCATTTACATAATTTTGTACATCATTTTTATCCATATAGGCAATAATTGTACCAGCAAAACCGCCACCATGAACTCTTACAGCTTTTACGCCCTTTATTTGCTTAGATAGCGCAATTCCAAGTGGAATTGGTTGTGCTACAGCGCCGTTTGGGAAACAATTTTGCAACATTGTCAAAGAACTAATTCCAGATTGATTTATCATTTCGATAAATTTCTTTTCTTGTCCTTTTTGCAATGCTTTTTTAGCAATGTCTACTCTCTTATTTTCATTAAAGTAATGGATAGCTCTTTCAATAGCTCTATCTGATACTTCATTTCTTAAAGATGCAATTTTATTATAGAATTCATCTTCTTTAACCTTTCTTAGCTTTTTAGCGTGGAAGCATTTAGCAACAGCTTCCATTTCTTCACGAATTGCAGCGTATTCCCCTGTTAAATTACAGTGATCGCCACCTGTGTTTGTAATAACGATAGCCAAGTTTTCAAATGGCCAATCAATCTTTTCTACTTTTGGTTCTTTTGTAGATTTGAAATCAATATAGCTAACGCCACCAATTGATATTGCGCTTTGATCTAAAAGTCCACATGGTTTTCCGAAATATTCACTTTCGCCCATATGTGCAGCTTTTGCTTTTTCGATAGCGCTAATTTTTCCATCGTTAAACATAACGTTTAGAATTTCAGCAACTAGTAATTCAAATGATGCAGATGAAGAAACTCCGGCTCCCTTAAATACATCTGATGTTGTAGATGCAGCAAAGCCACCAATCTTATATCCGTTTTGCTTATAATAAGCAAGAACGCCTCTTACAAGTCCTTCGCTCTTTCCAAATTCTTCTTTATGAACTGTTAAATCATTAATATCTACATCAACTACTGGATAACCAATAGACGCTATAGTAATTTTCCCTTCTTGTGGAGTTACACAAGCAATAGTATCTACTGAAATAGAAGCACATAAAACCTTTCCATTATTGTGATCTGTGTGGTTTCCGCACACTTCAATTCTCCCAGAAGATGAGAAGAATTCACAATTACCACTATATGTCTTTTTGTGTATGTTATATAGGTCTTCGAATCTTTTGGCTTGATATTCTGCTTTGCCGTCGCCATATAGCAACTTTGATGTTGCTAAAAACTTCTTATTTTCTAGTAATTCTTTTGCTGTAATGCCCATAAAATACTCCTTATAAGTGCTCTTTAGATTTTAGCACAAATTATTCTATACGCGCAATATAATATATAGGTCATTGATTTTGCTAGATTTTATCGGTATAATTAATATACAAATTAATTTTTGAGGTTTTACATGATTTCACAACAAGAACTTAAACAAAAGCTACAAGAACTAGTTTTGTACGCTCAAAAGAACATGTCTTTAAAAGACGCTGATGTAAATTACACAATTAACACTCTATTGGATCTATTCAAATTTGATTCTCCAGCAGAAAAAGTTGATTCTTATCCAGAAAACTTCCAAGAAGAAGTTTTAGATAAGATCGTTCAATATGCTGTTGAAAACAAAATGATTGAAGAAAATGAGAGAATTCTTTTTGAAACTAAAATTATGGGCATTGTTTCTCTAAGACCTTCTCAAACAATAGAAAAATTCGATGCAATAGCTGCAAATGGAACAATAAAGGATGCAACAGATTGGTTCTTTAATGTTTCTAAGGCTTCTAACTACATTCGTGTAAAGGATATTGCAAAAAATATTAAGTGGTCACATCAAGGAAAATTAGGAAATATTGATATTACTATCAATCTATCTAAACCAGAAAAAGATCCTAAACAAATTGCACTTGAAAAATCTAGACCAAAATCTGGATATCCTGCATGTCTTTTATGTTTAGAAAATGTAGGATATGCTGGCCATATTTCTCACCCTGCTCGTCAAACTCTAAGAGTAATTCCTATTACTTTGAATAACGAAGCTTGGTCATTACAATATAGCCCATATCAATATTTTGAAGAACACTTAATTGCTCTATGTAATGAACATAGACCTATGAATGTTACTATAGATACAATTAAACGTTTATTAGATTTCGTTGATTTATTCCCTCACTACTTCTTGGGATCAAATGCTTCATTGCCAATCGTTGGCGGTTCAATTTTATCTCATGATCATTACCAAGGCGGAGCTAAAGTTTTACCAATGTTTGCAGCTGAGAATAAAACAAGATACGAGAACTTAAAATATAGAGATGTTCAAATCTACACAATCAACTGGTACAACTCTGTTGTAAGATTAGAATCAGAAAACAAAGAAAACATCACAAAACAAGCTCAAGAAGTACTAGATAATTGGTTTAATTATTCTGATGAATCAGTTGGAATTATCGCAAAAGAAGATGAACCACACAACGCAATTACTCCAATCGTTAGAAAGGAAGGCAACAAATATATCATCGATATGATTCTAAGAAATAATAGAACAAATAAAGAATTCCCAGACGGTATTTTCCATGCTGCGCCACATCTTCATAACATCAAAAAAGAAGGTATCGGATTAATCGAAGTTATGGGTCTATTTATCCTACCAGGAAGATTAAAGAAAGAATTTGAAGGAATTGAAGATATCCTAACAGGAAAGACTCCTTTTGATCCAAAGGAACTAGTAAATCCAGAAAATCCTCTATCTAAACATTTTGGCATGATTGCTCAACTTGTTAATGATAACGGTACAGCTTGTACAAAAGTTAAAGCAAAAAATGTAATAACAAAATATGTTAATGCAGCTTGCGAAGAAATCTTGGAATGCACTGCAGTATTTAAGAATACAGAAGTTGGCCAAGCCGCTTTTGATAAATTCTTAAAAGAAGGATTAAATTTGAAAAATTAATTATTTTAATAATTAAAGAAAGCACTCAATCGAGTGCTTTCTTTTTCGCAAATTCATAAAATTAAATATCTTTTCTATCTTGTAAAGCTCTAGATAATGTTACTTCATCTGTATATTCAATATCTGAACCCATAGAAATACCAGATGCGATTCTTGTTACTTTAATTCCAAGAGGCTTAATTAACCTTGCAATATACATTGCCGTTGCATCCCCTTCTACATCTGGATTTGTTGCTAAGATAACTTCTTTAACATTATCTAATCTTGCAAGCAATTCTTTAATCTTAATATCGTTTGGACCAATACCAGATAAAGGAGACAAAGTACCATGCAAAACATGGTAAACACCTTTATAGTCCTTGGTCTTTTCAAACGCTTCTATATCTTTTGGATCTTTAACTACGCAAATAGTTGATGCATCACGAGTCTTACAAATATCGCATATATCTCCATCTGTATAATTACCGCAAATCGAGCAATAATGAACTTTGTCTTTAACATCCATAATTGAATCAGCAAACAATTTTGCATCCTCTTTAGACATATTAATAATTGAGTATGCATAACGTTGCGCTGTCTTTTTGCCAACGCCTGGAAGTTTTGTAAACTGTGCTACTAAACTATTTAGTGAATCAATATCGTTCATATTATAGACCTAATCCGCCTAATCCTGAGAATTGTCCTAATCTTTCGTTCTTCTCTGTTTCAACTTGTTCTTGAGCATCGTTAAATGCAGCTGTAATCAAATCTTCTAACATTTCTACGTCATCTGGATCAACAGCTTCTGGTTTAATATGAATACCAGTTAATTTACCATCACACGTCATAGTAACTTCAACCATATTTGAAGCACTTCCTGTAACTTCAAGTTCTTTAAGTTCTTCTTGTGCATTTTGTAAATCTTGTTGCATCTTTTGGGCTTGCTTCATTAATTGTTGCATGTTACCCATGCCACCGCCGCCACCTCTATATGGACCGAATCCCATAGTGTACCTCCGATTATTTATTAGTTTTATCAAACATGTTGTCGATGAATTGCATTGTTTGTTCCAATTCTTCGACTTCTTTAGTTATCTTAAGATTTTGAATTTCTGGATATAATGATTGAATTTGTCTCAAGATAGTTGTCTTATATTTCTTAAGCTCTTCAATAATGTCATCTCTTTTAGATGAAATCCATAATTCTTTATTTACTATTCCGCCTTTTGTAGTTTGATCGTTTAGAACTTGTTCACAAACGACTCTTTCAAAATGAGCAGACTTTTTATCACTTGTAATTAAATTCAACAAATCACCCCAAACTTTTCTAGGAGTAACAGTTGTCCCTTCTTTTGTATCCATTCCTTGGAATGTACGTTTAAATGCTTCTAAATCAGCAACTCTTCTTAATAAAGTTATCTCATCAATACTTGTAGAAACATCGCATGCCTTAGCTACTGCCGTTTCAAGCACAACCTTTGGTTGAGATGAATATCTTAATGAGTTGTCTAATAACGCAAAAATTTCGGCCGCTCTATAAAGCTTAGAGTTATCTGCAGATAATGAAGCTTCTTTCATCTTCAAATAAATATCTGCTGGCAAAGCAAGTGAATCTTTAGCATCATTGCAATTTTTAACATATAAAATGTTATTTAACATCTTTGCTAAATCTGAAGCTATAACTCTAACATCCTTACCAAGGTTAATTAGATTGTTTGTTAAAGCCAAAGCTTTATCTGTTTTACCCATTGCAATAGCATCACAAATTTCAAAAATATTTAGAGGTGATGAAGCACCTAAAACTTCAAGAACTGATTGATAATCAATTACGTTATCTCCGCAGTATGAAATAATCATATCGGCAATAGATAATGTATCTCTTGCTGAACCATTGCCGGCTTCTGCGATTGCACGTACTGCTTCTGGTTCATATTTTCTTCCCTCTTGTTTAAAGATATATTCTAGATGAGCTACTAATTCATCATTTGGAATCAATCTAAAATCGAATCTTAAACATCTAGATATAATTGTTGCTGGAAGCTTTTGAACATCAGTTGTAGCCAAAATGAACACAACGTGTTCAGGTGGTTCTTCCAATGTCTTTAAAAATGCATTGAAAGCAGCAGTCGAAAGCATATGGACTTCGTCGATTATATATACTTTATAACGACCTGCTGTTGGCGCATAATTTACTTTATCTATAACTTGTCTAATATTTTCAACGCTGTTGTTTGATGCAGCATCAAGTTCAATAATATCTAGATTGTTTTCTCTAGATAATGCCTTACAAGCCGCACATTCACCGCAAGGAGATCCATCTTCTTTTGGATGAACACAATTAATTGCCTTAGCGAAAATTTTAGCAGTTGAAGTCTTACCTGTACCACGTGAACCTGTGAAAAGATATGCGTGAGCAATATTTCCTGTCAAAACAACATTCTTTAGTGTTTGACGGATATGTTGTTGCCCAATCATAGCATCAAAAGTTTGTGGACGATATTTACGATAAAGTGATGTATATGCCATATTAATGTTAAGTTTGCCGCCCCAATTTAGAGCGGCAAAACTCTCCTTTTAATTATAATTATTCTTCTTTCTTTTTCTTTGCTCTTGGCTTTGGTGTTTTTGCAGGAGTTTCTTCTTGTGGAGCTGGAGCATCCTTAGCCTCTTCGACGTTTACGTCTTCTGCAATACACTCAGCAATAGCTTCTTCGATTGGCTTAGCTTCATTTTGTTCGTCAACTGCAACTGTTGCTTCAACAAAATCTGTACTAGCTTGAGCGGCAGCTTTTCTAGCAGCAACTCTAGCAACAGCTTCAGCTTGTTCTTTTTCGTTGAATTTGTAGAACAATAGAGGAATAGCACAAGCAGCCATTGAAATACCACAAGCAAGTGTTGTAACTAACCAAATGTTAGACATAACGTTTGAAATAACGTCTATATCATATGAAGTTGGATCCAAACTTCCACCTGCTGTAACTGTAGCATAACCAGCCTTACCTAAAACTAGTAATGTAACGAATGCTGTTAAAGCCATACCAATTTTAGAGATAAGTGTTTGCATAGCATAGCAAATACCTTCTGCTCTCTTTCCTGTCTTATCTTCAAGATAGTCAATACTATCACCAATCATTGAATATGTTAAGATGTTACTAAATCCTGTTGGCACACCAGCAATGATGATAATGATATAGAACATAATTTGAGCTAAACCTGTTGTTCCTGTGAATGCGCCATATTTTGCATCATATCCCATAAAGAATAATGCGATTAATAATATACCACCAATAACGTGAGACCATAAGAATACATTTCTCTTACCAAACTTCTTAGATAGATATGGTGTTAGAAGTGTTGCAACTAAACCGCCTGGAACAACTAGCATGAACATTGCAGCTGCAAGTGATGTGTTACCAAGGTTAACTGATGCATAATATAAAGCTGTTGTCATATAGATTGTTCTTAAAGAACCAACTACACCGATAGCAATCATTAATAGAATTGGCTTGTTCTTAAACAACAACTTGATGTTATCTTTTAGAGATTCTTTTTCTTTGTTAGCTTCAAAGAATCTTTCTTTTGTATTTTTAAATCCTAAGAAGAATGGAGGAACAGCGATTAATACAGAAACAATAGCAATAATTAAGTATGCTGTTCTTAAAATGCTTGGATCTGGGTCTAATGCGCCTGTAATGATAGGAATAACTACAGATACTAAACCAGAACCAACTGTACAGAATAGACGAGCTACTGTTAACATTGTGTTTCTCTTATTTGTATCTGATGTCATTGAAGATGCTAGTCCCCAATATGGAACGTCTACAGATGTATATGCAATACCCCATAACAAATAAATAACTGTTGAATATGCTAATTTAGCTGTTTGAGATACATCACCTGGTAGAGTTGTAAATAGCAATACTGTGAAGATTGCGATTGGGATTGGAGAGAACAATAAATATGGTCTCATCTTACCCCACTTAGACTTAGTTCTATCTACGATTGTTCCCATGATTGGATCATTGAAAGCATCGAACAATCTAGCGAATAAGAACATATATGCTAAGTACATAATACCGCTGTCATCAATTCCGCATGCAGTTGTTAAATAATACATGAAGAATGTTGTAACCAATTGACAAATAATGTTTTGGCCTAAACCTGCAATAGAATAAGATACAACCTCTTTAGATTGCATTGAATTCTTATCTGATGAATCTACGCCGAGAATTTTGTCAAAAAACTTAGGTTTACTTGTTGTGTCCGTCATAATTTAACCTCTTTTCTTATATTTATAATAATATAATAACACACATAAATTATGCGTTCAATGAATAGTTTAATTATTTAACGAATTTTGAAATATTTTTGGCAACATCAGAAGCCAAAACTCCATATTGAGAATAATCTTTTTCTAAATCTTTTGCGCTTATTGCACACAAGTATGCACCCATATATGCTGCTTGAATATTTTTATAACCTTGGGCTAAAAGCCCAACTATTACTCCAGATAAAGTGTCCCCAGATCCGCCCTTTGCAAGAGCTGGAGTTCCATTTACAACTAAATATTTTTCATTTTCATTTGCAATAATTGTAGATGAGCCTTTAAGTAGTAATGTTGCTTTTCTTCCCTTCATTAAATTATCTACAAATGTCATAGAATCTTCCAAAATTTCTTTAACATCTCTTGATGTCAATCTAGACAATTCTTTTGGATGTGGAGTTAAAATAACATTTTCTTTATCTAAAAGATAATCTATCTTACCTTCAAAGGCATTTAAGCCATCTGCATCAATTAAGATTGGACCATTAAAGTTTTCGATAACATAACGTATAATCTTTTCGTTTTCAGCCTTATTTGGGCCCATTCCTATACCAATTGCAATAGAAGTCGATTGAGATATAATCTTATCTAAATTATCTTTATCAAATTTAAGATATCCATCTTCATCTTTTAATAGCATAATAGTACTTTCAACAACTGATGGAGCTATGGCGTCATAAATAGATTTTGGAATCGCTAAAGTGTTTAATCCTGCACCGACTCTAAGAGCAGATACGCCCATGTTAGCAATCTTTATTGCACCAACAAAATTTTTGCATCCGCCTATGATTGTTGCCTTTCCAAAACTACCTTTATTTGTATTATTATTTCGCTTATTAAAGACTATGTCTTTATCTTCAATAATTTTTGCCGTATTTTCAAAAGCTTCAATTCCAATATCTTTTACAACAATATCTCCAATATAATCTTTTCCATCTTGTAGAAAATGGCCATATTTAGCATATTGAATAGCTATAGTTTTTGATGCTTTAACTGCTTTATTTGTTACTCCACTTTGGCCAGATAATCCGCTTGGAATATCTACTGAAATAATATATGCATTCGATGCATTAATCTTCGCTATTATATCTTTGATATCTTCTCTAACTTCACCGCTAAATCCTGTTCCCAAAATACAATCAACAATGATATCTGCATTGTAGTCACACTTAGATATATCAAAGATATTTTCATATCCTTTTACTCTATCAAAAAAGTATTGAGAATCTTGAGATAATTTTTTAGATGTTAAATACAAATATGGTTTATAACCATCTTTTAAAAATAATTCTAAAAGCGCAATTCCATCTCCGCCATTATTACCACCGCCTGAGATGATATATATCTTTTTATCTTTTCTATCTATTTCTTCATATACAGCTTTTGCTGCTCTTTGCATTAATGTTAATGAGCCAACTTTTTCAATTTGCTTTTGATCGAATAATTTCATTTGATTAATGCTTACACAATTCAACATTACTCGTCCTCGTTTGCTCTAACCTTATCTATAGCAGATTTTATTTGCTCCCAATCATATCCTCTATATTGCAAGAATCTTACTAATTGCGCATAAACTTTTGGGTCATCTAAATCTTTGTTTAATGCTTTCTTCCTAGCCAAAACTAAACAGCCATCTTCTTCGTCATAATCTTTCAACACTTCATCGATTATCTTTTGATCTATTCCCTTTAGCATCAACTCTTGTTTAAGCTTTAGCTTGCCTTTTAATTTTCTATTTTGGAATACATAGCTTTGTGCATATTTTTCATCATCAATATAGCCATAGCCTTTACATTTTTCTATAACATAATCTACGACTCTTTTTGAATATTGCTTATCATAAAGCTTATGCGTCATTTGCTTTTGAGATGGAACATATTTGCAAATATAATCAACTGCATAATTGAATGCATTTTCTTTTTCAGATTCAAAAACCATATCTAAAAGCTTTTCTTGTGAAATTTCTTTGCCTGGCAAAAGTTGATTTTGAATAACAACAAGCATAGACATAGCGCATGTAAATTCGCCATCTAAAAACACATTGCATCTTTCTGGATTATGCTTTTGAGGTTCTACTTTAGTAATTTTAGCCATTAGTCGAAATATTTCACTCCGCTTTCAAATATCTTCATATCTAAATTGCCGTCTAAATTCTTATACAAATCTTTTGATACTCTTTCTGAATTACCTGTCTTTCCGAAGATTCTTCCATCTGGAGAAATCAAGCCTTCAATAGCATACATACTACCATTTGGGTTGAATGGAGCTGTCATTGTAGCATTGCCTACAATGTCTACATATTGCGTAGCAACTAAACCATCTTTTATTAGATTTCCAACGGCCTCTTCTGTGCCGACAAATCTTCCTTCCTTATGAGATACAGGCACTAAGAATTGTTCACTTAATCTTGTCTCACTCAACCAAGGAGTCTTGTTTGTAGCAACTCTAATTCTTGCAATTGATGAAATATGCTTTGGAATTGTATTTGTTGCTAGCGTTGGCGCATTTATAGGCTTTTCTTGGGTAATCTTACCATATGGCAAAAGTCCTAAGTCTAATAGCGCTTTAAAACCGCTACCAATACCTAAAATCAAGCCATCTTTATTGTTTAACAATTCCATTATTGCATCAGATACTTCTTCTGATCTAAACAAAATAGATATTTGTTTACTTAAGTTTCTAATTCCATCTGGAAGCGCCAAAATTTGTGTTTCTTGAATTCTCTTTGCGAACGCATCTATAGATTCCAAAACATCATCATGAGACATGTTTTTAAATCTAAATGTTTCTACATTTGCTTTTGCATCATAGAATGAAGAAACTAAATCCCTTTCAGATAATGTGCCATCAAATATTGGGATTAATACTCTAGGCTTTATTCTTGGCGTTTGTTTTTCAACTTTTTTAGCACAAGAAATCAAATTACCTGCATTACCATATTCTTTTGCTCTAACTGGATAAATAGAATCCAGTGGATCAATATATGCATCTATAACATCGCTCATTCTAAATTCAGAACCACAAAGCTCTGCCGTATGTGTTCCATTTATTGTTGCGATATGCTTAATTTCAAATTTACTAAGTTCAGATAAATCTTCACCTTGAATTACAAAATCCCCAAGTAGTGGCGCATAGGAATCTTCAAAGATTTCTTCCCAAGTTGTTCCTAATCTATTGCCCATACAAGATTTAAATGTAGCAGAAATTACACCACCTTCTTCAACGACGTTACAAGCCTTGATACCGCCTGTAATAATTGCTCTATGAAGTGCTACACATAATTCTTTATAGTATTTAAAATCTGGGACTCCATATTCATCTCTCTTTAGAGGAACATGGTATATTTCATTTAATGTTGGATCTTTGTGATCTTCAAATACATTAGAAATTGTCTTTGATGCTTTTGTTATACCTACAGCAAAAGAAATAAGTGTTGGAGGAACATCTAAATCCTCAAAACTTCCGCTCATTGAGTCCTTACCGCCAATTGCATAAACACCAAGCTTTTCTTGTGCATAGAAGGCACCTAGCATAGCACTGACAGCTTCGCCCCATCTTTCATCTTCATTTCTAAGCTTTTTAAAATACTCTTGCAAAGAAATATAAATATTTTCAATATCTACACCTGCAGCAACTTGCTTGGATATAGACAAAATAATTGAATATATTGCTCCAACGAATGGAGATTTTTCTAATAGATTTGGTACACAGCCATATGTTACTGCAGTTGCAGTATCAGTTTTGCCCTTTACTGGCAATTTCTGAACTGAAGCAATTGTTGGTGTCAATTGATATCTTCCGCCGTGTTGGGCAAGAACAGTTGATGCCCCAAGCGAGAAATCAAAAGTTTCACTAAGTCCCTTTTGAGAACAAACTTCTAATCTCTTTAATTCGCTCATAAGCGCAGTCTTGAAGTCACCCTCTTCAAACAAACGTCTTGTATCTTGATATGGCTTATCAAAATAATCAAACACATTTTGATCAGTAATGCTAGCTGATGCTTTTTCTTTTACAAGCGTACTATCTTTAAAGAAGCTCTTTTTAACATCAAACAAGCACTTATTGTCATAGTACATTCTAATTCTTCTTGTTGATGTAATTGTAGCAACAGCCGCAGCTTCTAGATTCTCATCATTTGCAAGCGCAATGAATTTTGCTACATCGTCTTTAGACAACAATACTAAGAATCTATTTGGCGTTTCAGATACTGCAATATCTTCTCCTTTAATGTTGTCTTGTATTGTTGGAACAAACTCAAGGTTAATATCGATACCTTGGTCTATCATTTCAGATATTGCACAAGCAATACCGCCAACGCCGATATCAAATGCTTTCTTAATTAATAATGATGCTTCTTTATTTGCAAATAATCTTTGTAACTTTTTTAAAGTTAGAGGATCACCCTTTCTAATCTTTGTTTCCTTTTTAGTTCTAGCACCAACTATAACAATAACGTCATCTTTAACTTCTTTATCTCTTACAATCTCGTCTTGCTTAACAGCACCAACAACAAACGCACATTCAAGGTGCTTTGCTCTATATCCTCTATGATACAACTCATGTACAAGACAAAATGGTACACCAGTATGGTTAGCTGCTGCTGCAGCTCCCTTTGCAGATGTTCTTGAAATAGTAAATGGAGCATGCTTTCCTGGGATATCACTATCCTTAATTCTAGGATCAGAGTTTCCTGAAATTCTTGCTCCTTGATATACATATGCTCTTTCTGAGATAGGATCTCTTATAACGCCTTCAACACAAGTTGAAGCTCCTGAGAAAGGTTCGCCTTCTGTTTGAGAATTATCTGTTTCATTTTTAAATGATACCCACCATTTTTGACCCTTTCCGTCTACATCGACATCTAATGCAATAGTAGAAGAATGGTCTTCTGGTGATTTTTCTAATTCTTTTAATTTACCTTTTTTGATTTGGTTGTTTTTAGATATTGTAGCGATATCCATTAAAGACATTACCTTTTGGGCATCCTTTTCTTTCATCTTTTTATACATATCCAAAGCTTTTTGAATATGTGGATTATCTGCTTTAATGGCTACCTTTGTAAGCTTTGTATTAAATGTGGTATGTCTTACTCTATCTGATAAATAAGTATCTAAAACTTTTAGCTCAAAACCAGATGGATCTCTACCTTCTTCTATGAAATAATCTTTTATCGCAAGCGCATCTTCTAAATCCATTTGAAGATTTTGATCTTCAATAAGTTTAACCAATTCTGCATCATTTAAGTTGTTAAATCCAGAGATGTTGTAATCGTCTTCTACCTCTTCTTCCTCTTCAACTAAAGTTAGTGGCATCTCCATTGAGCCTTCTTTATTAAAACGCTTATTAATGAAATAGTCTTTTAACTTATATAATTGTTCAGATGTAATTCCAGATATAGCATAAACAGTAGCTGCTTTTATGATTGGATGAGAATCTGTTATTAAAACTAAATTTGAATAAATATCTGCAAGTTTATTATTGTATGAGCTATCTACTGATTCTACGACTATTGTTGAATAGTTTCTTCCAAGTGGAAATCTATCATACACAACTTCAGTAGCAACATCACTAAAAATTGTTGTCTTTGCTATATCAAAAATATTCTCACTCATGTTCTCAACATCATATCTAACAAATTGTCTGAAGTCTTCGACTTCAATATCCAAATGGTTAAATATGTGCCTAACTCTTATAAACGCGTCTGAATATTCTGATTTCTTTTCAACAAAAATTCTCTTTATCATTGATTGTCCTAAATTATTATCAAAATCTATAGTTAATTTTAACACATTTGCGCGCACATTTCTATTAAAAGAAAATAGGTGGCCGAAAAACCACCTATCTTCACTATGTTATATAGAACCTAACTCAATAATCTAAATTAAATTGTGAGCATAAATCGCATATATTACAGATTCATACTTCTTCTTAGCTACCTTCTTTAGAATATTCTTGCCCTTAGCTGTTCTTGCTTCGATATCTACATCATCAGTATTTACAGCAACCAAATCTCCATCAACAAAGAATATAGCAAAATCATATGGATTTGTTACCAAAGATACAAAGGCAAGATCTTTAGGTTTTGATACATCACAAAGGGTTACACCCTTTCCGTATCTATTCTTTGGCTCAATTGTTGGCAAGATAACTCTCTTTGCAATACCATTTGCAAGGATAACTACAATCTCACCTTCGTTTCTATTTTGAGCGACATATTTAACCTTATCTTTATCGTTCAATTTAATGCCCTTAACACCTGAAGAACGTCTTCCTTGATCTGGAACATCAGCATATGCATTTAGGATATTACCAAGCTCTGTTACAAATACGATATATTCAGAGTCTTTGTCTACTATTTCAACATTTATTACTTGGTCGTCATCTTTTAGGATAATTGCTGGATACGTAGCCTTTTTATCCATTGGATATTCAGCTGCAGATGTCTTTTTGATCATACCATTTTGCGTAGCAAAGTATAATTCTTTGTCCTTCAATTCTGCTTCGCCAAATAAAGCTACAATTGCATCGTCAGAATCCAATTTTCCTAGCTTATTAATAGTTGTTCCTTTAGATTTCCATTTATCTTCAGTCAACATGTCTACGCTAAATACGCATGCTTGACCGTTTTTGGTTAGAGCTATTAATCTTTCGTCGCCATTTACCTTTATTGCTCTCTTAACAAGTTCGTTTGCTGAGCAATTAACGATGTTCTTTTGAGCCATCTTATATGACTTATCAGTCATAAATCTTAAAGTTCCTTGATAATTTAGAAGAACATATCCAGAAACTAAATGAGCTTCAATAATCTCTTCAGCTTTAATCATTTGTGGATGTTCAGCTTCGTCAACAATTTGCGTTACACGAGGCGTAGCAAACTTAGCTTTAATCTCTAATAATTCTTTCTTAACAATATTCAATTGCTTCTTTTTAGATTCAAGAATTGATTGAAGCTCTGCAATCTTCTTCTTTAGATTCTCAAGTTCTTCTTCCATCTTATGAACATCTAATCTATTCAATCTCTTTAATGGAATATCTAATACAGCTGTTGCTTGCTTATCTGTTAAGTTAAACTCTTTTCTTAATGTCTCTTTTGACTCTTCATATGTAGGTGAAGATAAGACAATATCTACGACACGTCTAATGTTATTTACAGCAACTAAAAGACCTTCTAAAATGTGTGCTCTATTTGAAGCTGCTGTTAAGTCATATTCGCTACGTCTAAAGATGACTTCTCTTTGGAATTCTACATATCTTGATATGTAGCCAAGCAAAGATAATTGCTCTGGTTTACCATCTGCAATTGCCATCATATTAACATTAAATGCACACTCTAATTGTGTTGATTTATATAGGCCTGCTAAGATACGTTTTGCATTAGCTTCTTTCTTGATTCTAATTACGCAACGAATACCATCTCTATTGGATTCATCGTTGATATCTTGAATTCCACCATACAAATCTTTCTTTGTTTCTCTAAGACCATTAATTCTCTTTAGAAGTTCAGCTTTATTTACTTGGAATGGAATTTCTGTAATTACAATACTTTCTTTATCTCCATCTTTTTCGATAGAAGCTTTTGCTCGCATTATAACTTTTCCCTTACCAGTTTCGTATGCTTCTTTAATTCCATCACTATTTATAATCAAGGCGCCTGTTGGGAAATCAGGAGCTGGGATGTATTTCATCATTTCATCTAAAGTAATTTTACTGTTATCTATGTATGCACAAACACCATCAATAACTTCACCTAAGTTATGTGTTGGAATATTTGTAGACATACCAACAGCAATACCAGATGAACCATTTACTAATAGATTTGGGAATCTTCCTGGCAATAAATCTGGTTCTTCTAATGTATCGTCAAAGTTTAGAACCATCTTAACCGTATTTTTATCCAAATCTCTTAAAAGTTCCATTGCAAGTGGCGCAAGCTTTGCTTCTGTATAACGCATAGCAGCTGCACCATCACCATCTACAGAACCATAGTTACCCTGTCCAGAAATTAGTGGCATTCTTACGTTGAATGATTGCGCAAGTCTAACCATTGCATCATAAACTGAACTATCTCCGTGTGGATGGTATTTACCTAAACAATCACCAACTACTCTTGCAGATTTAACAAAAGGTTTATCTGGAGTAATACCCAATTGGCTCATTGTATATAGGATTCTTCTTTGTACTGGCTTTAAGCCATCCTCAATTCTTGGGATAGCTCTATCCATGATTACGTGTTCAGAAAATGGAATCATTGAATTATGAAGTACTTCTTCAACAGTACATTCAAGCATCTTTGATGTATCTTCTATATTCTCATCATTTTTCTTTCTTGGCATATTCTATCCCTTCTTGTTGATAATATCTTTAAATTCATCTTGTTTGTTAAAGTTAGCATATTCATAGATATACTCTTTTCTTGGGCCAACATCTTCACCCATAAGTGTTGAAATTAAGTGGTCAGCTTCAGCTGCATCCTCAATTGTAACTCTCATCAATGCACGTCTCTTTGGATCCATTGTTGTTTCCCAAAGTTGAGATGGGTTCATTTCACCAAGACCTTTATATCTATTTAATGAATATCCCTTTGATGCTGTTTCTAAAAGCTTTTGAAGCTCAACATTATCATAGGCATATCTAACTCCGTTTTTGTCTGTAATTCTATATAGTGGTGGCATACCAACATATAGATAACCATTTGTGATTAATTCCTTCATATATCTAAAGAAGAATGTTAAAAGAATTGATCTAATGTGGCCACCGTCTTCATCGGCATCGGCTAAGATAATGATTTTGTGGAACTTTAGATTCTTAACATTAAAGTCTTTATCAAAACCTGCGCCTAAAGCGTTAATAAGCGAAATAAGCTCATCGTTTTTAACGATGTCTGCCACTCTACATTTTTCTACATTTAGTGGTTTACCTTTTAAAGGTAAGATTGCTTGAATTTTTGGATCTCTACCCATCTTTGCAGAACCACCAGCAGAATCACCTTCAACGATAAATAATTCGTTTAATTCTGGTTTTTTACCTGAACAACCTGCTAGCTTTCCAACTAAAGATGATGTATTAGACTTTATTGCTCTAGCAATATTTTTTGCTTCAGCCGATTTTGTTCTTGCCTTCATAGCAAGAGCTGCTTTAGCAAAGATTGCGTCTATAACATCTTTTTTAGCTTTGTTGTTTAGATAATCTTTAATTGCATCAGTTAAAAGATTTTCAACAATAGTTCTTGCTTCTGGATTACCAAGCTTTGTCTTTGTTTGTCCTTCAAATTGAACATTTTGCATCTTAATAGATAAGACAGCTGTTAATCCTTCTCTGAAATCTTCGCCAATGTAATTTTCTTGTTTTTCTTTTATGATATTTTTTTGTCTACCAAAATCGTTTAATGCTTTAGTTAATGCTGATTTGAAGCCAACTTCGTGTGTACCGCCTTCTGTTGTTGGAATATTGTTTACATAACTAAAGATGTTTTCACTATATGTGTCAGTCAATTGCATTGAAACTGAAACATAGAAATTATCTTGTTTTTTCTCTATTGTTATTGGATTTGGATATAAAACAGTTTTGCCTTCATTTAAATATTGAACAAAATCTGTTAAACCACCTTTATAGCAATATGATTTAGATTTTGGTTTTCCTGTTTCTGTTAATTGTCTATGATCTGTAATTGAAATCTTTAGACCTGCATTTAAGAAAGCTAAATCCTTTATTCTTTTTCTTATTACTTCAAAATCGAACTTTTCTGATTTAAATACTCTCTCATCAGGTAAGAAAGTTACTTTAGTACCTTTCTTTTTCTTATCTGCACATGGTTTAGATGTCAATTCGCGCTTTATAATACCGCTCTTTACTTTGCCATTAACTTCTGGAGAATAGAACTCAACTTCATATTCTTTTCCATCTCTCCAAATTTGAACTTTTGTCCAAGCACTTAAAGCGTTTGTAACAGAAGCACCTACACCGTGAAGTCCACCAGAGAAACTATAGTTCTTATTGTTGAACTTACCACCTGCGTGCAATTTTGTGAAAACAAGATATACACCCGGAACTTTATATTTTGGGTGGATATCTACTGGTATACCTCTACCATTGTCTTGAACTGATATTGAATTATCTTCAAAAATCTCTATGTCAATAGAATCACCAAATCCGTTAGATATTTCATCAATACTATTGTCTACGATTTCCCATAGTATGTGATGCATACCTTTTGAACCTGTTGTTCCAATGTACATACCCGGTCTTTCCCTAACCGGCTCTAGACCTTCTAAAACCTCAAGGTCTTTTGCTCCATAACTATCTGCCATTTTTGTCCTTATTTATTGTGTGATTCAAAGAATGCTAATGCATCTGCATAAACTTCATCTTTGTTAATTTCATTTAGTATTTCGTGACGTGCGCCCTCATATAGTTTCATTTCTACATTGAAACCAAATCCCTTATACATCTCATATAAGTTCTTAACCAAAGCACCCATTCCACCAACTGGATCTTGATCGCCAGAAATGATGAAAATTGGTAAATCTTTTCTAATTTGCTTTGGAGCATCTCCGTAGATTTGCTTTAATCCATTAAAGAATGATTTGTAGAATCCTAAAGATAATATGTATCCACACATTGGATTTGCATTATATTTATCTACTTCCTTTGGATCTCTATTTAACCAAGCGTTTGTCTTTCCTTCTGCTTTAAATGGTTTTTCATATGCGCCAAAAGATAATTTAGCAATAAATTTTGCTGGCTTATCTTTGCCTAACAATGCAGTTTGAAGATTAGCAACCATTCCGCCAAGTTTAGCATCTGATGTATCCATTCTTGCCGAACCGCATAGAACGCAAGCAACAATCTTATCTGAATATTTTTGAATGTATCCTTGAGATAAGAATGATCCATATGAATGTCCAAATAGAATTACTGGTAATTTATATTTATCTTTAGCATAGTCTGTTAAAAGCGCCATATCTTCGATAGTATCGAAATAGCAATCTCCTTCTGGCACAATACCTAATTTGCCTTGTGCTGTCTTACCATGAGCTCTATGGTCATCTGCTAAAACAATATAACCATTCTTATTTAAGAATTTAGCAAAATGTTCATATCTTGCAGCATCTTCTGCCATACCATGAGCAATTTGTACTACAGCTTTAGGAGCTTTAACTTCGTCCCAAACATATACGTTAAGTTCATAATCTTTGTAAGCTTTAAATTTCATTTCCATAATTATCCCCTCCAAATCCTCAAATATTATACTATATATTTATATATAAATCAAGATAGCGCCACTAGATATTGTGGTCAATCTTTGTCTAAATCACAAGATTTTGGGGCTACCAAAGCACCTGGCAGCCCTAAATCAAAAGGAAGGAATTATATGAAACACAAACACTTTACGAGTAATTCTCGATTGCTCTTTTAAGCTCGTTTTTTATATCTAAAACCAATGATGCAGGCGATATTACTTTTGCCTCATCAATATATTGAAGCGCCCAATATTTCATAGCAAGCGGTGATGATTTACAAGTAGCTACAATATGTCCATTCGACTTTTCTATAAAGTTCACTTTCTTACCAAACCAATCAAACATTACATCAACCATTGATTTATCTTTTAGCTCTACTACAACCTTACATGGCACATCTGAAAACATATATGGTAAAGCATCAGAAAGCACTTCATCATCTACCCCATGGAAAAATGATGGTAGAGTATTAATATCATCAGCTTTTTTATTTAAAATTTTCATATTTGTTATCTTATCTATCTTGTAATATGAAAGACTTCCCCTCTCCATATTTTTTGACATAAGATAGTATCTTTGATTCTTGACAATTAATCTATATGGAGAAACTATTGATTTTTTATCTGGATGTTTTGGAACCAATTCATAATGCATATTAAATGCGTTATAATCAAACTCTACTTGCTTGTTTTTAGCTATTGCTTCATCTAGCAATTCAATGTTTAAAAACACTTCATTATTTGGGGTTTTATTCCACTCATTTATAGCATTAACATACTTTGTATGTTCTTTTAGCTCGCTAGTCGTTTGATTTAGTAGTTTATTTATAAGCTCACTTGAAAATAATTTTGGTATATATTTGTTAGATAAAACACTATCTACCATAAACTTAATTTCACCATCGCTATACTCTTCTTGATTTAAATACGCACCACGTGCAGTGATGATAATATCATAGCCAAAAGATATTAAAAATTTAACATTTCTTGCTACTGCTCTTCTTTCAAAATCAAAGTCATAATCTTGCTTTAAAAGATCCACAATTTTATCATAACTTAGTGGATGCGATTGACTAGATTTCTCCTCTAACAATTTCAAAATAGCAATTATAGATGTTTTCTTTTCGCTTGGCATATCCTCACCTCCACTTCCTTTTTATCACTATATGACGAAATTGTCTTCTATTTTCGAAAAATGCCTTTTTAGATGTCCTAATTTCCACCCAATTCCAAATATATGTTCACTTTTGTTTATATCTTGTCCTAAATTTCGTATCTTTCTTTGTGTTTTTGAGCCATTTAATATAAAATGCTTTTAGGAGCAATTATATGGGATACGACATTTATTTGAAAAAAGGCGAAGAAAAAAGAATTATTGCAGGACACAGTTGGGTTTATGCTAACGAAGTAGCAAAAATTGAAGGCAAAGATAAAAACGGTGCACTATCTAGTGTATACACTTGGGATAAAAGATATATCGGCAAAGGATATATAAACCATCTATCTAAAATATTAGTTAGAATTTTTATTAGAGATGATAAAGAAGATTCTAAAGATTTATATATTGAAAGAATCAAAAAAGCTAACGAATATAGAGAGAAATTAGGATACAAAAATGCCTACAGAGTCGTATTTTCAGAAGCAGACAATTTGCCTGGCCTTATCGTAGATAAATATTCCGATTATTTAGTTGTACAATTATTGTCTTTAGGTATTAACCAAAGAAAAGATTTAATTATTGACGCCCTAAAAGAAGTATTTAATCCAAAAGGAATATATGAACGTTCAGATGTGTCTGCTCGTTTAAAAGAAGGTCTTGAAGAATCTACAGGACTTTTATATGGTGAAGTTCCTGATGAGATCATAATTGAAGAAAATAACATAAAGATGTCTGTTAATGTTAAGCAAGGACAAAAGACAGGATATTTTTTAGATCAAAAAGAAAATAGATTAGCATTAAGAAAATACACTAAAAATGCAACTGTTTTAGATTGTTTCTGTAATTCTGGCGGTTTTTCTATGAATGCAGCAACAAACGCAAAAGAAGTTATTGCTTGCGATATCTCTCAACTAGCACTAGATAACGTAAAAAGAAATATTGAACTTAATGGATTCAAAAATGTAACTACAAAATGCGGTGATGTATTTGAAGTATTAAGAAATTATAAGCAAAGTGGCGAAAAGTTTGATGTGGTTGTTTTAGATCCACCAGCTTTTTGCAAATCTCAAAATGAAGTTAAAGATGCATATAGAGGATATAAAGATATAAATATCTTAGGAATGAAAATTGTTAAAGATGGAGGATATCTTGTAACATCTTCTTGTTCTCACTATATGACTTTTAATTTGTTTGAAAAGATGCTTATTGATGCAGCAAAAGAATCTAGAAAAAAAGTCAGATGCGTAGAAATTAAATCTCAAGCACCTGACCATCCATCTCTTCTTTGCGCAGACGAAACTCAATATTTAAAATTCTTTGTTCTTCATATTGAAGACTAATTAAAGAACTATCTTAATATTGAATAATCCTTCTTTATCGCCAAAGGCGGTAATAGTTCCTTTATGTCTTTTCACGATTTCTTTAGCAATCGATAAACCTATTCCACTGCCATCTCTACCACTTGCTCTAGCATCTGCCGATCTATAGAATCTTTCAAAGCATGCATCCATGTTTTCTTCTTTTATTCCTTCCGCGTCATTTTGGGCCAATATAACTACTTTTTGCCCTTGCTTTGATAACTTAAAGCAAGTTTTCGTCTTTGCGTATTTTGAGGCGTTTTCTAAGACGATAGAAACTAATTCTCTTATCAATCTATCATCGCCCATTATCTTAATATTATCTTCGATAGAATAATCGAATAATCGTTCATTTGTTGTAAGTGCAGGCGAAAATGCCTCGATAGCTTCGTTTGCAATAGTCGATAAATCCAATTCAGTTTTTTCTGTCTTTGTTGCCTCATCCAATCTTGCAAGCGCGGTTAAACTCTTAACCATTGTTGCAAGCTTATTTACTTGCTTAGAAATAATCCTTGTTGATTCACTCTCTCCTGATTCCATTTCTACTATTTCATTATTTGCAGAAATAATTGTAAGTGGAGTTTTTAATTCATGCGAAGCATCTGTTATAAACTGTTTTTGCTTATCATAGCTTTCAGCTATAGGTTTTACAACTCTATTAGAAATCAATAATACTAAAATAAATATTGCTAATACTGCACCGACAGCAACAATTATGCTTACCAACAAGAAGTTCTTAGCATAATCTAATTGTTGAGAACAATCGACAAAGATAACCATCTTTCCATCGTCGACAACTTTATATCTATAGCTTCCAACATAGCCTGAAGTTTTTGACGAGTCTTTAACATCATTTGCCATATTTAAAGCTTCTTCTTGAGATATTGACGCAATATGATTCATATCATAACTAATGGTTGAATCCTCGTTATATTTAACCGAAAAATATCTTGTTGAATAAGGTGTTTCTTTGTTTAGCTTATATTCTTCTAAAGACCTATTAAAGTCATCCTTATTAAATCTTTCTTCTGGAGGTGGCAACTCGCCCTCTTTTGGCTCAAACTCCCCTTGAGGAATGTTAAATGCTCCATTGTTATTCGCTAAAAAGCCTACAACATTATCTGCATCTTTCGCTACTCTTGAATAATTAACAATGTTAATTACGCCTAGAATAATAGCAAACACTGCTACTATAGATAAAATCGTAATTATAATAAATTTCTTTCTTAATGCATTTACCATTATTTTTTCTCTTCAAGCCTATAGCCTATGCCTCTCATCGCCTTAATTTGGCAATTTGATTGTATCGCCTCAAGCTTTTTCCTTAATGATGATATAAATACCCACACAACGTTAATTTCGGCTTCTGTGTCGAATTCCCATACGCTTTCCATAATTTTTTCTGTAGAAAGAACTACACCTTGGTTGCGCATTAAATGTTCCATTAACTTATATTCTTTTCCTGTTAATCTAATTACGCCTTCATTTGTAGATAGTTCAAAAGTATTTGGGTTTAAAGTTGTATTGCCAATTACGTAATTTGTTGCAATATCTCCCTTTCTTCTAACTAAAGCTCTAATTCTTGCCAACAACTCTTTTACGACAAATGGTTTAGTTAGATAATCGTCTGCCCCTGAATCTAATCCAAACACCTTATCGTCGATTTCTGCTTTAGCTGTCAAAATTAAAACTGGAGTATGATTATTCTTTTCTCTTAATTTTTTTACGACGCTATAACCATCCATCTTAGGCATCATAACGTCTAAGATAATACCATCATATTCTCCATACTCAGCGTATTCTAAAGCTTCTTCCCCATCGAAAGCTTGATCAACGTCGAATTTGTTTAATTCTAATACCTTTTTAATTGTATTAGATAAGTCCTTCTCGTCTTCTGCCAATAATAGTTTCATATTTCACCTCTAGTTCTAGTATAGAAACTATAATTAAATTTTACTTAAAGAAATAAAGGCGCGGTCAACCCGCGCCTATTATGTGTGCTATTAATTATTAATTGCTACTTTCTGCAGCTCTTCTATCTGAGATGTTATCAATAGCGATAACTAATGCAATTAAAAACTCTGGTTCATATTCGTCTGATGCATCCAATATAAATGAGTCTCTCAAAGAAATCTTTCTTGTAACATGGCCGATTTGTTTTCCATCGATTGTAATATTATAATCGAAGCCTAGAATGTTACCCATGATTTCCATATTACCCAATGAGCAATCTTCGATAAAATATCTATCATGCAAAGACCAGAATTTTCTTCTTACTGTACAAATCTTGTTTCCTTCTGCATCAAAGACAAAAGCTCTATGTATAAAGATTTTCCAGAATTTGTTTCTTACCATGTATTTAACATTTCCTTCCATATCTTTAACAAACTTCTTTGATGTTAATGTCCAAAATCTACCTTCAATTTGATATAAATCTTTAGTGTCAGTTTCATCTCTAACATAAGATGATTGTTTAAAAGGTGAAAACCATTTGTTTCTAATAATTAACTTCATATTCCCCGCTTCTCCTTTGGTATTATTACCAATTTTATTCTAACACACACGCAATTAAAAATAAATATATAATTTTGACACCTATGACATAAAAATAGATCGCAGCCCTCTTCGAGCTGCGATTTGTTGTCCGTCTTCTAGTTATTGAATAGTTGCTGTTGATGTAGATATAACTGTTACACTTCCAGAATATGAAGATGCATTATTGTATGTAATCGATTGTCCTCCAGCTGTTACAGTAAATGTCCCTGATGCAGTTCCTTTAGATAAAGTCGTTTTAGTCATTGAACTATATCTTATAGCATTTGAAAAATATCCAATAACAATAACTGTTCCGCCACTAATTGTGATTGATCCATCCGCATCCAATGGAGATGCCATCTCTTGGTTTGGACCACGAGTAATTAAAATTCCTCCTGTTATCGTAACTGTTCCGTTTGAATCAACACCATCTGTATCGCCATTTGCAGATACTGTTACATCCAATCTTCCGCCAGAGATATTGATTTGTGAAGATGCATTAACGCCATCATCATCACCACATACAGCGACTTCGCCTCCAGATATATTTATTATCTTACCTTCAAGCCCTTCGTGAGATTCCGATACAACAACGCTGCCTCCTGAGATGTTCAATGTTCCATCTGCATGAATTCCATCATCACTTGCTTTAATCTTTAGAGTGCCACCTTCGATATATATATTTGCACTAGCTTTTACACCAGAATCTAATGTGTCATTATTTGTATGCAAACCATCATCGTATGTATATGTAAATATAGTTCCATCGCTAATCTTAATATATTCGTTTGCTTTAATACCTTTTGCGCTATCTTCAGCTTTAGCTGCTTGTGATGTTCCACCAGAAAATCCGCCGCCCATAAAGCCACCGCCTGGGCCCATATATCCACCTCCTGGACCAGCTAAAGATAATGATTCTTCTGATGTGCTTAGAGAGTTATTAGAATAAGACGAATAGATATTTGTGTAAATGTCAATTACTGGCGTATATGTATTACCATCTTCATCTGTAGATGAGCTAATCTCTACAGCATATGCTGCATCAATTCCATCCCCGTATGAATTAATTGTTATTGTACCGCCTAAGATATAGATATATCCTTGTTGATTACCTTTAGAACTAATTTCTGAATTTGAAGTTCTAATACCATTATTGCCACATACAATACCAATTGTTGGATCTTCTTCAATTGTTACCTTATCGTTACCCTTTATTCCATTATCCATAGCTTTAACAAGCAATGTTAAATTTTGGACTGTAACATTATCTTTTCCGTGGATTCCACTATTATGGGTAGATGTAACAGTTAACGTTCCTTTACCACTAACCTTTAAATTGCCATTTTTAACAAATATTGCAGAATCGCCTATTGTTTCATCTGTTGTTTCCGAATAATCTACAGTTCTTAAATCATAAATATAATTTAGAGTTTCTTTTTTTGCTTTTATTGTTACTTTATCGCAATCTTCAACAAATATTGGAGAAACGCTAGATGATGATATAGAAACATTTTCCAAAACAAGTTCAACTTCGCAATCGCTGGCATTAATATATATTTGTCCATTTTCAAGTTTGCCAGATGCGGTATATGTACCTGCAGCAGTAATTGTATAAACGCCATTTACCGCCTCAATTGCAGTTCCGTTTTCATCTATTAATGAAAAATCTCCGCTAATTTCATCTTCCTCTATTTCTATCTCTTGAGTACTTCCTTCAACATCTTGTATAGATATAGATGGGGTTGATGATTGAGATTTTGAAGTGTTTGTATTTGCTGATGTTGCCTCTGCGCACCCAACAAATACAAATACAGTAATTAACATAATTGCTAAGATAATAATGCTATATTTTTTCATGCTCTCTCCTTCAAACAAAAGCCAGCGCTTTTATTTTTCTGGTTTTATTATCCTTAGCGAAACTAAATATTAGTTAAATATGGAAATAAAAAAAATGGTCGGAGTGAGAAGACTCGAACTTCCGGCCTTATGGTCCCGAACCATACGCGCTACCAAACTGCGCTACACCCCGATTTATGAGACGGCAAAATCTCTATCTAATACTATATTAACATTAAATCCAGGATTTTTTTGTTGGATTTTAGACTTAATTTCCGCATACACTTGATCTTCGTCTTTTGTATCAAAATCAATAATTATATCTATAGATATTATCTTTTGCGCAAAGTCACAATAAAAACCATGAGTTTGAATTACTTGCTTATACTCTGATACGATTTCATCAATTTCTTTTTTGATACGAGCAGCTTCGCCATTATCTTCATTTTGAGCGTAGATTCCAACAGTCATTATTGTGTTATATTTTTCATAGCACATTCCTGCAATTTTTCTTTCGATTGCTTGAATCTCTTTTGCTGTCATTGCATCATTAACTTCGATATGAACTGATGCGATATTTTTATCATTTCCATAATTATTTATGATTAAATCATAAACACCCAAGACTCCATCGAACTCAGATATCTCTTGAATTAATTGTTTATTTAATTCAGTTTCACTTCTTTCACCAATAATTTTTGATATTGATTCTCTAAATACATCAATAGATGACTTGATTATAAACAAACCAATTGCAATACCTATATATCCTTCTAAAGAAATGCCTGCAAAATATGCAACTATTGCACCAATCAATGTACCACACGACAAGACGCTATCTAATAGTGCGTCAAGACCGCTTGCACTTAATGCATCTGAATTTAACGATTTTCCTTTATATTTAAAAAATATACCAAGGCCAATTTTAGCCAAAATAGCAATTGAAATAATGATAAAAGAATAAATATCGTAAGTTGCCACTTCGCCCGCAATTAAGCTCTTTATGGCTTCATATACAGCTAAAAAACCTGCAGAGAAAATAACTACACCTATAATTGATGAGGTTAGATATTCTATTCTTCCAAATCCATATGGGTGTTTTTTGTTTGGCTTTTTATTTGCTAATTTTGTTCCGATAATTGTAATAACGCTAGATAGAGCGTCGGTTAAGTTATTTACAGCATCTAAAATAATTGAAACTGCGCCAGCCAAAAGACCAATAATTGCTTTTGCTACAACCAACAAAACATTTCCGCATATTCCAACAACGCTGGTTTTTACTATTTCTTTTTCTCTATTCATTTTATGCGCCTAATCCACCAACGCTATTCATAAGAGTATTAATAGAATTAATAACTATTTCGTATACACCTTCCATATATACAAGCACAAATAAACCTACGCCAACGATTGGCACGATTATATCTATAGAAGGATTTTTGTGATTCTTCGTATATGAGAACAATAATACGATTGGAATAGTAAAGAACAAACCTACGCACTGTCCTATACCAATAGACTGTGCATACGACAAGACGACTTCTGTATCAAATCCTTGCAATTGTCCAACGACAAGGAATATTGTCATTGTTAATAAATCTATAACTGAGAATATTGCGAACAATACACTAACTTGAATAGAAAACGATAATGAATTTCTATTTGTTCTTAAGAATTGTTCGTATTCTCTACGAGAAGCACCAAGATTGATAAACAATCTTTCTCTATACTTAATCCATAATGAAATAATTATGAATATAATGTGTACATATGGAGATTTTGTTGTTAAGAATGGATATACATCAATTGGTAAAAAGATCTCATCATTAGCGCCTAACCAACGTACAACATATGAAGCTATAGATAATAGCAATGGCAAAATACACATTGCTCTAAAGATCCACATCTTCTTGCCTTGGAAATACTTCTTTGGCGTATAGTTAATAAAGAAATTAAACGCAGTTAACACACATAAATCTGAGAAAATATTTACTTGTACTTTTTGTCCAACAAGCAATCCGATTAACTGAGCCGTAGCCTTTGCTTCTACGCCCATTGCCGTCATTACAGAAATCGCATATCTTCTAAACACAAATACTTCGAAAATCGCTATTCCCAAATATGACATGATATAAAAACTCAACATATTTAGATGGCTTCTATTTCTATTTAGGATATAAGCAAACGTAGCCACTAAGAATAATGGCATAGACATATCGGCAACTTCGTGTAGAACAGTTGCGCTGCCACCCATAAAGAATAGCCAGTTATATGCATTTTCATTAGCATTATGTAATAACACAATTTGAGAAACAGCAATTGCTAACCAAGCAAATGCTCTTAAATATCTATACGAGAAAATTCCCCTATATTTAATATCTACAGGATTTAATAATCTCTTTCTTAATCTTGCATATTTCTTTTCTTTTCTTGGTGAAAGTTTTTTAGGAACTGGTTGAGCTTCTGGTACAGCTTCAGTTGTGCTTTCTTCTGTAATAGGATGCATGTATTCTAAAACTGCACTGCCTAAGTGCAAATCCTCAACACCATTTTGATCGTTAACAGAGACATCTTCCGCAACAGTTTCTACAGGCTGTGCATCTTCTACTTTTTCAAGATCGTTTGGCTCGCTTGCCTCACATGCCAAAAGCGCAGCTTGTAATTCACTCATTTCTTCAGCTGCTTTTGTCTCTTCTATAATTGGTGTTATTTCTTTCTTCTTTCTTCCCATGAATCCCTTAACACTATATTATTTATTATATATTATTTAAAGAAAATTGCCACATTTTCCTATTATGTGGCAGTCATTGTAGGTTCATCGGCTAAATTACTATTAAATCTTACTTAAATTGGTGCACCTATGTGGAGTCGAACCACAATCGCTCGCGCCGGAGGCGAGTGCTC
>CAMOQV010000005.1 GCA_946623205.1 uncultured Clostridia bacterium
TTGCATGGACACTATGTGCAATCATGGGTGCTAAGGGTGAAGGATTAGACGAAACTGGTGCTGTTATTTTAGATGGCACTCTAAATGCTAAGGCATTCGTTCAAGCTCACGTTTCAGCAGATTCAATGGCACTTGGTATTATCCCATTTGTATTCTTTGCAATTGCTTGTGTATTATCTTTTGCTACAGGTACATCTTGGGGAACATTTGGTGTATTAATCCCAATTGGTATTGCTGTAGTTCCTGCAATTACAACAAGTGGTTTATTCTACTTAACATTAGCAGCTGCTATGGCTGGTGCCGTATTTGGTGACCACGTATCTCCAATTTCAGATACAACAATCATGGCTTCATCTGGTGCACAATGTAACCACATTGACCACGTAAAGACTCAACTCCCTTATGCTGGAACAGTTGCAATAATTTCTGGTATTTCATTTATAATTTCTGGATTCGTTGCTGCAGCAGCACAAGGCAGTGATGCTTCATATGGAATTACAGTTGTAGCAACACTTGCTTCTGGTTTAGGATTGATGGCTGCATTATTAGTAGCAGTTTACTTCATGAACAAAAAGGGTATCTTAGATAAGATTGATGCAAAGTTTGGCGAAATCACATCTAAGCTTACAATAAAAGGCAAAAAGGCTACACGCGAAGCAATTGCGGCAGAAGAAGCTGAAGCTGCTGTTTTGGCTGCAGAAGATGCAAAGGCAGAAGAAAAAACTGCTGAAGATGTAAAAGCAGATTAATATTATTTGATTTTTATGATTGTGCCACTTGATAAAACAGGTGGCACTTTTCATATAATACGCGTATAATATCTTTGTGAGGTGGCTTATGAAATGTAAGTATTGTGGCGCAGATTTAGATAACTCTAATAAGTATTGCCCAAATTGCGGATCAAATAATCCGAATTATAAAGAACCAGAAGAAGAAATTGAAGAAGATGTATTTGAAGCAGAGCCAGTTCAAAAATCATCAACACAAAAAGAGCGAGAAGATAAAGAAGATACAAGACCTCCAAGAAGCAAATTGGTAGCAGGCCTTTTAGCTATACTATTAGGTGGTATCGGAATACAAGCTTTTTATTTAGGAAGAATAACACGTGGTATATTTAGCATTATATTTAGTTGGACAGGAATCCCAGCTTTCATTGGACTTATTGAAGGTGTAGTAATTCTTGTTGGAAATACTAAAGATTTTGAAGAAAGATATAACGTAAGAAATACAGATAGAGAAGATTAATAATGGATTATTTTTTGTGTTTATCACTTTTAGTGATTGGTATTATTTTAATTATTAAATGCGGAGACTACTTTGTTGATGCAGCTATATGGATTGCGGAGATTTCGCATATTCCACATTTTATTATTGGCGCAACTATTGTAAGTTTTTGTACAACACTTCCAGAATTGATAGTATCTTCAGTTGCTGCAGCTAATGGACAAGCTGAAATGGCAGTAGGTAATGCTATTGGTTCAGTTACAGCAAACACTGGATTAATACTAGCTCTTACTATGATGTTTACTCCATTTGTTATCGAAAGAAAAGATTACATATTAAGAAATCTTCTATTAACAGGCTCAGTTTTATTATTGTTCTTGCTATGTATAACAGGAACATTAAACCCATATCTATCTTTACTTGTATTTATTCCATTAATCGTATTTATGTGGGATAACCTTGCAAAGGCTAAAAAGCAAATGGTTAAGCCAGCTGGGGATATGGAAAAAGAGCATAATGAAGTTTTAGATAATAATCAAAAAGAGGAAGAAGGGGAGCCTTCACTATTATCTAGAATAATAAAGATAGTAGCAGGTGTAGTTATTACCGCAGTTGGTATAACTGTCTTAGCGTTATTTGAATTCACAACTTTATATACTGTACAAATCATCGTAGCTTTAATTATCGTTGCTGCATGGTTAACAATATTTGAACTAGGATCAATCTTTAAAATTAAGGACAAATCTAAGGCCGTTAAAAAGGTAGTAGAGAACGAAGTTATTGTAAATATAACAAAACTAATTGCTGGTATCGCTGGTATCGTAATTGGTTCAAATCTTTTGGTAGATTATGGTTCAATGTTTGCATCACTTTTGCATGTACCAGAAATTATTATTGCAGTAACAATCGTAGCTATTGGAACATCGCTTCCTGAACTTATAACAACAGTAAATGCAATTATAAAGAAAAACAGTTCTTTATCTGCTGGAAACATCGTTGGTGCTAACATAATAGATATTTGTTTAATATTGCCAATTTGTGCAATTATAGGCGCAGCCAATGGCTTAGGTGGATTATTAGTTACAAAGCAATCTTTATATCTAGATTTCCCATTCTGCTTAGCAATAGTTGCCATCGCAACAATCCCACCACTATTTACAAAGAAGTTCGCAAGATGGCAAGGTGTAGCATGCTTATGCATGTACATAACTTACCTTGTTCTATGCGTATTAATGGGACAGGGAATAATTTTCTCTTAATTATCTGAAGGAATAATAAAGTTTAGTGCACCAGGTATTATTGACACATAAAAGTCTTTACCTGGTAGCATTTCACCATCTAAGCACAATTCAAATTCTTTATCGCTATATACGTGAATAGGATCTTTCGTTTGTTTGTAGAATAAATACTTTTTAGCTTTATTTGCGTATTTCTCATCTAAGTGATGCCCAGTTTTGTATGCATTCAATAGTGAAGCAAATTTAAATAGAGGCATTGATTTATATAAACAAACGTCAATGATGCCATCATCGTTTTTAGCACGAGGAGCAGTGAAGTATTGTCCTCCAACGTAATGGCAATTAGCAAGTGTTCCAAGTAATAGTTTCTTGCCAGTTACTCTTTTGCCATCTACATCAACATTAATATCGTTATATCGTCCGATGAATATAGCCCTTATAACACCTTTTGTATAAGCGTTGCTTTTGCCAGCGTCCTTCAATTTATTTGCATAAGAGCATACAACAGAGTCTAAGCCGAAATTGCATACATTAACTGAATATTTTGGTACCTTTGTGTCATCTTCAATTTCTAGAATATCTATTGCGTGTTCTTTGCCGTTTATTATCTTTTGTAAAGATAAGAAGTCTTTGCCTTTATAGTATTTTATGAAATCATTTCCGCTTCCAAAAGCTAATATAGCAAAAGACTTGTTTGTTGTTCCAACAAGACCATTGGCAATTTCGCTAATTGTGCCATCACCACCACAAGCAATAAAGCACACCTTTTCATCAACATTATCGGCAGAGTATTCCTTTACGAATCTTTCGGCATCTTTCTTGCCTTTTGTCTCGTAAATTTCGTAATCGATTTTTGTTGTTAGTGAATTTAATTGTTCGTTAATTCTTTGAATTGCGTCTTTTTTGCCAGCGTTTGGATTTGCTATAAATATGTATTTCATAATCACACCTCGTTAATATTATAAAAAGTATGAAACTGCTTTTCAAGTAGCAAAGTTTGCTATTGAAGGCGATAAGTAAAATATTATATAATATTTTTGCATATGAATAAGGTTTGTGTATTTGATTTAGATGGAACACTTTTAGATACATTGAGAGATTTGTATATATCTCTAAACGTTGCACTAAAGAAAAATGATATGCCGTCAGAGACTTTAGAAAACGTAAGAAGGTTCATCGGAAATGGCCTTGATGTCTTTATTAAGAGGGCAACAAGACGAAATCCAGATAAGTTTAATGATGTGAAAAGAGATTTTAAAGAATACTATGATGTCCATTGCAATGACCATACTAAATTATTCCCAGGCGTTAAAGCAATGCTAGAGAATTTAAGAACTTGGGGCTACAAGATTGCAATAATATCTAACAAAAACGACGAAGCCGTACAAGAACTATATAAGATATATTTTGAAGATTTAGTTGATTGTGCATTTGGTGTTAAGGATGGTATGCCAACAAAACCAGATTGTGCAATCATGGATAAGGTAATGCTTTATTTTGGTTGCCAAAGCGGAGATATTGTATACGTTGGCGATTCGCTTGTAGATATGGAGTTTGCTATTAATTCACATGTTAAATACTTAATTGTAACATGGGGATATAGAACAGCAATAGAGTTAAAAGATGTAGGAGATCATAGATTGATCCCAACCGCTAGATTATTAGAGAAAAAGATAAAGGAGTTAAACCCTAGATATATGGATATAAAAGAAATACTAAGACATTGTGATCATACTTTATTAAAACAAACAGCAACTATTCAGGATATATACGCACTTTGTGATGATGCTATTAAATATAATACAGCATCTGTATGTATACCACCTGCTTTTGTAAAGAAAGCAAAAGAATATGTAAAAGATAAGATGAGAATATGTACAGTTATTGGCTTTCCAAATGGTTATAACTCAACAAGAACAAAAATCTATGAAACAAAAGACGCTATAAGAAATGGCGCAGATGAAATAGATATGGTAATTAATATTGGCAACGTTAAGGCTAAAAATTATGTAGCAGTTAAAAGAGAGATAAAAGCCATCAAAAAGGCATGCCAAGATAAAATCCTTAAAGTCATTATAGAGACTTGCCTTTTAGATAGAACAGAAAAGGTTAGATTATGTAAGATTGTAACGGAAGCAGGTGCTGACTTTATTAAGACAAGTACAGGCTTTTCTACAGCTGGTGCAACAAGAGAAGACATTGAATTGTTTAGAAAGTTCATAGGACCAAATGTCAAAATGAAAGCAGCCGGAGGAATAAAGACACTTCAAGATGCTCAAGACTATTTGGATTTAGGATGCGAAAGATTAGGAACTAGCTCAATTGTAAAGATAGTTAAAGAAATGGAAAATGCGTAGAGTATTTATTATTGTTTTGGATAGCTTTGGTATTGGAGAAATGCCAGATGCAAGAAAATACAAAGATGAGGGAAGCAATACGATTGGTTCTGTTTCTTCATCTCAATTCTTTAATGCGCCAACGCTTCAAAAGTTGGGTTTATTTAATATAGATGGAGTCGTGGCTTCAATAGAGCCTACAAATGAGCCAAAAGGCGCTTATTTGAGATTATCTGAACTAAGCGAAGGTAAGGATACAACAACAGGCCATTGGGAGATGGCAGGTCTTGTTTCTACAAAGGCTTTTCCAACATATAAGAATGGATTCCCAAAAGACATTATAGATACTTTAGAAGAAAAATTTGGAAGAAAGATTATATGTAATAAGCCATATTCTGGCACGGAAGTAATCAAGGATTATGGAGATGAGCATGTAAAGACAGGTGCGCTTATTGTATACACATCTGCAGATAGCGTTTTGCAAATAGCAGCACATGAAGATTATGTTCCACTTGATGAACTTTATAGATATTGCAAAATAGCAAGAGAAGTGATGCAAGGTGAAAATGGAGTAGGAAGAATAATTGCAAGACCATTTAAAGGTGTAAGTGGCAATTATTATAGAACTGAGAATCGTCATGATTTTTCTTTGTCTCCAACAAAAGAGACTATGCTTGATGTGTTAAAAGAATATGATTTCGACGTTATATCTGTTGGTAAGATTTTTGATATTTTCAATGGCTGCGGAATTACAAAGGCAATTAGAACAAAAAACAACGACGAGGGAATGGAAGTAACTTTGAAGATTCAACAAGAAGACTTTAATGGTTTGTGTTTTGTTAACCTTGTCGATTTTGATATGTTATATGGCCATAGAAATGATGTTGATGGATACGCAAAAGCAATATCTCAATTTGATAACGAATTATCTAAGTTTATAAAAAATATGAAAGAAGATGATGTGCTAATTATAACAGCAGATCATGGATGCGATCCTTTAACTGAAAGTACAGATCACTCAAGAGAATATGTACCAGTTATATTCTATGGGGACAAGATAATGCCAAAGAACCTTGGTACAAAAGCAGGGTTCGACTATATTGCTGGAACAGTTTTAGAGTATTTTAATATCGAAAATTCAAGGATGAACAAATCAGTGTTGGGGGATATATATAATGTATGAAGAATTAATTGAAGTAGCAAAATTGGCAAGAGATAATGCATATGCGCCATATTCTAATTTCAAGGTTGGTGCGGCCCTAAAAACCAAAACAGGTAAGATTTTTCAAGGATGTAACATAGAAAACAGTGCGTTATCTATGACTAATTGCGCAGAACGCACAGCATTTTTTAAAGCTATATCTGAAGGTGAGAAAGAGTTCGAAGAGATCGCTATTGTAGGCGGCAAAGATGATGAATTGATTTTATGTCCACCATGCGGAGCTTGCAGACAAGTTATGAATGAGTTTTGCGATAAAGATTTCAAGATAGTATTATTTGATGGAAAAGACGAAGATGTATATACGCTAGAGGAGATACTTCCATTGGGATTTAAATTATAAAGGAAGGTTATATGAAGAGGGGACTAACTATATTACTAATTGCCACGATGTTGGCAGTTTCGGCATTCTGTTTTATTGGATGTAAAGATAATGTTGAAATTCCAGATGGAGTTTCACTTTCAATTATGAGTTTTAATATTCGCCAAGATACATCATTTGATGTTGATGAAAAAGATTGGGAGTTTAGAAAAGAGTATGTTGTTAACCATATTAAAGAACAAGCTCCAGCTATCTTAGGCATGCAAGAAGTTCAAAAGAATCAATATGAATATATAAGTGAATCGTTAGATAATTATGAAACGATTTGGTATTCAAGAGCAACAAATGAATCTCAAGAAGGATTAGCTATTGCATACAACAAAGAAGTGTTTGACATTGTTAGTGCGGATATGTTCTGGTTGTCTGAAACTCCAGATGTTGAATCTAAAGGTTTTGGTGCAAGCTATCTAAGAATATGTGTTCATACTATTTTGAAAGAGAAAAGTTCTCAAAAAGAGATAAGTGTATATTGTGCGCATCTTGAGGTTAGAGGATCAAAAACTCAAGTTGCAGAGATTGAATTAATAAAGCAAAGAATGGAAGAAAATGATAAGGATAGAGTATGTATCGTCCTTGGAGATTTCAACTCAACAGCTGATTCTAAGGCGTTTGAAGCTTTATCTCAAACAATGAAATCTACACAAGATACAGCCATTTGGACAGAATATGGTATTTCTTATCAAGACTTCGGTGGAAAGCTTGTAACTTACGATAAGACAATAGATTTTATATTTGTCTCTCCAAGTGTGTTCGTAAAGAGATTTGATATTCTTCAAGAGACAAAAAATATAGATGGCAAAACCATCTACTATTCTGATCACTATGCAATAAAGAGTGAGATTATTCTTGTTGGGTAGAATTGTCTTTATTATCTAATTCGCTTAAGATTTCTTTTCTTTCTTTTAGATAAGAAGTAATTGAATTCTTAACTGTTTTAAAGATAACAACATCTAAATATACAAATAGAGCTGAAGATAGAAGCATAAGAATTGTTAACAATAATGCTTTGAAAATAAGCTCGCTTTCTAAAGAGAAAGATTTTACAAGCCAGATAAGTCCACTTACGATTAAGAAGGCAGAAACTACAGCGCATGCAATAAAGCAAAATGCAATAATAATCGTAAAGATAATATATACTGCATCAGATGCTGTTATATCTTGTTTTGTTAATTTCTTCTTTTGCATATTAATCCTTATATAGTGAGCAATAAGCATTTACGGATATTGCTTCCTCTTTTCCAACAAGTCCAAGCTTTTCAGTTGTAGTTGCTGTTAAAGATATTTGTCTTTCGTCTATTTTCATAGCTTTTGCTAAAGATTTTTGGATGCTATCTAAATGATTAGCAAGCTTTGGTTTTTGAGCCATAATAACGGCAGATACGTTGTTTATTCTATATCCATCCGCATTTAGTATTCTAACAACTTCATCCATCAAAAGCAATGAAGAGATGCCTTTATACTTTTCGTCAGTATCTGGGAATAGATGACCAATATCTGTGTTGTGAGAGGCAGAAAGTAGAGCGTCCATAATAGCGTGTGTTAATACGTCTGCATCGCTATGTCCTAATAATCCTTTAGTGTGAGGAATTTCGACGCCGCCCAAAATTAGTTTTCTTCCTTCTACTAGTTCGTGTGTGTCCCATCCACAACCAACAGAATAATTTGCAGGAGTGAATGTTGCTAAATCGTCTTTATTTGTAATTTTGATGTTTTCTTTTGCTCCACGAGATATAGAGACTTTGCCAATATATGTTTCATATAAAGAAGCGTCGTCTAAAAAGTCTTCTTTATTGTTTTCGCGCGCCATATTATACGCACGCAAAATAGAATCATATTTAAATACTTGTGGAGTTTGAACGATAAGATAATCTTTTCTATTAACTGCTTTTGTTTCTAATCCTTCAATGTGTCTTAGTGAATCTACAGGATTTGAGCATGCAACAGAAGCACCATCTTTTTTAGCAAGAGAAATTGCTTCATCGATAATCTCTTTTGTAACAAATGGTCTTGCGCCATCGTGTATAACAACTAGATCTGTGTTTGCATCTAGTGTTTGTAGTGCATTATATATACTTTCTTGTCGTGTTTTACCGCCTAAAGTAACAATAGTTGGAATTTCAATGTTTTGTGTACATTTAGTAAAGAATTCCATATCTTCTTTAGATGAAGTGATGACAATTTGAGATATATCGCTTCTTATGAATTTAGATAAAGTCTTTTCGAATATTGTCATTCCGCCAATATCATATAAAAGCTTATTGAAACCAAGTCCAGCTCTTGTACCTTGTCCAGCGCAGGCCAAAATGACACTAATCTTCATATAAAACCTCATATAGGGAAGTAGCATCTTCCTTCTTTACAACATCTGGAATAGAAAGTATTTTGAATTTAAAATTTGTATCGCCAAAGTGTAGTGTAACAATGTCTCCTACTTTGACTTGAGCACCAGCTTTTGCGCTTCTTCCATTTAATTCAACACGAGAAGCATCGCAAGCTTCATTTGCGATAGTTCTACGCTTAATTATTCTAGATACTTTTAGGTATTTGTCTAGTCTCATACTTTAAAAATTCTACTATAATACACGCGCATAGTCAATATTGACAAAGAAAAGATTTAAGTGTACAAGCGTTAAAAATTTACATAAATTTTACAAAACTAGACCAGAAATTTTGCTAATTTTTGTAATTTTACACAAATTTTACAAATGCAAAAAAGTTTTTGAAAATGTTGAAAAATTCGTTTGACACCTATATAAAATGCGTGTAAATTATTTAGCGCACCTATATTTTAGGGCGTACAATGCGCCAATGTGCATTTTAAACACGAAAATTTTATAAGGAGGGGACGACATGCCTCAAAATAATATGACTCATAAAGTTAAATACGGCAATACTGTTAGAGATTCTTTCTCTCATATTAAAGAAGTTCTAGAGATGCCATATTTGCTTGAAGCTCAAGTTGGCTCTTACAAGAGATTTATTACAACTGGTATTCAAGAAGTTTTAAATGACTTTTCACCTGTTGTAGATAGAGCTGGTAGATTTGAGCTACAATATCTAGGTTTCTCCCTAGATGGCACTCCAAAGTACACCATCAAAGAATGTAAAGATGGTGAACGTTCTTACACAGTTCCACTAAAACTAAGAATCAGACTTACTAGAGTAAGCACTGGTGAAGTTATGGAAGATGATGTATACATGGGTGAAATTCCTAAGATGACAGAAGCAGGTTCATTCGTAATTAACGGTACTGAACGTGTAGTTGTTAGCCAATTGGTTAGAAGCCCTAGCGTTTACAACACATTCGAAAAGGATCAAAAGACAGGAAAGCCAAGATATTCTACACAAATCATGCCACATAGAGGTGCATGGGTTGAATTTAAGCAAGATCCAACAGAAACAATTTCTGTATACGTAGATAGAAGACGTAAATTCCCATCTACAGTTCTTATCCGTTGCTTACTAAAAGAAGGAACAAACGAAGAACTATATGCAACATTTGGTGAAGAAGCTCTTCTAAAGAACACAATCGAGAAAGATACTTGTACAAATCTTGAAGAAGCTAAGATGGAACTTTACAGAAAGCAACGTCCAGGCGAAACAATTACTGAAGAAGGTATTGAAAGATTAATCCAAGGTTTATTCTTCGACTACAAGAGATACGACCTAATGAGAGTAGGTAGATATAAGATCAACAAGAAGTTATCTTATGCAGAAAGAGTTGTAGGTTTAGAATTAGCTAAAGACGCTATTGATGAAAATGGCGAAGTTATATGCGAAAAGGGTACTGTAATCACAGCTGAAATCGCTAACAAGATTCAAAATGCTGGTATCGTTTCTATCGTTGTATTATCTAACGAAGAAAATAAAGCAGAAGTAGTTGTTAGAGGAAACAATGCTGTAGATATTACTGCATTTGTAGATTGCAACCCAGAAGAGTTAGGAATCAATGAAAAGGTATATCTACCTGCATTGAAAGACTTAATGAGCTTATACAAGGGCGAAGAATTGAAAGAACAAATCAAAGCTCACGTAGATGATTTAATCATTAAGCACTTAACAGTTGATGATATTTTAGCATCATACAGCAACAACTTAGGCTTAGTTCATGGTATCGGAACAACAGATATCATCGACCACTTAGCAAACAGACGTGTTCGTTGCGTTGGTGAATTATTACAACAAAAGTTTAGAGAAGGTATGACAAGACTTGATAAGACAATCAAGGAAAACATGTCAAGAACTCCAGAAGATTCAGATTACAAGATTCAACAATTCTTAAACGTAAGAGCAATTGCTATGGTAATCAGACAATTCTTCTGCACAAACCAATTATCTCAAGTTATGGATCACCATAACCCAGCTGCAGAATTAACAAACAAGAGAAAGTTATCTGCTTTAGGACCTGGTGGTTTAAACAGAGAAAGAGCTGGCTTCGAAGTTCGTGATATCAACCATACACACTATGGTCGTCTATGTCCTATCGAAACTCCAGAAGGTCAAAACATTGGTCTTATCTCATCTTTAGCTTCTTATGCAAGAATCAACGAATATGGCTTCATCGAAGCTCCATATAGAAGAGTTGCAAAGAAAGAAGATGGAACTCCATATGTTACAGATATCGTAGATTATTTACAAGCTGACGATGAAGATAAGTTCATCTTAGCTCAAGCTAACACAGCATTAAATGAAGATGGTACATTCGTTGAAAACCGTGCTATGTGCCGTATCAAGGAAGATATTCGTGAAGTTAACATTGACAAGGTAGATTACGTAGATGTATCTCCAAAGCAATTAATCTCTGTTGCTTCAGCTCTTATCCCATTCCTTGAAAACGACGATACAGCCCGTGCATTGATGGGTTCTAACATGCAACGTCAAGCTGTACCTCTACTAAAAACAGAAGCTCCAATGATCGCTACTGGTATTGAGCACAAGATTGCTTACGATAGTGGTGTTCTTGCTATTTCTAAGTTCGATGGTGTTGTTAAGTTTGTAGATTCTACAAAGATCGTTATTGAAACAGAAAATGGTGACGAAACAGTATATCTTCAAAAGTTTGAAAGATCTAACGCTGGTACATGTATCAACCAAAAGCCAATCGTTAATAAAGGCGATAAGGTATTCAAGGGCATGGTACTTGCAGATGGACCTGCTACAAAGAATGGTGAATTATCTTTAGGTAGAAATATCCTTATCGGTTACACATCTTGGGAAGGATACAACTACGAAGACGCTATCATCATTAATGAAGATTTAGTAAAAGATGATGTATTTACATCTCTACATATTGAAAAGTTCGAAATCACATCTAGAAACACATCTCGTGGTGATGAACAAATCACAAGAGATATCCCAGGTGTTGGCGAAGCAGCTCTAAGAAATCTTGATGAAAACGGTATCGTAAGAATCGGTACAGCAGTTGATTCATCAGATATCCTTGTTGGTAGAACAAGCCCTAAGGGTGAAGTTGATTTAACACCACAAGAAAAGTTAATGAGAGCTATCTTCGGTGAAAAAGGTAAGGAAGTTAAGAATTCATCTCTATGCCTACCACACGGACAATCAGGTGTTGTTATTGACGTTAAAGTTTATACAAGAAAAGAAAAGGATGACCTACCAGCAGGCGTTACTAAGTTAGTACGTGTATACATCGCTCAAAAGAGAAAGATTGGTGTTGGTGATAAGATGTCAGGTCGTCACGGTAACAAGGGTGTTATTTCAAGAGTTCTTCCAAGAGAAGATATGCCATTCTTACCAGATGGTACAAGATTACAAATCATGTTGAACCCTCTAGGCGTTCCTTCACGTATGAACATCGGACAAGTCTTAGAAGTTCACTTAGGATATATTGCTAAGAAGCTTGGTATGATGGTTGCTACTCCAGTATTCGATGGTGCAACAGAATCAGATATCAAGAATCTATTCCAAGATGAAAGATTGCAATCAGATATCAACTTAGCTAGCGATGGAAAGCATGATCCAAAGAAAGATGGTAAGTTTACTATCTACGATGGTAGAACAGGTGAACCATTCGAAAACCCAGTTACAGTTGGTTACATGTACATGTTGAAACTATGCCACATGGTTGATGAAAAGATGCACGCTAGATCTACTGGTAAGTACACTCTAATCACACAACAACCTCTAGGTGGTAAGGCTCAATTCGGTGGTCAACGTTTCGGAGAAATGGAAGTTTGGGCTCTAGAAGCTTATGGTGCTTCTCACATCCTACAAGAAGTTTTGACAAACAAGTCAGACGACGTTATGGGTAGACAAAAGGCATATGATGCTATCGTTAAGGGTAACCCAATCCCAGAAGCTGGTACTCCAGAATCATTCAAAGTTGTTATGAAGGAATTCCAAGCTTTAGGTTTAGAGGTTAAGGTTCTAAACGACAAAGACGAAGAAGTTGGTATCAGAGATTACACAGATGCTTCTACAATTACAACAACTACAAAGCATCAAGATGCTTACTCAACAGATGAACCAACAGAATCTATCGACCTTGGTGCTCACTTCAACTTAGATGAAGACGACAAGGACTTCGATTTAGGTTTAGACTTCAATGCATCTGACGACAAATACGACAATGCTACAGATATTATTGGTAGCGAAGAAGATGATGATGGCATCGGCGAAAGCGATATCAGCGATTTATTATCTCAATTCAGCGGCAACTATAACGATGATGGTGCCAATGACTAATAAGAAGGAGAAATAGAAAATGGCAGATGTTAATAATTTTAGTTCAATAAAAATCGGAATCGCTTCTCCAGAGACAATTAGAAGTTGGTCACATGGTGAAGTTGTAAATTCTGAAACAATAAACTACAGAACACAAAAGCCAGAATTTGGTGGTTTGTTCTGCGAAAGAATATTTGGACCAGTTAAGGACTACGAATGTGCTTGCGGTAAGTACAAGAAAATGAAAGCAAGAGGTATTACTTGCGATAGATGTGGCGTTGACGTTGTAGCTAGATCGGTTAGACGTGAAAGAATGGGACACATCGAACTTGCTTGCCCAGTAACACATATTTGGTACTTAAAGGGTGCTCCATATAGAATGAGTCAATTACTAGATATTCCTCTAAAGGAACTTGAACTAGTAGTTTACTACACAAAATATATCGTATTAGATCCAGGCGCTTCTGATTTCGAATATAAGCAAGTTATCGATGATAGAGAATATCTAGAAGCTTGTGATAAGTTCGGTGACGGTTCATTCAAAGTTGGAATGGGCGGTGAAGCTGTTAAGGAATTACTAAAGAATATTGACCTTGATGAAGAAGCAGCAAAGTTAAAAGAAACTATTGCTACAGCTAAAGAAGGTCAAACAAAGATGAAGGCAGTTAAGAGATTGGAAGTTGTTGAAGCTTTCAGAACATCTGGAAACAAGCCAGAATGGATGGTATTAGACGTTCTTCCTGTTCTTCCACCAGATTTAAGACCAATGGTTCAATTAGATGGTGGTAAATTTGCTGCATCAGATTTAAATGATTTATATAGAAGAGTTATCATGCGTAACAACAGATTAAAGAAGATGTTAGAGTATGGTACTCCAGAAATCATTTTAAGAAACGAAAAGAGAATCGTGCAAGAAGCTGTTGATGCCTTAATCGATAACGGTAGACGTGGTAAGGCAATCACAACAAACAATAAGAAGGCTAAGTCTTTAACAGAGTCTTTGAAGGGTAAACAAGGACGTTTCCGTCTAAACTTACTAGGTAAGCGTGTAGACTTCTCAGGACGTTCAGTTATCGTTGTAGGACCAGAATTAAAGATGTATCAATGTGGTCTTCCAAGAGAAATGGCTCTAGAATTATTCAAGCCATTCGTATTGCATGAATTAATCGCAAGAGGTCTTGCTACAAATAACCATAGTGGTAAGAAGTTAATCGATGTTAACCCATCAGCAGAAGTTTGGGATATTTTGGAAGAGGTTATTAAAGATCACCCAGTTCTATTGAACCGTGCTCCATCTCTACACAGATTATCTATCCAAGCATTCGAACCAGTTATCGTAGAAGGAAGAGCTATTAAGCTTCACCCACTTGTATGTACTGCGTTCAACGCCGACTTCGATGGTGACCAAATGGCCGTACACGTACCACTATCACTAGAAGCAAGAGCAGAAGCTAGATTCTTAATGTTATCTACAAACAACATCTTAAAGCTTTCTGATGGTAAGCCAGTCGTTTCTCCATCACAAGATATCGTTATCGGATGTTTCTATCTAACAATGGATGAAAACCCAGAAAAGATGTCTTCAGAAAGAAGAGTATTTAAGAATGTTGCTGAAGCTAAGATGGCTTATCAATTAAAGCAAATTTCTTTACAAAAAGAAATTGAAGTAAGAGTTGAAAAGCTAGATGAACTTGGCAGACCAGTTTCTAAGAGAGTTAGAACAACAGTTGGTAGAATTATCTTCAATGAAGCAATTCCACAAGATATCTACTATGGTCTAGATTCAGGCGCTTTAGAAGATAGCAAGAAGACAGTTGTTAACAAGAATGACAACACAACATTAGAATTCAAGATCAACTCAAGAATTGGTAAGAAGCAATTATCTGTAATCGTTGATAAGGTATTCGCAGCTAAGGGTGCTACAGAAACATCAGTAGTTTTGGATAACATCAAGTCAATTGGTTATAAGTATTCTACAATTTCAGGAAATACTGCATCAGTATTCGATATGCACGTACCTAAAGATAAGGCTGAAATTTTGGAAGAAGCTTCTAAGCAAGTACAACAAATCGAAAGAGGTCAAAGAATGGGTATCGTTTCTGAAGACAGAAGATATCATGAAACTATCAAGATTTGGACAGAAGCTAAAGATAAGGTTTCTAAGTTACTTGAAGATAACAAAGATGTATACAACCCAATTTGGATGATGGCTGAATCAGGAGCCCGTGGTGGTATCGGACAAATTTCTCAGCTTTGCGGTATGAGAGGTATCGTCGCTTCTACATCTGGTAAAGATATCGAGCTTCCAATTAAATCATCATACAGAGAAGGTCTATCAGTTTTGGAATACTTCATTTCAGCACACGGTGGACGTAAGGGTATGGCCGATACAGCCTTAAAGACAGCTGACTCTGGTTACTTAACAAGACGTTTGGTTGATGTATGTCACCACGTTGTTGTAACAGAAGAAGATTGCGGAGATAAGACAGGTGTTGAAGTTAGAAACGAAGACATCATCAATCTATATAAAGCAATCGTAGATAAGAAGTTACTTGCAGACATTACAAACAAAGATGGTTCTATCATGTTCAAGAAGGGAACTGTTCTAGATGAAGCAAAGGCTCTAGAAATCTACAATGCAAAAGTTGCAAGAATCCCAGTTGAAACAGGCGATGGCAACAACGAAGTTGTTTTAAATGGTAAAGCTGGTCAAAACTTCATTGAAAAGTTAAATGGTAGATTCGTAATTGGTGATGTTGTTGACGCTAACGGTGAAGTTATTGTTGCAAATAACACAATGATTAAGCTACAAGATGCTAAGAAGATTGATAAGGCTGGTATTAAGTCAGTTAGAATTAGATCAAATCTATCTTGCCAATGCAAAGATGGCGTATGTGCTAAGTGCTATGGTATGAACCTAGCTTCTGGTAACATCGTTAAAGTTGGTGAAGCTGTTGGTATTATCGCAGCTCAATCAATTGGTGAACCAGGTACACAGTTAACAATGAGAACATTCCACACTGGTGGTGTTGCTACAACAGGTGATATCACAAACGGTTTGCCTCGTGTACAAGAATTGTTTGAAGTTAGAAGACCAAAAGGTCAAGCTGTTATTTCAAACCTTGCTGGTAAGGTAACTGTTGAAGAAGGCACATCAAGAGTAGTTATCGTTTCTGGACAAGATCCAATCACACGTGAACCAAAAGAAGAAAAGTATGTAATCGATTACAACAGAAAGATTTTGGTTAAGACTGGTGATATTGTTGAAGCTGGTGACAGAATCACAGAAGGTAACATTTACCCACAAGATCTATTAAAGACAAAGGGTATTGGTGCTGTTCAAAACTACATCATTGCTGAAGTTAAGAAGACATACGAAGCATCTAACGTTGAAATCAACGAAAAGCACTTGGAAATCATCATCAGACAAATGTTAAGCAAGGTTAGAATCACAGAAGCTGGTACTACAGGATTCCTAGTTGGAGATATTGTAGACTTCCAAACATTCAAAGAAACTAACCAAAAGACAGTTGCTGAAGAAGGCGAGCCAGCATTAGGTGCTAGAATCCTTCAAGGTATTACAAAGACATCTCTATCTTCAGAATCATTCTTATCTGCAGCTTCATTCCAAGAAACACCAAGAATGCTTGCTGATGCAGCTATGAAGGGTAAGATTGACCACTTAAAGGGATTAAAAGAAAATATCATTATTGGTAAGTTGATCCCAGCTGGTACAGGTATGAAGTGCTACAGAGATGTAACAACAGTATCTAAGGCATCTGAGATGAATAGAATCCAAGAGCAAGAAATCACAGATAAGTTTGCTTTGGACGACAGCATCGACTAATAACAACAACAATATATTTTATTCTATAAAGAGTGTGGGAGGGGACAGGCCCGATGAACACACAGCAACCTCTCGAAAGGTGCTAAATCCTGCAAGTTTACTTGAAAGATAGAATGTAAGGTCACTATCTTTGGGTAGTGGCCTTACTTAATGGAGACAAAAATGAAAAGATATTTATTTACAAGCGAAAGCGTAACAGAAGGACATCCAGACAAAGTCAGCGATAAAATCTCTGATTCAATCTTGGACGCATTGATTGCTAAAGATCCTCAATCAAGAGTTGCTCTTGAAACTTCTTGCACAACAAACTTCGTATTATTAATGGGCGAAGTTACATCAAAAGCAAGAATAGATTATGAGCAAGTTGCAAGAAAGGCAATATTAGATATTGGCTACGATGACGATGCATTGGGATTCAATGGAAATACATGTACTATTGAAGTTCGCGTAGGAACTCAATCGCCAGATATCGCACTAGGCGTTGATTCATCATTCGAAAATAAAGAAGGCGATAAAGATAAATTCGACAAAATTGGTGCAGGGGACCAAGGTATGGTATTCGGATATGCTTGTACAGAAACAGAAGAATTAATGCCAATGCCAATTTCACTTGCACATAGATTAACAAGAAAGTTAACAGAACTTAGAAAGAATAAAACATTAAAGTATCTAAGACCAGATGGCAAATCTCAAGTAACTGTAGTTTACGAAGATGGTAAGCCAGTTGGAGTAGACGCTGTAGTTGTTTCAACACAACACTGCGAATGCGTATCTACAGAGCAATTAAGAAAAGATATTAAAGAATATGTTATCGATACAGTAATTCCAAAGGAATTAATTTCAGATAGCACAAAAATATATATCAATCCAACAGGTCAATTTATCATTGGTGGACCTGCAGGCGATAGCGGTTTGACAGGAAGAAAGATTATCGTAGATTCATATGGCGGATATTGCCCACATGGTGGTGGTGCTTTCTCAGGAAAGGATCCAACAAAGGTAGATAGATCTGCAGCTTATATGGCAAGATATGCATGCAAAAATATTGTTGCTGCAGGCATTGCTCAAAAGTGTCAAATCCAAGTAGCTTATGCTATTGGTGTTGCTCACCCAGTATCTATTCAAGTAGATACTTTTGGAACAGGCAAATATTCAGATGAAGATATCTCAAAGATTATATATAAAGTATTCGATTTTAGACCACTTGCAATTATTGAGAATTTACATCTAAGAGAGCCAATCTTTGCTCAATCTACAAACTACGGTCACTTTGGAAAGGACTATTTACCTTGGGAAAAATGTGATAAAGTAGAAGAGATATTAAAAGCAGCAAAGGAGCTTTAATGAGAATTGAAGGAGAAGTAGCTAACGTAATATATGTAAACAATGAAACAGGCTATACGATAGTAAATGTATTTACTAGGTTAGAGTTTGTAACATGCGTTGGCTATTTCCCTGATTTATATGAAGGCGAAAGAGTTGTATTAGATGGGGAATATATTCAAGACCCAAAATACGGCGAACAATTTAAAGTAGAAAAATGTGCATGTTTACTTCCTGATGAAGAAGCAGACATGGTTAGATATTTAGCCTCAGGTTTATTTAGAGGTATTAAAGATAAAACAGCAAAAAAGATTGTATCTCAATTTGGCAAAAAGACTTTTGAAGTCTTATCCTCAGCGCCAGCCGAACTTGCAAAGGTTAAAGGTATTGGATACGATAGAGCTTGCGAACTTGTAGATAGATTCAATAGTTTAATATTTTTAAAGAATTTAGTAATTGAGCTTCAGGCTCACGAACTTAGTATTAATACCATTTTAAAGCTATATAAGGCTTATGGAGACGAAACTAAGAAGGTTTTGGAAACTAACCCATACCAAATTATAAAGGATGTAGATGGCTTTGGTTTTTTGACGGCAGACAAGATTGCCCTAAAGCTTGGATATGAAGTAAAGGGCGAGCAAAGAATTAGAGCTGGTATTATGTACACTGTAACTGATGTCGCAGATAAACTTGGCCATACGTATTTATACCACAATGATTTGTTAAATAGAGCAATTGAGCTTTTAGGATTAGATAGAACATTTGATGAAGATTTGGTGGAGACTTGTCTTAGAAAGTGTGAAAAAGACAACGAGATAATATCTCTAGAGGTTGAGCAAAAAGAAATAATCATGTCTAGAGTGCTTTACGATCAAGAAAAATTCATTGCTAAAAAGCTTATAGCACTTAGCAATAATGGCACAAATAACTTTTTGATGGACATAGATAGAGACCTTACAATTTACCAACAATTAAATGGAATAAATTTGGATGTAAAACAAATAGAAGCAGTTAAAAATAGCTTGATGTATGGAGTTTCTGTAATAACAGGTGGACCTGGAACTGGTAAAACTACAATAATTAAAGCTATTGCTGCGCTACTAATAGGAATACAAAAAACATTCGCTCTATGTGCGCCAACAGGAAGAGCCGCAAAGAGAATGAAAGAATCTACAGGATATGAGGCTCAAACAATTCACAGAATGCTAGGATTGACATTTGAAGATGGCTTTGGAAGATTTGCATATAACGAAGTAAATACGCTTCCATATGATGTAATCATTGTTGATGAAGTATCTATGTGTGATACATACATAATGAAGTCGCTTTTAAGTGCTATAAAGCCAGGGGCAAGAGTTATCTTTGTTGGAGATAAAGATCAATTGCCATCAGTAGGGGCTGGAAACATTTTATCTGATATGATAAATTCAAATGTTATTCCAGTTAGCTTTTTAAATAAAATCTTTAGACAAGATGAAGACTCTATGATTTCAATTAATGCGCATGAAGTAAATTCAGGACGCATGATTAAGCTAGACAATAAGAGCACAGACTTCTTCTTTGTGTCTGCTGAGTTAAATCCAAATATAGCTGTAACTTTAACGGATTTAATTTCTACAAGAATTCCAAAGTATTTCAAGGTTAATAAAGACGATATACAAGTTTTAGCACCTGCAAAAAAGGGACTTGCTGGTATTGATAAATTAAATGAACAAATGCAAGAAATCCTAAATCCAAAAGGCGAGGGCGGCGAACTTATAGTTGGAGTTAGAAAGTTTAGACCTAATGACAAAGTCATTCATATAAAGAACGATTATGAACTTGTTTGGACAACTCCTGAAGGATTGACAGGAAAGGGTGTATTCAACGGAGAGATGGGCATAGTTAGAGAGGTTGATGTTAATCAAACTAAGATGCTAGTTGAATATGACGATAATAGATTTGTTGCTTATTCTTTGGGCGAATTTGATGAAGTTCAACTTGCATATGCAATAACTGTTCATAAGTCTCAAGGAAGCGAATTTAAAGTTGTAGTTCTTGTTTTGTTTGAAAACAATCCAATGCTTGCAACAAGGAATCTTTTATATACAGGAATTACTCGTGGTAAAAGAGCTGTTGTTCTTTTAGGCACTAAGCAAACTATTTCAAAAATGATCGCTAATAATACAATTATTAAGCGTAATTCAATGCTTTTAACATTCTTAAGACAAGAAGCAGAATTTAATCAATAATTTCAAACACTTAATATCTTTTATAAATGCGTGATATAATATACGCATAGGTGAATTATGAAAAAGACATTAATTATACTAACTATCGTGACATTAATATTAGTGGCTGCATTTTCATTTAGCGGCTGTTCACTAATTGCAAAAGCTCAAGGAAAGACATATATATCTTATGTGCAATCAGGGGCATATTCTTCTGGTAACGCGGAAGAAGATATAATTCCTGAGGACATTCTTATCAATTGGTATGGCGGAAGTGTAAATATTACACAATATGATGGGGATAAAATCGTATTTTTAGAAAAGGCAAACCAAGAACTTACAGATGCCTTGAAATTGCATTGGGCTTTTTGGGATTCTTCAGAATATGGCAAATATTATAGTATTAAATATTGCGCTAAGGGAATGTATGATTTAAGCGAGATTAAAAAAGATTTATATGTATTACTTCCAAAAGATACACTTTCATACAATCAAATAAGCGTAACTGCAAGAGGAGAATGTAGTATAAACATCGATTTGCCAGACGTATCAGTTATTGGCGAGTGTCAAGGTAATCCAAACGTTCATTTGGATGCAGAATGGGGAAATATTGACGCAGCATTTAAAGATGTAGATTCTTTTAGAATGATTGGAGATGCTGATGAAGTAGCTAACCAATATTTTAGACGCCTTACTGCACAAAAAGTAGGTACCATTGATTGTGTTTCATCGTTTAACAAATTCATCTTTAATGTTGATGAGATTAAAAGTTCAGCAGAAATAAAGACATTTTCTGGGGATGTATTTTTCTCGTGTTATGGTAATGTTAGAAGCCTAAATATTGATGGTGGTTTGGGAACAAAATATGTGTTTGCACATTCATTTAATAAATTGAATTTCAAATCTAAAACGGGCATTATTGGAGTTGCTATGAACTACAAGCAAGCTTTCCAAGTAACAATGTCAAACTATAATGAATATGGAGCGAATTTAGCATACAAGGACCCAACATTTGTAGGGAAAATTGCTTATGTGCTAGAGGAAGATTTGCAACCAGGTGATCCAGATGATAAATTGGATTTGGTTCATGAAGGCGATACTTGGATAGTAAGAGGCGGAAAAGATAAAGTAAATGTTTCAAGTGGAGCGGATGTATACTTTGGTAATAACTCACAAGCCCTATATGATATATTTGTTGAGACTGGAGTATTTGATAATATATACGATACGCCAAATGTTGAGATTCCTGATGAATACAAGACTCAAGAACCACAATATGATCCAAATAATCCAAATGGGGATCCAAACTATAATCAAGATCCAAATGGTAACGGCCAAGACCCAAACAACAACAATCAAAACTGAATAAACAAAAGACAAGCTATGCTTGTTGACTAAATTGCGTCAATATGATAACTTTACATTGACGCATTTTTATATTACACGTGTGCGTGAGATGAGGTAAATATGGGATTTTTTTCAAACCTATTCAAAAGTGCTAATGATAAAGAGTTAGCAAAGATCGAAAAAATAGTAGACAAGATTGAAGCTATCGAGCCTCAATTTGAAGCTATGAGCGATGATGAGCTTAGAGCTTGTACTGAGACATATAAACAAAGAATTCAAAACGGTGAAAAGCTTGATGATATCTTAGTTGAAGCTTTTGCTACAGTTAGAGAAGCATCAAAGAGAGTTTTAGGAATGAGACACTTTAGAGTGCAATTAATCGGTGGTGTTGTTTTATACCAAGGAAGAATTGCGGAAATGAAGACAGGTGAAGGTAAGACTTTAGTTGCTACACTTGCTGCTTATTTAATGGCTCTAGAAGGAAAAGGCGTTCATGTTGTTACTGTTAACGAATATCTTGCAAAGCGTGACGCTGAATGGATGGGTAAGATTTATAAATTCTTAGGATTAAGCGTTGGTATTAATTTAGCACAAGCTACACCTGAATATAAGCGTGCTCAATATGCTTGCGATATTATGTACACAACAAACAACGAATTAGGTTTTGACTACCTAAGAGATAATATGGTTAATGATAAATCTCAAATGGTTCAAAGAGGACTTCATTTCGCAATCATCGACGAAGTAGATAGTATTTTAATCGATGAAGCTAGAACTCCACTTATCATTTCTGGTCGTGGGCAAAAGAGTGCAGATACATATATTGCTGCAAATAGATTCGTAAAGACTCTAAAGGAAGAAGATTACGAACTTCAAGAAAAAGAAAAGACAGTATTCTTGAACGAAGCTGGTGCTGAAAAAGCAGAAAAATATTTTGGAATTGAAAACCTTGCAGATTATGAAAACCAAGAATTAAAGCACTATATAGATAATGCTTTAAGAGCTAACATAATCATGAAGAGAGAAAAAGATTATCTTGTTGTAGATAATGAAATCATAATCGTTGATGAATTTACTGGTCGTCAAATGATTGGTAGAAGATATTCAAATGGTTTACACCAAGCTATTGAAGCAAAAGAAAATGTTCCAATTAAATCAGAGAACAAGACTTTGGCTACAATCACATTCCAAAACTTATTCAGATTATATCCAAAGCTATCTGGTATGACTGGTACAGCTTCAACAGAAAAGAACGAATTTGAATCAATCTATTCTTTGGATATTGTTGAAATCCCAACAAATAAGCCAGTTATAAGAATAGATAGAAATGACCAACTATATATGACAAAGAAAGCAAAATATAACGCAGTTGTTCAAGACGTTATTCAATGCTATCAAAAAGGACAACCAGTCTTAGTTGGTACTGTATCAGTAGAAAAGTCAGAAGAACTTTCTATGTTATTTAAGAAAAATAAAATTCCTCACAATGTATTAAACGCTAAAAACCATGAAAAAGAAGCTGAAATCGTAGCACAAGCAGGTAAATTCAAAGCCGTTACAATTGCTACAAATATGGCAGGTCGTGGTACAGATATTTTGCTTGGCGGTAATGCCGAATTCTTAACAAAAGAAAAATTGGACAAGATGGGATATTCACATGATCTAATTGAGATTGCTTCATCTCATGCTCCAATTGCAGCGGATGACAAAGATGCTCAAAAGGCAAGAGCAGATTTTGAGAAATACTATGCTTTATTCAAGGCAGATGTAGATAAAGAAAAGGAATTAGTAGTAGCTGCTGGTGGTTTAAAGATTATTGGTACAGAAAGACACGAATCAAGACGTATCGATAATCAGTTACGTGGACGTTCTGGCCGTCAAGGTGACCCAGGTGAATCAATCTTCTATCTATCTATGGAAGACGATATCATTAGAGTATTTGGTGGCGATACAATGAAGGCTATGTGTGAAAGATTGTCAATCGATGAGAATATGCCAATCGAAGCTAAGATTATTACTAACCAAATTAGAAACGCTCAAGCAAGTGTAGAAGATAGAAACTTCTCTATAAGAAAGCACGTTTTAGGTTATGACGATGTTATGAATGAACAAAGAAAGATCATCTATGAACAAAGAAGAGCTGTTTTAGATGGTATGGATGTTCATGAACAAATCAAAGCTATGATGAAAGATGTTATAAAAGACATCGTTCACAAGTATGTAAATTACAAAGTTTACCACGTAGAATGGGATTACGAAGGATTTAATAAGGATTTAGACAATAACGTATTGCAATTAGGCACAAATGTTATGAATCCAGATTACGTAGTAAATTTTGAAACAGAAGAAGAAATTGTTGATGCTTTACATAAATTAGCAATTGAACAATACGAAGCAAAGATTGCAGATATTACAAAAGAATTCGGATTAGACTTTGGTAGATTCGAAAGAGATTGCTTACTTCACAACGTAGATACAAACTGGATGGATCACATCGACGCTATGGATGAACTAAAGCAAGGTATCTCACTTGTATCTTATGCTCATAGAGATCCCGTATTGGTATATAGGGAAGAAGGATATGAAATGTTCGATGCTATGAACCAAAAGATTCAAGAAGATGTTGTAAGAATCTTAACTCATGCGAGATTTGAAAAGGCACCAATTGTTAGACAAGAGAAAAGAGAATTAAAGACAAACAATCCTCAACAATTGTCAGCAACAAAGAAGGTTGGCAGAAATGATCCATGTCCATGTGGTTCAGGCAAGAAATATAAGGATTGTTGCGGTAAATAATGATTACGCTAGATGAATTAAAGATGAATCTTAACGAAGTTAAAAAGGAGCTTTCAGGTTTGAAAGCTGCTTTAAATATGGATTCACTTAATTCTAAAAAGGCAGAGCTTTTAAAACAACAAGAGCAAGAAGGCTTTTGGGAAGATATGAAAAAGGCTGGCCTTGTAAATAAAGAAATCGCTTCTATTAATAATAAGTTAGAAAAGTATCAAAAGCTTGAACAACGTGTTAAAGATACACAAGATTTAATTGATCTATCTGAAGAGATGAATTCCGAAGAAGAGTTTGAATCTTTAGACGCTGAAATTAAGGCCTTAGAGAAAGAAATAGGTGAATTTAAGATTTCTACATTGCTAAAGGGAAAGTATGACGCAAACAACGCTATTTTAACTCTACATGCAGGCGCTGGCGGTACTGAGGCTCAAGATTGGGTACAAATGCTATATAGAATGTATCTAAGATATGCGGAACGTATGGGATATAAGACAAGAGAAGTAGATAAACTTTTAGGCGATGATGCTGGAATTAAAAGTGTAACTTTTATTGTTGAAGGTGAAAACGCATATGGATATCTAAAAGCAGAGATGGGAGTTCATAGATTAGTTAGAATTTCTCCATTTAATGCTAACGCAAAGAGAATGACATCTTTTGCTTCCTTGGAAGTTATGCCAGAAGTTGAAGATGATGCAGATGTTGTTATTAATCCTGACGATATTAGAGTCGATGTATTTAGATCATCTGGCGCTGGTGGTCAAAAGGTTAATAAGACAGATACAGCAATTAGAATCACTCACTTCCCAACGGGAATCGTTGTTACTTGTCAAAACGAAAGATCTCAATTGCAAAATAAAGAAGTAGCATTTGCAATGCTAAAGTCTAAACTTGTTGAATTACAAGAAAGAGAACGTCAAGAACAACAACTAGCTCTAAAAGGTGATATTAAGAAGATTGAATGGGGTAGCCAAATTAGAAGCTATGTATTCTGCCCATACACTCTTGTAAAAGACCATAGAACGAATTATGAAAATCCAAACATCGCTCAAGTAATGGATGGGGATTTAGAAGGATTTATAAACGATTATTTAACGAAGGCAAACTAATGTATTTTGATATAGCAAATAAAAAATTTGATGAGATAAAAGATAAAGAAGACAAAGTAATTTTGGCTGTAGAGAGTTCATGCGATGAAACAGCATGCGCAATCTTAAAGGGCAAAGAAATTAAAGCAAACATTATTGCATCTCAAATTGAAATACATAAAAGATTCGGTGGTGTTGTTCCAGAGATAGCATCTAGAAACCACATAATGGCGATTCAAAACTGTGTTGATGAAGCTCTAAAAGAAGCTAATATGACGCTTGATGATATAGACCTATTTGCTGTAACATACGGAGCTGGGTTATTAGGTGCGTTATTAGTTGGCGTTTCGTATATAAAAGCACTTGCTTTTGCTACGCAAAAACCACTAATTGCCGTTAACCATATTAAAGGACATATTGCTGCAAATTACATTGCAAATCCAGAATTAAAACCACCATATATTTGTTTAATTGCGTCAGGTGGGCACACTGCGATTGCGCACGTAAAAGGATACAATGATATAGAGATATTAGGGACAACACAAGATGATGCTTGCGGTGAAGCTTTTGATAAAGTAGCAAGAGTTTTAGGCTTAGAATATCCAGGTGGTCCACAAATTCAAAAACTTGCAAAACTAGGCAAGCCAACAATTGAAATTCCAACACCATATAAAGATGTAGATACATACGATTTTTCTTTCTCAGGAATTAAAACTGCCGTTATAAATTATGTTCACAAATTAGAACAAAAGGGCGAGCAAATTCCAAGAGAAGATTTAGCTTGTTCATTCCAAGAAAAAGTTACAGATATTATGGTAAATAATACGATAAAATGTGCAAAAGACAAGCATTTAAAAAATATCGTAATTGCTGGTGGAGTTGGCTCAAATGAATGTTTAAGAGCAAAGATGGATAATGCTGCTAAAAAGTATAATTTCAACGTTTATTATCCACCAATTAAGCTTTGTACAGATAACGCAGTAATGATTGCATCTCAAGCTTATCACTCAATTTTAGCTGGTGTTAGACCTGTAGACATCGACCTTGATGCCTCTGCAAACGTTAAAATTACCGACTAATAATTAGAATTTACATAGATTTTACATATATTTTTTAGTGATTTTGAAAAATCATAAATTTCGTTTGACTTAATATATATTAATATGCAAAAATACTTTTGCTGTGCGTAGGAGACTACGTATTGTATTGTATTATAATCGAGAAATTCACGGTGTACGAAGGACTCGAGGTCTATATACAATGAGTTTATCCTTCGGGGTTGCTGGGTAACTCATCCGATCAAAAAACATAGGAGGTAATAACATGCCAACAATTAATCAGTTACTTAAGGCTGGTAGAGAAAAGCAAGTAGCAAAGAGTACTACACCTATCATGAAGCAAAATCCTCAAAAGAGAGGCGTATGTCTTTCAGTTACTACTACATCACCAAAGAAGCCAAATTCTGCTATGAGAAAAATTGCAAGAGTTCGTCTAGTTAATGGTATGGAAGGTACAATCTACATTCCAGGTGAAGGCCATAACTTACAAGAGCACAGCGTAGTTCTTATCAGAGGCGGAAGAGTAAGAGATTTGCCAGGTGTAAGATACCACATTATTCGTGGAACACTTGACTGTGCAGGCGTTGCTAAGAGAAAGCAAGCCAGATCTAAATACGGCGCAAAGAGACCTAAATAGTCGGATGCACGCAACACAACAATCTAATTAAGGAGGTAATAAATATGCCAAGAAGAAATAGCGTTCCAGTTAGAGACGTTCTACCAGATCCTACTTACGGAAGCAAGGTTATTGCTAAATTCATCAACCAAGTTATGTATGATGGTAAGAAAGGAACTGCTCAAGAAATCGTTTATGGAGCTTTCGATATAGTTAACAATAAGTTAGGACAAGACGCAGTTGACGTTTTCACTAAGGCTTTAGCAAATGCTACACCAGAAGTAGAAGTTAAGGCTAGAAGAGTAGGTGGTGCTACATATCAAGTACCATGTGAAATCAGACCAGCTAGACGTCAAACTTTAGCCATCAGATGGTTAGTAAACTCTGCTAGAAATAGAGGAGAAAAGACAATGATGGAAAGAGTTGCTGCTGAACTTATTGATGCATTTAACAACACAGGAAATGCAGTTAAGAAGAAAGAAGAAATGCAAAGAATGGCTGAAGCTAATAAGGCTTATGCTCATTATCGTTATTAATATAGCGACAAATTATTTAGGAGAAAAAATATATGCCTAGAGAATATTCATTAGACCATACAAGAAATATCGGTATCATGGCTCACATCGATGCTGGTAAAACAACAACAACAGAAAGAATCCTATTCTATACAGGTATCAACCATAAGATAGGTGAAGTTCATGATGGTGCTGCTACTATGGACTGGATGGAACAAGAACAAGAAAGAGGTATCACAATTTGTTCTGCCGCAACAACAACACACTGGAAAGGAAATGTAATCAATATCATTGATACACCAGGACACGTTGACTTCACAGTAGAAGTTGAAAGAAGTTTACGTATTCTAGATGGTGCTGTTGCTTTGTTCTGTGCAAGAGGCGGTGTTGAACCACAATCTGAAACAGTATGGCACCAAGCTACAAAATACCATGTTCCAAGAATTGCCTTTGTTAACAAAATGGACAAGGACGATGCTAGTTTCGAAAGAGCAATGGGCATGATGAACAAGAGATTAAATGCAAACGCAGTTCCAATGCAATACCCAATGGGAAGTGCTAAGGAATTCGAAGGTGTTATCGATTTGTTAACAATGGAAGCTGTTCATTTTGAAGGCGCTAACGGTATCAATATCGTTAGAGGACCTATTCCAGAAAAGTACTTAGAAGGTGCTAAGGAATACAGAATGAGAATGCTAGAAGCTGTTGCTAACTTAGATGATGACATTATGATGTTATTCTTAGATGAAAAGTACGATGAAATCACACCTGAAATGATTAAGCCAGTTGTAAGAAAGGCTACAATCGGAATGAAGATGACTCCATGTTTCTGTGGTACATCTTTAGGAAACAAGGGTGTTCAATTGTTACTAGATGCTGTAGTTGATTATCTACCATCTCCAATCGATCTTCCTCCAGTTGAAGGTTCACTTCCAGGAAGCAAAGAATTAACAGAAGTTAGACATTCAGATGATAATGAACCACTAGCTGGTTTAGCATTCAAGATTGCTGCAGACCCATTCGTTGGTAAGTTAGCATACTACAGAGTTTACTCTGGTGTTCTACAAAAGGGTTCATACGTATATAACTCTACAAAGGACAAGAGAGAAAGAATTGGTCGTCTTGTAAGAATGCACGCTAACAGCCGTACAGAAATCGATGAAGCACATGCAGGCGACATCGTAGCTATCGTAGGATTAAAGGATACAACAACAGGTGACACATTGTGTGATGAAGACCATCCAATCGTTCTAGAGAGTATGGAATTCCCAGAACCAGTTATCCAAATCGCTATCGAGCCAAAGACAAAGGCTGGTCAAGAAAAGATGGGTCTAGCTCTACAAAAGTTAGCTGAAGAAGATCCTACATTCAAGACATACACAGATCAAGAAACAGGACAAACAATCATCGCTGGTATGGGTGAATTACACTTGGATATCATCGTTGATAGATTAAAGAGAGAATTCAAGGTTGAAGCAGATGTTGGTAACCCACAAGTTGCTTACCGTGAAACAATCAGACAAACAGTTAATGCTGAAGGTCTATTCAAGAGACAATCTGGTGGTAAAGGTCAATACGGACATTGTAAAATTGTTCTTTCACCAAACGAACCAGGAAAGGGCATTACATTCGTGGATAAGACAGTCGGTGGTGCTATTCCAAAGGAATTTATCCCAGCTGTAGAAAAAGGTATCAGAGACGCAGCACAAGGCGGTATTCTTGCTGGTTACGAAATGGTAGATTTCAACATCGATCTAGTTGATGGTAGCTACCACGAAGTAGACTCTTCAGAAATGGCCTTCCAAATCGCTGGTTCTATGGCATTCAAAGATGGCGCAGCAAAGGCTAATCCATGTCTTCTAGAGCCTATCATGTCTGTAGAAGTAGTTGCTCCAGATGAATACTTAGGAACAGTTCTTGGTACAATTTCAGGAAGAAGAGGAAACATCAAGACAACTGAAGACCGTGGTGGTGTTCAAGTAGTTGATGCTGATGTTCCACTAGGAGAAATGTTTGGATATGCTACAGAACTTCGTGGATCTACACAAGGTCGTGGTAACTTCTCAATGCAATTCTCACACTATGCTGAAGTTC
>CAMOQV010000006.1 GCA_946623205.1 uncultured Clostridia bacterium
AGATCTCAATCAGCTTCTTTATTTGGTGAAATAGTTGGAAATAATTAAGTCTAAGTTATCTCCTATGATGCAAGGCTACTTCGAAATGAAGGAGCAATATCAAGACGCTATACTTATGTATAGACTTGGAGATTTTTACGAAATGTTTTTCGATGATGCAAAAGAAGCATCGAATATTCTGGATTTAACTTTAACTGGAAGAAACTGTGGCCTTGAAGAAAGAGCACCAATGTGTGGCGTTCCATATCATGCCGTAGATACATACGTTCAAAAATTGATTCAAGCAGGTAAAAAGGTAGCAATTTGCGAACAAATGAACACTCCAGAAGAAGCTGGAAGGGATTTAGTTACAAGAGAAGTTGTAAGAGTTATCACTCCAGGTACAGTTATCGAAGATAACATCCTAAAAGAGGATAGAAATAATTACCTTGCATGTGTAGATGCAGATGAAAACAATTTCGCTGTTTCTTGGGTAGATGTATCAACTGGCGAATTTAATACAATGCTTTTACCTTATTCGTCTGCTGCAAATATCGAAGAAATTCTTCTACAAATTAAGCCAGCTGAAATCATTGCATCTGAAAAAGTGTACTATATGTGCAAAGATTTGCAGACAATTGAGATGGATAAATTACCTCAAATACAAAAATATCCATCATGGCCATTTGATCTAAAAACAGCAAAAGAAAAACTACTTCGTCAATTTAAGGTAGTATCTTTAGATATATTCGAAATATCAAATCTTCCTTTGTGTATTCAAACTGCAGGTGCTTTAATGCAATATGTAGAAATGACACAAAAGAGAGATTTATGGCATATTTCTTCAATAAAAGTAATAAAAAACAATGAAAATCTTATTATTGATTCAACAGCTTTGAGAAATTTGGAATTAGTTGAATCTATGAGAGATGGCTCTAAAAAGGCTACGCTTTTAGGCGTTTTGGATAAAACTAAGACAGCTATGGGCGCAAGAAACTTAAGAAAATGGATAGAGCGTCCTATTAGAAATTCAAAACAAATCAATAATAGATTGGACGCAATAGAGGAGTTAACTAAAAATACTCGTCTTCGTTCAAATTTAGATGAAGCTTTTTCAGATATTAGAGATATTGAAAGAATGGCAGCTAAGGTTGTTTATGGAAATCCAAACCCAAGAGATTTTCTAGCAATAGGCGCTTCGCTTAAAAATATGCCAAATATCAAAAATCTTTTAGCTTTAGCTAAATCAGATTTATTAAAAGAAATTGACTCAAAAATAAACCCATTACACGATCTATATGAATTGATAGATGCAGCAATCGATCAAGATGCATCTATAGTTATTCGTGAGGGCGGATTTATAAAAGATGGATTTAATCAACAATTAGATGAATATAGAGATGCGCAAAAACACGGAAAAGAGTGGCTTGCAAAAGTTGAAGCTGATGCTAAAGAAGAAACAGGCATCAAAACTTTGCGTGTTGGATACAATAAAGTCTTTGGATATTATATAGAAGTATCAAAAGGTGCTTTAGATAAGGTTCCTGCAAATTATATTCGTCGTCAAACTCTAACAACAGGCGAGAGATTTATAACAGAAGAATTGAAAGTTATCGAAGATAAACTTCTATCTGCTCAAGATAATGCCATAAGATTAGAGCAAGATTTGTTTGAACAAATTAAGAGCGTTATTCAAGATAGAGTACCAACACTTTTAACTTTATCTCAAGCTATTGCAGATTTGGATACATTATTATCGCTTGCTAATGTAGCTCTAAAGAATAAATATGTAAGACCAATAATTAATGATAGCGTTGATAAGATAGATATAAAAGATGGTCGTCATCCAGTTGTAGAGCAAATAGCAAAAGAGGCATTTGTGCCAAATAATACGCTACTTGATAACACATTAAATAGAACTATGATAATAACTGGTCCTAATATGAGTGGTAAATCTACATATATGAGACAAGTAGCTTTAATAACAATCATGGCTCATATGGGATCTTTCGTTCCAGCAAAGAGTGCCGAAATTGCAATAACAGATAGAGTATTTACAAGAATTGGAGCATCGGATGATTTAGCATTTGGTCAATCTACATTTATGGTTGAAATGCTAGAAGTCGCTACAATCCTTCAAAATGCTACCTTCAAGTCTTTGCTTATCTTGGATGAAATTGGCCGTGGAACAAGCACATTTGACGGCCTAGCTATAGCTAGAGCAGTTATTGAAGATATTTCACAACGTATTAAATGTAGAACATTATTCTCAACTCACTATCACGAACTAACCGAGTTAGAATCGCTACTATCTGGTGTTAAGAATTACAAGGTTCTTGCTTGCGAAAAAGATAAGGGCATTGTATTTTTACATAAAATTATGCCAGGTGGTACAAATAAGAGCTTTGGTGTAGAGGTTGCAAAACTTGCAGGTCTTCCTGCAAATGTTATAAAGCGTGCTAAAGAAGTACAAAAGCTTTTGGATAAGATTGCAGTATCTACTCAAGAGAAAGTTCAAAAAGAGGGCGATGATCTACTAGATATTGCAAAAACAAACGAATTAAAGACAGTATTAAAGAATATAGATATGGATACATTATCTCCAATTCAAGCATTTGCAAGATTGCAAGAGTTGGTTGAATTAGCAAAGAGGGATAATTAATGGCAAATATTAATAAACTTGATCCATCCGTATATAATTTAATTTCTGCAGGTGAAGTTGTAGAAAACCCAGCCTCAGTTATTAAAGAGCTTGTAGAAAACTCTATAGACGCTGGCGCTACAGAGATTAATATCTCAATAAAAGATGGCGGAATCAAGGAAATTAAGGTCCAAGATGATGGTATTGGTATGAATAGAGAAAATATCTATTTATCTTATTTACCTCATGCTACATCAAAATTAAAAACAGCAAACGATTTAGATAACATATCTACATTAGGATTTAGAGGGGAAGCGCTAGCATCAATAGCTGCGGTATCTCACTTAAAGATTCAATCTTCAGATAACGATACAGGACTTGGATATGAAGTATTAGTTTCTTCAGGAAAAATTGAAGAGGAAGGGGAAGTTGGATTAAATCATGGAACAACAATAACTGTTTCAAATTTGTTCTACAATACTCCAGTTAGATTAAAGTTCTTAAAAACAGCAAAGCAAGAAGAATCTTTAGTGAAATTTAGAGTAACTCAGCTTATATTTGCAAACCCAGAAATAAAATTCACACTTGAGGTAGATGGAGATATCGTTTTCCAGACATCTGGTGGACTTGAAGATGCTATATATGCAATCTATGGCAACGATGTTGCTAATAATTTAATACCATTTGAATATAAAGATGGACCATATAAGGTTTATGGATATACATCAAATATTGAAACAATTAAGCATAATAAGAATTTCCAAACGATTATCGTAAATGGAAGAGCAATAGAGAATCAAAATATTCAAATCGCCGTACAACAAGCATACGGGGAGAGATTGATGAAAAGAACATTCCCAATCTATATTTTGAACATAATTATGCCTTTTGATAAAGTTGATGTAAATGTGCATCCAACTAAATCTGATGTTCGTTTTGAAGATAATCATAAGATCTTTTCATTGGTATATCGAGCAATATCAACAGCATTTGTATGCGAACAAACAAACTTAGATTTGTCAAAAAATGCCGAAAATTCGGATAAAATCTACGAACAACAATCTATGATGTCATTCGAAAACCGAACATTTGTTCAAAATAAAAACGAACAAATGTTCAAAAATTCTAAGCCTGCAGATTTTGATCCAAATGCGTATTCTAATTTTGCCCCTAATATTAATCAAAATTCGGTCCCAAATCATAGTTCTAAATTGCAAGATTTGCAAAATATGGTAAATCAATATACTTCTAAATTGGAAAATACTTCTAAAAATGATGATATCAAAGTATTTGAAAATAGTAATAGTCAAAATATGACTAGCGCTAAGAACTATAATTTAGAGGATATTAATTCTAAATTTGATGAAATTGAAGATAAATATATAGATGCATATCAAGTTGTAGGTCAATTATTCGAAACATTCTTAGTTGTTCAAAACGGTCCATATGCATATTTAATAGATACACATGCTTGTCATGAAAAATTCCTATATGATAAATGGATCGAAAGAATCAATAATAGAGAAATTGTATCTCAACCTTTGATGTTACCATTTATATTTGATTGTACATCTGCGCAATTTGATATCATGAATCAATTAAAACCAAATCTTGAAGAGTTGGGATTTGAAATTGATCACTTTGGGGACTTAACATTTAAAATCAGTGCGGTTCCTATAGATTTATCTGAGATTAATTTGACTGCATTTTTTGAACAAATATTGCAAGACAAGTCAATTACACAAAACCTAAAGGCATCAGATTTATTAAAATCAAAGCTTGCTCAATGGGCATGCAAAGCAGCCGTTAAAGCTGGAGATAGATTGACTGAGCCTCAGGTTAAAGAGATATTTAGACAAATGAAAGCTGGGCTTCCAATGCAATGTCCACATGGACGTCCTTGTATCTTTACATTTACACGTGAAGATTTAGACAAATTGTTTAAAAGGATTGAGTAATGAATAAGATAATCATAATATCTGGTCCAACTGCATCTGGAAAATCTTCATTAGCAATAGACATTGCAAAGAAACTTAATAGTCAAATTGTGTCTGCAGATTCTATGCAGATATATAGATATATGGATATTGGTACCGCAAAGATTACCGAATCTGAAATGCAAAATATCAAACATTATATGATTAATGTTGTAAATCCAGATCAAGAATATTCGGTTTCAGATTACGCAAAAGCTGCTAAAGATATTATTGCCAATATGCATAATAACAACATGATTCCAATTATATGTGGAGGTACTGGATTATATATTGATTCCATTTTATATCCATTATCTTTGGGAGCTAAAGACGATTTAGTTCGTCAAAAATATCAAAAAGAATATGAAATGTATGGAGCAACATATCTTCATGATAAATTAAAAGCTATCGATCCAAAGGAAGCCGAAAAGGTTCACGAGAATAACGTAAAGCGTGTTATTCGTGCTTTAGAGATATATGAGCTTACAGGTAAAACTAAATCTGAACAACAAGATAGAAATGAATCTTTGCAATATGATACGTTACTTCTTACGTTAAATCCAAACAAGGATGAATTGTATCAAAAGATAGATAAGCGTGTAGATCAAATGTTTGATATGGGTCTTGAAAAAGAAGTAAAAGGCTTATTAGATATGGGATATGGATTTGATTTGCAATCTATGCAAGCTATTGGATATAAAGAATTCAAAGGGTATTTTGAAGGTGTAGATTCATTAGAATATGTTAAAGATGAAATCAAGAAAGGATCTCGCCATTATGCTAAAAGACAAGTTACATGGTTTAAAAGATATCCTTTTGCAAATATGTGCGATATAAACGATAAAGAAAATATAATGAAACTTATTGACGATTTTATAAGGAAATAGATATGAATATAAAAGTTAAAGAATTTGTAGATAAAAGCGAATCAAAATTAACTGAACAATTTAAAAAGGTTGATGAGATTGCGCTATATAACCAAGAAAAGGTACTAAAAGCTTTCCAAAAGTATGAAGTTGGACAAAGACACTTTTCACAAACAAATGGCTATGGATATGACGATATAGGCCGTGATACGCTTTGCAAGATATATGCAGATGTTTTTCATGCAGAATCAGCTATTGTATCTCCATTAATCGTTTCTGGAACTCATGCATTAACTCTTGGATTAATGGGAGTATTAAGACCAAATGATGAATTAGTAGCAATATCAGGAGCTCCATATGATACTTTGATGGAAGTTATAAACGGCGTTGGAAATGGATCTTTAAGAGATTTTAACGTTACATATAAACAAGTTAATTTAAAAGATGGCGATTTCGATTACGATACAATATCTAAAGTTGTAACTAAAAATACTAAGATGGTATTTATGGGTAGATCTAGAGGATATGAATGGAGAGATGCGCTAACTATTGAACAAATCAAAAAAGCCACAGAATTTGTTAAGAATATATCAAAAGATATTATCGTTATGTGCGATAACTGTTATGGCGAATTCATGGATATATATGAACCAACAGATGTAGGCGTAGATTTGATGGCTGGTTCGTTGATCAAAAATCCAGGTGGCGGTATTGTACCAACTGGTGGCTATTTAGCTGGTAAAAAGGAAGTTGTAGACTTAGTCGGATTTAGGCTAACATCTCCATCTATAGGAATGGAGGTTGGATCTTATGCTTATGGCTATAAAGATTTTTACCAAGGATTTTTCCTAGCTCCACACGTTGTTGCTCAAGCTACTAAAGGCTCATTCTTATTCGGCCAAGTATTTGAAGATTTAGGTTTTGAGACAATGCCTAAAGTTACAACACAACCAAATGATATTATTCGTTCAATTAAATTTGATACAAAAGAACAATTAATTGAATTCTGTAGAACAATACAAAAGGTATCTCCAGTAGATAGCAATTTAACGCTAGAACCTTGGGATATGCCAGGATATGAAGATCAAGTAATTATGGCAGCAGGAGCATTTGTTGCCGGATCTTCAATTGAATTATCTGCAGATTCTCCAATTAAAGAACCATATATTGCATACTTACAAGGCGGGTTAACATATGAGCACGTGAAACTTGCATGTATGTACTGCGTAGAAAAATTAATGTAAAATAGATTATAGAGGGGTATAAACAAAATGCGTCAATTCGATACTAAAGTTCAATACATCAAATATAAAACAATAAAAGAAATGGCGAGATTAGCTTGGGAGGACAAGCTAATGGATAATATCTTGGACGTTCCAAAGATTATTGTTCCAGGAAAGATTCCAACAATGAGATGTTGCGTTTATAAAGAAAGAGCCATCTTAACTGAAAGAGTTAAATTAAATCTACAATCTAAAGAAGATACAAAAAATATTATTAATGTTATAGATATTGCGTGTGAAGACTGTCCAGCATCTGGATATGAAGTTACCGCATCTTGTAGAGGTTGTTTGGCACATAGATGTTTTGAAGCATGTAAGATGGGGGCTATATCATTTGACCAACATCACCAAGCACATATTGATAAAACAAAGTGCGTAGAGTGTGGTGCTTGTTCTAAGGTTTGTCCATATTCAGCTATTATCAATAGAAAACGTCCTTGTCAAAGCGCTTGTAAAGTTAAAGCTATTTCTATCAGTTCAGACGATTCAGCTGTTGTAGATGATTCAAAGTGTACACAATGCGGAGCATGCGTATATCAATGTCCATTTGGAGCTATAACAGATAAATCATATGTTTTAGATGTTATTGATTTGATTAAAAAAAGTAATAACAATACAAACTATAAAGTATATGCTGTAGTAGCACCAGCTATTGCAGGACAATTCGTTTATGCTAAAACTGGTCAAATTATTACAGCCATAAAACGTCTAGGATTCCATTCTGTATTTGAAGCTGCTTTAGGCGCAGATATGGTTTCATATAACGAATCTCAAGAATTACACGACAAAGGATTCTTATTAAGTTCTTGTTGTCCAGCATTCGTACAACTAGTTAAACAACAATTCCCAGATTTGGTTCCATATATTTCACACAACTTATCACCAATGGCTACAGTTGCTAAATATATTAAGGAAAAAGATCCAACATCTAAGATTGTATTTATTGGACCTTGTACAGCTAAAAAGCAAGAAGTTAAATTAGATACAGTAATTCCATATATTGATTCAGCAATTACATTTGAAGAATTGCTAGCTATGATTGATTCTAAAGACATCGTAGAGGAAGAATTACCAGAAAGCAAACTTGATGATGCATCATTCTTTGGTAGAATCTTTGCTAGATCTGGTGGTTTAACAGAAGCTGTTCGTCAAGGATTAAAAGAGCATGGATATACTGATTTTGAATTTAAACCTTGTACTTGCGATGGTATTGAAGCCTGCAAGGTAGCTTTAATGAAGAAATCTAAAGGATTATTGGATGCGAACTTTATCGAAGGTATGGCATGTGTAGGCGGTTGTATCGGTGGCGCTGGATGTTTAACACACGGTGCTTCAAATGCAGCTAAAATCGATATGTATGGCAAGCAAGCTTCAAATCAAACTATATCAGATGCTGTATCAGATGATAATCTAAGCAAAATCTAATAGGGATTAAATGCGTAAAAGAAGGTGCTCAAAATCGAGCACCTTTTCAATTATAATCAAATTTTCTTATACAATATGATTTCTCATTAATCCTGTGGCAATTCCTAAAATTCTGAAAGATTGATCAGGAGTTACGATAATATCTTCGTAATCATCGTTTTCTGGCTTTAATTTGATATATGAACCACAATTGTAGAATCTTTTTAGAGTAACTTCGTTACCATCGATTTGCGCTACAACGATTTGTCCATTGTTTGCAGTAGGTTGGCTCTTAATTAAAACTACGTCACCATCCATGATGCCAATCTTTTCCATTGAATGTCCTTTTACTTGCAATAAGAACATTTCGTTTTTGATTTGGAAATAATCGTTTGGTAGTGAATAAGATCTGCTATCTTCGACTGCTGCATATAATGGTTGTCCGGCTGCGATATTGCCAAGTAGAGGGATTCTAGTAGCATTTACTGATGACAATGAGTCCTCAGCTAAAGGTTGCTCAGGCTTTGGCTTTTTAACATCTACAACTTCGATAGCTCTGAATTTTGATGCTGATTTGATAATCTTACCATCTTCAGCCAATAAATCTAGATATTGCTTAGCAGATGCAGTAGATTTAATACCACATTTAGGATTATCTACGATTTCTCTTACTGTAGGTGGATATCCATATTTTAATGTATAATCACGTAGAAAATTGTAAATAATTTCAGCTTTTTCTACTGTTTTATTTAATCTCTTAGTTTTTTCAGCCATAATTTATCCCTCCAAAAAGTGAACAAAGTTTTACTTTTGTAATGCTATTATATAATAGTATATTTTTAGATGTCAACACAAAAACGAATATTTGTTTGATTTTAAATTAGTACAAATAGAACTTGACAAAGTCAAAATAGAGAAAATGTCAATATTAATCTTGAGATTCTTCGTCTTTTTTACGTAGATTTACATGCGTTGTAGCTTCACGTTTGATTTGTTCGGATATTGCAGCGTAATGTCTTTTTGTTGTATTTACGTCTTTATGGCCCAAAACTTCCGCTACAATGTAAATATCATTTGTATCCGAATAAAGATTCGTACCGAATGTAGTTCTTAGCTTGTGTGGCGTGATTTTCTTTAGCGGAGTTGTAACGCTTGCATACTTTTTAACTAAAACTTGTACATTACGTACGCTGATTCGTTGGTTTTTTAAAGAAAGGAATAATGGTGCATTTGGCGCATCTAAATCATCCTTTGGATTTTCGAATCGTTTTGATATGTAATTTTGTAGAGCTTCTTTAACTTCATCATTGAAATACAAGATGGCTTGGTTTCCACCTTTACGTGTAATTCTAAACGAATTGTGCTCAAAATCTACGTCCTGATAATTTAATCCAACAAGCTCAGAGATACGAATTCCTGTACCTAAAAATAGAGTCATAATTGCGATATCTCGTTCTTTTAAGTCATTATGAAAGGCTTTAGATCTATCTGTTAATCCAAATCCAGACTCAACATTATCCAAAAATGATGTCATTTCATCCTGTGAAAAACGTACAATTGGCTTTTCGTGAATCTTAGGAGATTTGATTTTAGATGCAGGATCACGTGAAATACGGTCTTTATCATAACAGAATTTGAAGTATGATTTTATAGTCGAAAGTTTTCTAGCTTTAGTTTTAATAGTATTTTTGTATTCGTTGCCATTAAATGTGTAATATGAAAGGTAATCCAAAAACATTTCGATATGCAAAGAATCAACATGTTCTAAATCATCATATCCGATGGTTTTGATATTCATACCAACAAAGTAATCGATTTCTTTAACCAAAAAATCAAAGAAGATTCTAAGATCTAATGCATATTCAAGTCTGGTCAATGGTGATGTGTATGAATCAATACCAACAAAAAACTCATTACAAATAACTGGCAAATCTTGTTTAACCAGTTTAAGTTTATCTAGCGTATTTTGTTCACGTTGTTCGAAATATGATTTTTCCATCGAAGACATTATACCATATAATCATTGCGCAAAATATATTAATTTTAAAATATGTAAAAATATATTAGATGACCAAATGTATTCAAAAATATCAGATTTTGCAAATGAGACGAAATATTCACGAAATTGTACAAAATCGAAAAATGAAAAGATAGGGATTTGTATTGCTAAAAATCAAATTTTACAAATGAGCGCAAATTCTAGAATACATGAAAATGGCCAAAAACTGGAATTATAGTTACAAAAATTAAACAGCAAAAATTTGGCTAAAATTGGTTTTGATATTTATAAATCGTTTTAATTTATAAGTAAAAAGCCATATTATTGCGCAAAGGTGTAATTTTGCGCAATAATCAATGTGTGCCGATGTTCGCAGAAATTTCATACACTATTTCGGGAAAAGTGCCATAAAAAGACAAATCTTGAGCTTCTAAGTTAGGTTAATTGTTAATATACTCATTTTATGGATTATTTAGTGAAAGAATGTTCACTTTTCCCTATCTTTCGAACATTTGGTTACTTTTAAATATTCCCTATTTTGAAATTAAACTTATAAATTTCGGTATTTATTGAAATTTCGCGCGCAATATAGTATTATATTTATAGTTGAAGGAGTAAAACTTGGATAATTCATCAGTAAATATTGATTTAATCAGAGATCACGTTGATACTATTATCTTATCTACACTAGCTAATGGTGATAGATATGGTTTAGATATCCTAACTGAAATCAAAGAAAAGTCTAAAGGTTTATATGAATTAAAACAACCTACCCTATATTCATGCTTAAAGCGTCTTGAAAAATTAGGATATGTTACTTCTTACAAGGGCGATACTTCAAATGGTGCTCAAAGAGTTTACTATTCTCTACTTGATGATGGTAGAAAATTCTTAGAAAACGATCAATATCAATGGGAATATTCAAGAACAATTATTAATGGATTATTATCTGACAAGGATTTTGATCCACAAGCTACTCCACCATTCCAAGCATCAGATTTGCGTCCAAGAACAAAAAGACAACCTCGTTCTGAGCCTTCAGCTGCAGAATCAGCTTCTGTTTATGATAATCAAATTGTTGTAAACAGCTCTTCTGTTGAAGATGAAGATGATGCACCTGGACAAATGGCTTTCAATTTAGACGAACCAACAAATGGACAAGAAAAACAAGTTGTAGTTGAAGAGGTTCCTGCGGATTATAAGCAAACAATTAAGATAGTAAATCCAGATTTAAAGACAGTTATTGTTAACAAAGATAGCGTAATTTACGAACAAGACGTAGATTATGTGGGAGTTTTGGGAGATATTTTCAATGGTCCAAATGCAAAACCTCAACAAAAAGAAAGTTATGCAGCATACTATTCTCAATTCCAAAGCCCATATGGTAATGAATATCAAGTAAATGATGCTGAATACGCATCTCAATACTCTCTTGAAGCTGTTAGCGCTAAATTTGCCGCTCAAGGCTTTACGATCAAACCTTATTACAAGAAAAACACTACAGAATTCTATGTAAACAAGTATATTTATATCAATAAGATACTTATGGTTACATCTTTGTATTCATATTTAGTATTTGCATTGATATTAACAATATTGCATTTATCTACAATGTCAGTGTTTGGTACTCCAGTAATGAGTTATTTAATTCCACTTCTTACTGCTTTAGCAGTACCTGCAGCATTAGGAATTAATTATATTATTGATCCAAACAAGAAAGTTGTTGCTTCGTTCGATTTAAAAAAGACATTATCGACGACATCGATATTCCTAGTAAATGCATTTTTATTAATAATATTAATCGGATTTGTTGGATTTAAAGCTAACTTTGTAGATTTATCTACAATTGTACAACCAATTGTTTTCCCTACAATTATGATTCTAACAATTCCAATATCAATAATTATTTATTCTGCACTATACAGTTCGACTCATTATCACGTTAACTAGTATTGACTATTTTAAATATTTAAAGTAACCTTTAAATGTAATATATTACATGGAGGTTCTATTTTTTTATGGCTAAAGCATCAACACAACTTAAGAAACCATATGTTACAGAATTAATCGCTATTGCGTTATTAATCGTATTCGGTATAATTTTCATCACCGCAGATTATATGGCAGATGACGTATTAAGCTGGATATTTGGTAGTATCTTAATTTTGTATGCAATTCTACTTCTAGCTCAATCTTATGCTGAGACTAGATCTCTAACATCAGTAACAGGTATTTTATCTGCATTTATCGGAGCATTTGGTGTTCTATTTATCGTAAGAAACTTGGCTTCAATAATATTTGCATATATTCCATATATGATGATATTCATTGGCGCATACTTAATTATTGATTCAATTATTTTAATTACATCAAGAAGAAAGAACGATTATACAATGTTCTCTATAGAATTAGTTATTGGTATCGCTTCTCTAGTACTTGGAATTTGTTTAATATTTGTAGATGATTTCCACAAATATACATCTTTAATTTTCGGTATTATTTTATTAGCTATCGGCGCATATAACTTAATCATGTTTATGTTTAGTCGTAGAAAATAATAAATCGTTATTGAATATGAAAAAAGTAGACACGAAAATGTCTACTTTTTTGTATCAAATTGTTATGTTTTTACCTAGAAACGTAGTTTAACATAGATTTTGTAACGTTCATAGAGTGGTCTCCGATACGTTCCAAATTACCTATCATTGAAATAAATACACTACCTGCTTCTGCATTACATAAACCTTGGTTTAATCTAACGATATGGTTTTCAGACAATTTGTTATAATATGTATCAACCAAGTCTTCGTAAGCTTCGATTTCATCATAATCCTTTAGAGTCTTATGTTCAAAAGCAGCCTTAACTGATGCAATTTCTTGATATACAGCATTTGTCATATCTGTTAATTCAGTTTTACAATCTTCAGAAAAATCTACATTTGCTTTAATCAATTCTTCTGCGTATTCTACGATATTTTCAGCATAGTCACCAATACGTTCAATATCTGAAACATTGTGGTAATATGCGGCGATTTCTTGCTCGTTTTCGTACGTAATATCCAAGTTTGAAACTTCTACTAGGAACTTTGTAATTTCTTTATTAACAAAGTTAATATGAGTTTCTCTATCTGCAAATTCTTCTTTCTTAGACAAATCTTTTGTCATAGCAGCATTTACAGCTAATTCAAGATTTGTTTCAGCATCATCTAACATAGCTGAGATTTCTTTTCTAAGCATTGCCATAGCAATTGATGGTGTTGACAACAAACGGTTATCAATATATTTGAATTTGTAGATAAGATCTTGTGGATTTACCTTTTGGTTCTTTGATTCTGGAACAATTAGCGATGCTAGTTGTGTAAATTGCTTCATAACTGGAACTAACAATATAGTAGTAGTTACGTTGAATAGTGTATGGAATAAAGCTATTTGCATTGAAATAATTGTACCTTCATCTGAACCAATTCTGATAGATTGAATAAATTGAAGGATATATTTACCTGCAAACGCAAGCACAATTCCGAATATAATTGTACCAATTACGTTAAACAACAAGTGAACAACTGATGCTCTTTTTGCGTTAACAGAAGCTCCGACTGAAGATACAAGCGCTGTCAAACATGTACCAACGTTCATACCTAAAGTAATGTACAAAGCTGGTTCTAAATCCATAGCTCCTGCAGAACACAAGCCTACTAAGATAGCTGTTGTACCCGCAGATGATTGAACAACAATTGTCAATATAGCACCAAATACCATTAAGATAATTGGAGCTCCTGGTAAAGAAGCTAATTTAATAATCCATGTTTTAATTAATAATTCGCCATCAGCTGTAGTGATTGCAGTAACTCCGCTCATCGCATTACTCATAACATACAAACCTATGAATAATAGACCTACACCTGTAAATATTGTGCCAATATTTTTAACCTTCTTATTTTTAGTCATTTGCATGAATACACCTGCACCTGCTAAAGCTGAGAAGAATGCTGCAACTGGAATTTTTTGTAAAGCGATTAAATATGCTGTGATTGTTGTACCGATGTTAGCACCCATTATTATGGCTGTAGCTTGAATAAGTGTCATAACACCTGTATTTACAAAACCTACGACCATGACGGTGGTTGCTGTTGATGATTGTGTTAAAACCGTAGTAACAGCACCGGTAGCAATACCTAAAAATCTATTATCGCTTATTTTTGTAAATAAAACTTTTAACTTATCTCCGGCTAATGTTTCTAAGTTTTCACCCATGATTTTTAAGCCGATCAAGAAAGTTCCTAAACCTGCTATTAGCATTAAGAATGCTTTTAGTATATCTAAAGCGTCCATTTAAACTCCTCTTATATTTTTTAAATATAATCGATCAAGATATATTTTATAGGTTATTACAATATAAAGCAAACAAAATGGAGTAATTATATTTTCTCTATTTATATTGTTTATTATTTTATATATAATAAAGCCATGAAAATATTGTGTTATGGTGATTCAAATACTTGGGGATATAATCCAGAAAAGTTACATATAAGATATTCAAAATCTTGTAGATATCCTATGGTTTTACAAAAATTATTAGGTAAAGAACATGTCGTTATAGAAGAAGGTTTGTGCTCTAGAACTATAGCAAACGATGATCCATTTCATTTAAGTAATGCATATAACGGTTCAAAACATTTTGAAAATTGTTTTAAATCTAACTTACCTTTAGATGCAGTAGTTTTGTTTTTAGGTTCAAATGACATGAAAGATTACTTCAATTTTGATTCATATGCTGCAGCTAAAGCATTAGACGAGCTTTATATCGCCAAAATCCGACAAATCTCCCCTGATTCCAAGATAATTATCGTAATTCCAAAAGAAATTAAATCTACGACCTTTGCAGGCTTTAAAAACGCAAAAGAAAAATCAAAAGATTTTGAAAAAGCATATGAGAATATCGCAAATAAGTATAATTTAGACTATATATCTAATGATAATATCGAAATAGGAAGCGATGGGCTTCATCTTTCGAAAAAAGCCCACCGAAATTTAGCATATAAATTGTATGAAATTCTAAAAAATTAATTTGTATATTTTTTCAAGAAATTAAATATCGTATTAAAGTACATATCTTTTCCTTGAACATATGCGCCAACATGTCCAGCTTCTGGAACATATAAAATCTCTTTTTCAGATACACAAGCATCATATAATTCTTGGCATTGTGCTTTTGGAATGAATCTATCGGCTTCCCCATGTATAAATAAGATAGGAAGCTTTGCTTCTTTTACAGATTTTAAAGGAGATTTAGATTTAAAATCACATCCTGCATATCTCTTGAAATACATTTCCGTAAATTGCATTACTGGAAATACTGGTAATCCCATTAGGTATCCAGCAAGATATTTAAATTCAGTAACCATTGTAGAATATGAACAATCTGAAACGATTGCTTTAACATTAGTTGGTAAATCTTGATTTGCAAGCATAAGAACTGTTGCCCCACCTAAAGATGAACCTTGTAAAGTAATTTCTCCTTTTGGGAAAATCTTATTGATTTCTGCAATCCATAATTTAATATCATCAGATTCTTTTACACCAAATGTGCAATATACACCTTCTGAATCGCCGCATGCTCTATTGTCTGGCATAAAGATATTATATCCAGCATCTATATATTTAAATCCTGTATAACAATATTCTCTAGTACCATATGAATTGTATCCATGAACTAAAATAGCTGTTTTTTGAGAAGGTTTTGGATTCTTATATAATCTACCAACAAGTTTTATCCCATCTTCTGTTGTAATTGTTAGAATTTCAAAAGGTAGATTAGTAAATTTCTCTTGAGTTTCAATCTTAGTAGCAACATAATCATCAAAATGAGGTCCCATTAGCTTATCTCTATTTGGATTATCCAAATCATTGTCATGATCATGATTTGCGTTAGGATTTCTCTTAAACATTGTCATAAATACTTTTCTACTTATTAAACACATAATTATCCCCTTATTTTATAGTTAGTATTGCTGTAGTTGCTAATTTATCGCATCTATTGTTGTACACGTTATCTGCGTGTCCTTTTACTTTTATAAATGTAATTCTATGTAGACCCATTAATGTAATTAATTCTTCCCATAAATCTACATTTTTTACATCCTTTTTGCTGGCATTTCTCCAGTTCTTTTGCTTCCAATCGAAAAGCCATTGTTCATTTATAGCGTTACAAAGATATGCAGAATCAGAATATAGTTCAACTTCGCATGGTTCTTTAAGAGCACGCAATGCAGATATTGCAGCAAATAATTCCATTCTATTATTTGTTGTATCTTTTTCTGCTCCAGATAGTTCCTTTTCAATGCCGTTATAAATTAATACAGCACCCCATCCGCCAGGACCAGGATTTCCAGAACATGCGCCATCTGTATAGATTGTAACTTTTTTCATTATTTAGAAAGCTCCTCACTTCTTAATTTACACTTATCGATACCCTCAATGATTTTATCTTCTAATTCGTAATATCTAAAAGTATCAATAGCTTGGATTGTTGTTCCACCTTTTGAACATACTCTATCAATCATAGTATCTAAATCGTCATTTGAATGTTTAACCATTTCAACTGCGCCAACAAAAGTTTGTAAAGTTAATTCTGTTGATTGCTCTTTAGTCAATCCATTTTTAATACCAGCTTTAATCATTGATTGAATAAAGTAATATACATATGCAGGTCCAGATCCAGATATAGCTGTAACTGCATCCAAATCTGATTCATTTACAAATATTGCCTTTCCTACTGAATCAAAAACAGCTTTAGTGAAGTCGTTTGCTTCTTTTGATGCATCATTATCTTTTGCAATACCAGCCATTCCTGCGCCAACTGAGGCTGGAAGATTAGGCATTATTCTAATTACATGTGCATTTGGCAAAACGCTCTTAATCTTGGCCATTTTAACGCCTGCCATAATAGAAATGACATTCTTTACCTTTGTTTCTTTTAATTCGTCAACGATTTGGTTGAATACTTGAGGCTTAATTGCTAATAAAACATATTCGCAATCGTTGAAGATAATAGAGTTATCATTAATAACTTTAATACCGCTGACATCATCTTTTACATTTGGGTCAGACATAATAACTTCATTTGCTTTTAAAATGTTAGATTTGATAATGCCATTTGCAATGGCTTTTGCCATATTACCAGCACCTAAAAAACCTAGTTTATATCTATATTCCATTTTAATTTTTATTCTCCTTTTTCCCTTGACACAAAATATGTGCCCTTATATAATAATAATGCTCTTAGGGGAGTGGCCCAATGGTAGGGCTACGGTCTCCAAAACCGTCGGTTGCGTGTTCGAGTCGCGTCTCCCCTGCCAACAAGTACTAAGCATTACGCTTGGTACTTATTTTTTTATACGTTTACGACTCCTTGCGCACCTAAAACGCTAGCATTAGCCTTTAGAATTGGATTAATTTCCTCTTCTATAAATTCAAGTGTTTGTTCTTTTGCGCGACCAATAAAGTTCTTTGGATCTAAAATGTCATCGATTCTATCTTTGATAGCAGCGAATGCTTCATCTCCTTTGATTCTTTCAATAAGGTCGTTATCTTTACCTTCTCTCTTAACTTGCATAGCAGCTTCCATAGAATGAACTCTTATTCTTTCGTGTAAGAATTGTCTATCTCCACCAGCTTTTACGCATTCCATAAGGATTACTTCTGTAGACATAAATGGTAATTCAGCCATAACACGTTTGTTGATAATCTTGTCATAAACAACCATACCATCTACAACGTTCATATAGATTTCCAAAATAGCATCAATAGATAAGAAAGCTTGAGCCATTACTAATCTTCTATTTGCAGAATCATCAAGCGTTCTTTCCATCCATTGAGTAGCAGCAGTATGTGCAGCATTAATTGGAAGAGACATTGTGTATCTAGCAAGAGAACAGATTCTTTCAGATCTCATTGGATTTCTCTTATATGCCATAGCAGATGATCCAATTTGATTCTTTTCAAATGGTTCTTCAATTTCTTTAAAGCTTTGCAATATTCTTACGTCGTTTGCAAATTTGTATGCAGATTGAGCGATTTGAGATAAACCAGATAAAATATTGTAATCATATTTTCTTGTGTATGTTTGGCCAGATAAAGCGAATGTTTTATCAAATCCCATCTTCTTTACAACTAATGTATTTAATTTCTTTACCTTTTCGTGATCCCCATCAAATAATTCTAAAAAGCTTGCTTGTGTACCAGTTGTTCCCTTTACGCCACGTAATCTTGTATTAGAAATCAAATGTTCAATTTCTTCATAATCAAATAAAAGATCTTGCAACCAAAGTGCTGCTCTTTTACCAACTGTAACTAATTGAGCTGGTTGAAGGTGTGTATATCCAAGTGTTGGAAGACCTGCATATTCTTTTGCAAACTTTGCAAGTTTGTCCATTACATTGATAAGTTTATTCTTAACCATAACAAGTGCGTCATGATAAATAATTGCATCTGAATTATCTGTAACATAGCAGCTTGTAGCGCCCAAGTGAATAATTGGTTCAGCTTTTGGACATTGTTGACCATATGCATAAACATATGCCATAACGTCGTGACGACAAACCTTTTCTCTAGCTTTAGCTACATCAAAGTTAATATCTGTGATATGAGCTTTAAGTTCATTGATTTGTTCATCTGTGATGTTTAGTCCTAATTCTTTTTCGCTTTCTGCTAAAGCAACCCACAACTTTCTCCAAAGAATCATACGTGTTTCTTCTGAAAATTGTTCAAGCATTGGTTTTGTTGCATATCTAGTTGTTAGTGGATCTACGTAAGATAATGCCATTTTATATATCTCCTTATGTTTATAAATTGTTTTTTATTTTATTTGCGTAATCTTTCATCTCTTGAGCGTGAGGTCTACCGAATTCTTTTGTATTAATTCCGCCCATTAATCTCATGATTTCATCAATTAACGCATCATTTTCTAATCTTGTTACCTTAGTCTTTGTGTTTCCATCTTCAACAACCTTCTCAATTAAGAAGTTTGTATCAGCCATTGAAGCTAATTGTGGAAGATGTGTAATTGCAAGCACTTGCTTATCTTTAGATATCTTATATAGCTTTTGTGCTACAGTTTCTGCGATTTGTCCAGATATACCAGTATCTATTTCATCAAATACCATTGTGTTTATACTATCCAAATTAGCAATCGTATTTTTAAGTGCAAGCATAAATCTAGATAATTCACCACCTGAGATTATTTTAGTCAACTCTCTTAGAGGCTGTCCTAGGTTCGCAGAGAATAAAAATTCCATTTCATCGAAATATATACCACTTGATGGTATTTCTTTGAATTTTGCCTCGAATTTTGCGTTTTTAATTCCAAGTTCTGCAAGTTCTTTTTCAATTTTTGAAGACAATTCTTTTGCTACTTCTTTTCTTATCTTTGTTAATGTTAATGCAGCATGATAGAAATCTTCTTCTAAATTAACTAAATCCACCTCTAAATCCTTAAGTGTTTCTTCACCGTTTTGAAGGAAATCGTATTTTTCTTTTATGTTATTTAGATATTCTTGAACCTTTTCGTATGTATCGCCATATTTTCTCTTTATTGTTCTAACTAAAGCTAATCTCTCTTCTACATTTTGTAGATCTTGAGGCGAAAATTCGAAACTTTGAACCATATCATCTAGAGATGATGCGATATCTTTTATTTCAATTTTTGCACTTTCTAATCTATCTAGAAGCTCTTGAATTTCTTTATCATCTTGAGCTTGGTGTTTTAGCTCAGATATTGATTGAGAAATTAAAGTTATAGCATTCATATCTGAATAACCATTTAATGCCTCAAATGAATTAGATAGCGCCTCTACATATCTTTCTGAATTATTCATCTTATGACGAAGTGCTACTAATTCCTCTTCTTCGCCATCTTTAATATTTGCTTCTTCTATTTCTTTAATTTGGTATGAATATAAATCTAGATTCTTTGCTAAATCTTGATAAGATCCAAATTCTTTAATCTTTGCTTGTGTTTCTTTATATTCATCGTAAATTTTTAATAAGCTAATTTTTTGAGGATAAATCTTTTCTTGACCAAAAGAATCTAAAACATCTAAATGCGTTTTTGGATTCATTATAAATGCAGTATCGTTTTGGCCATAGATATCTACTAAGCTTTGTGTTAAATCTCTTAACATTTGAAGCGTAACTTTTTGACCATTTATTGAACAAGTATTTTTGCCATCTTGTGTCATAGTACGCTTTATCATCAATTCGTCATCTGATTCTATATCGAAATCTTGAAGAATCAATTTTGCTTTTTGGCAATCCGATATATCAAAAAAAGCCACAACTTGTGCACTATCTTTGCCGAAAGAGATTAAAGTTTTATCTGCTCTTTTCCCTAAAACAAAGTTTAGAGAATCAATAATAATTGATTTTCCTGCACCAGTTTCACCGCTCAAAACATTTAAACCTTTTTCAAAGTTTATTTCAAGCGATTCTATAATGGCTATGTTTTTGATTTGTAACGAATTTAGCATATTAGAAATAACTCTTTAGTGTTCTTGCAATATCATTTGCAGCTTCTGGAGATGAAGCTACTGCGAAAATACAGTCATCACCAGCAATTGTTCCTAAAACTTCTTCGAATTCTTGTTTATCTAAAAAGGCAGCAGCTGAATTTGCACCACCTGATACAGTACGGATAACAATCATGTTACCTGCTGTTTGAATAGATAAAACAGATTCTTTGAACAAATTACCGAACTTTACAGATATACCATCAGTTGTGTATTTAACTTGTGTATATTTGAATTTTTTCTTTGAACCATGCATCTTTACTAAGCCTAATTGCTTAATATCTCTAGATACAGTTGCTTGAGTTGATGGGAATCCCATCTCGTTTAGTCTATCTACTAGTTCCTCTTGTTTTTCAATTTCGTATTTCGTAATTAATTCTATAATTGCGTTTTGTCTACGATTCATATTTATTCTCCCCAAAAACTTAGTTTTTGTAATAATTTCTGATAAAAATTTTGATTATTCAATCGAACAAAAGATGCAACAAAGTTAGCTTTTCTAATCTTTATTTCTGAATCCCCTTCAAATGTGTATCTATCTTTCCCATCGATAACAAGTTTCATGTCTCTAGATTTAGAAGACAACATAATTTCAGCTCCATCGTCAACAACAATAGGAACAGAATGAAGCGAATGAGGACAAATTGTATTAACAATAAATCCTTTTACAGATGGTGCAAGAATTGGACCATTACAAGCAAGCGAATATGCAGTAGAACCTGTTGGTGTTGCTACTATAACGCCATCTCCTCTAACTGTTGCTGTATAAGAATCATCGATATTTATCTTTATTGAAGATACTTGCGAATTTTTAGAAGTTAAAATTGCTTCGTTTAGCGCATAGAATTTTTCTCCATTTGGCACTTGAGCACGAATTAAAGATCTTGAATCAATTGTATATTTACCTTCAATTAGGGCATCTACAGCCTTTTCAAGTTCAGCTTTGTCTATTTCTGTCAAAAAGCCAATTTTACCCATATTTACGCCCAATATTGGGATGGCTTTATCATCAATGTATGAAATTACATTAAGCATTGTACCATCGCCGCCAAAGGCAATAACTATATCTGAATATTTAGATAAATCTTGAAGCGGAATTGCGTTATTTATTTCGCAATCTTCTTTGTTTGTGGAAAAAGCATATGTAATGCCCTTTTTATCAAGGATATTAATTAATGCTTTTGCTGATGCTAATTCTTTATCTTTAAATATGTTTGAATAAATTCCGATTTTCATATTCATAATTATACATCATAAATGCATATTATTAAAATATAATTTTAAGAATTTACAAAAATTAGGCCAAGGCAATTTTATACATTACCCTGGCCATAGTTTTTTAAATGATTATTTGATTAAATTAGCCCAATATCTTACCAATTATACCTTTAACAGCCATTGTTAACATTGGTGATTCCTTAGCAGCATCTTTATCTTCTTGTGAAATTGTTGGTAAAGCAGCTGTAGAAATTGATGCAGTTACTGTAAACGAACCAGATGAAACGATTAAGCCATTATCTGGATCTGATATAAATTCTCCGATAGTGCTTGAAGATACAGATAGAGATACATCAAGCATAGTCTTTGCATCGATAGATAATTCAACAGAGAAACTTCCCTTGAAATCTTCATCAAATGTTGGTTCTTCACCTTCTTCTGGTGGGAATAATTCATTTAATTTCTTCATCGTATTTTTGTCAATTGATGCACTAAATGTAGCAACACTACCTTTAGTCTTTGTAACTTTGATATTAAATGCTTCAACTAATTTTTTAACATTTGCATAATTGAATTCAAAATCATTTGTTTCTTCTGTTACTTCAGTTTCGTCTGTACCATCTACAACTTCCTCTTCGTCTTCATCCAATCCTTCAAAGATTTTGATATATGAATTATTTGCATTATGTAAAGATTCGTATAGCTTTGCTATATCTTCTTTTGTAATTTCTTTTTGTTCAATAAGATTTGCAAGAAAATCATCATCTAATAAATCAACTTTTGAAGTCTTATTGTTGATTGTAGGTAAAATCAAACCTAACATTGGAACTAACTTTGACATATTATCTGAAAATGCAATTTTTGCATATACTGCATTTTCATCTAAATACAAGTTTGCTGATTCATTTAAATCAACTGTTTTTGTGAAATCAACAGTTTCCTCATCATCCATCAAATTCATAATGTCTTGAGGAACTTTACCTGTTGCATTAATGCCAGCATAGAATTTTAAACCAGTTATAAAATCTTCTGGTGTCATATCTTGAACATAAGCTGGAATTGCAGCCCCAATTGTTGCAGATGCATTTAGATTTGCATCCCAAGCTGTATCATTTTGTGTACCAGCTAAATTCAAACTAGCAGATAAAGAAGCCATAATTGAGTTTATAGATGATGTATCTACTGGCTTATTTGCTAAAGCGCAAATAGAAGCTGTAACTTGATCTGGGTCTTCTGACTTTTTAATACTTACGGTCGCTACTTCTCCATTTGCGTCTATATATTCAAGTTTTTTCAATTCTTTTGAATCGCATGAGAATAGCATAATTGATAATGAACATAGTAATACTACTATTAATAAACATGCTAAAACTTTCTTCATTATAAATACTCCTTTGTTCGAATAGTTGTGCTTTATCGCACATTATAATTATATAATTTATATTTAAATGAGTCAAAATTGGTCTCGTCAATAAGTGCCTAAAAATGCATAAAAATAGCCAAGGCTACTAGTTGTTACCCTGGCTAATAATTTAAATCAAATTGTTTTTTATATAAGAAAAGCCGTTATAAATCCTAGAATATCTGATGCATTTGTAGAATTTTGTTTATCTGAATCAGAAAGTGTAGGAATTGCTTCATTTGTAGAAATATTTGCGTTGAATTTAAATCTGTAATCTGAAACTGTTAAATCTTTTCCAATTACTTTTCCATTGCAAGCATATAATGGAGATAAATCTGCGCTTATTGACATATCTAACATTGTTTTTGCATCAATTGTTACTTCAATTGCTGCATGTCCATCATATAAATCGAATGAGTCATATGTTTCTTCAAGCAAATATTCAACGTAATTTAGAGAATCCTTAGTAATATCCATAGTGAATGTTACCTTACTTCCCTTTGTATTAGTAATCTTAATATTGAATGCATGAACAATTTCTTTTACATATGTAAAGTATGATTTTTCTGGGACTTCTGATTGAGGATCAGCTGTTTTGGTTGCAGCATCATCAAACTCGTCAATCAAAGTTTCAATTAATGCTTTATATGAAGACTCTTTATTAAATATTTCATTAAATACTTTAAATATTGTAGTTCTTAAATCTTTGTTGATAAATGGATCTATTAATGGTAAAACATTAGATAAATTCAATTTTGCAACTTTATTGTTATATTTTGTTAAATCTAAAGTTGATTCCTCTTCTTTCTCTTCATCTGTTGCTAATTCTTCACCATCAATTGTGAAATCTTGGAAGAAATCATTTATTTGCTCTGTTAACAATACAGCAACATCATCCGTTAAACCAAGTTTTGCATATATTACACCTTTATCATAAGCGATTGAAGCCGCATCATTTAAAACCATAGGTTTTGATGTATCAACTACCTTATTTTCATCATATTCTTGATGGAATACCATTGTAATGAAATCCATTGGCATTGTGCCAGATGCAGTTACTCCGATATAAGCAGTTAAATTGCTTAATAATTGTGATACTTTTTCTGCACTAAGATTTCTTGGAACACTTGCGCCAGCTGTGATACCACAATTTAAGTCGTAATCAAAAGGTGTACCAGCATTTGTGCCAGCATATCCAATTTCACAAGTAATTGATGCAAGTAATGAACTTAATGTTGATCTATCAATAGATTTACAAGACAAACCTGCAATTGCTGCAGCTACCTCATTCTCGTCTTCTGTTGCTTTGATAGAAACTGTTTGAACGTCGCCGTTTTCGTCTATATAAGACAATTTTTTAATTTCTTTTGAGTCGCATGATACTAGAGTTAATAACAATGAAACTAACAAAATTGTAACTATTAGACTAGCTAGTATTTTTTTCATAATTATAGATTCCTTTGCCCTTTCTATGAATTATGATACTTAAAAATAACTTATTTGTCAAAAGTTCTTCTTAAGAAGAATTAAATATTCAACATTTTTATTAGGTTTAATAGGTGCTGTTGTTAATAAAATAGGCTCTAAATTAATAGATTTAGCATAAGATTTAATATTCTCTATAACCTCATTTATAGCGGATTTAGAGTTCACTATACCACGCTTTGTTAAATACTTCTTGCCTACCTCAAATTGAGGCTTTATAAGTGCAATAATTTCGCCATTTTGCTTAAGCAAATGAGAAACGTTTTCTAATATATATGTTAATGATATAAATGACACATCTATTGATGCAAAATCACATTCTTCCCCTATATCTTGAACGGTTACATATCTAGCATTCAATCTATCTCGAACAAAAACTTTTGGATTATTTTTCAATTCATCTGAAAAAGCGCATTCACCAACATCAAGCGCATATACCTTTTTTGCTCCATTTTGAAGCATACAGTCAGTAAATCCACCATTTGATGCCCCAATATCGATACAAATCTTATCTTTTACGGAATAATTGAAATCTTTAAAAGCTTTTGCAAGTTTATCTCCACCTAGCGATGCATATTTAAATTCTTCCACAATTTCTATTTCGTCTAAATCTTTTACATCATAAGCAACCTTAGATATTTGATTTTTATTAACCAAAACAAAGCCAGCCTCTATTAGTTGCTGTGCTTTAGTTCTTGAATGGTTAAATTTTTGAGAAACAAATTGATCTAATCTCATTTTAATGATTTTATAAAGTCTCTAACTGAATATGAATCCAATCCGTTATCTTGTAATAAATCTGCTTGAGATGCTGTCTTTAATATCTTATCTTTAATACCTAACATATGTAATTTAACATTGTAAATGTTACTTTCAACATAATATTCAGCAACTGCACTGCCAAAAGATCCAGATAAAACGTTATCTTCAATCGTAACAATTGTTTTATCTTTAATAGAATTTAGTAAATCTTCATCCAAAGGTTTTACGAATCTAGCATTAATTAAAGTTGGATTAATTCCTTCAGATATTAAGAATTCTAACGCATGAGCAGCAACTGAAACGCATGTTGCTCCATTTGCTAAAATTACGATATCTGAATCATCATTTCTATTTAAATATTCCCATTTACCAAGTGTTATTGGCTCGTGTATAGAATATTCTATTCTAACATTTCCTTTTGGATATCTAATTGCCATAGGTCCTTTATGTGTTAAAGAAAAATCAAGCATATTTTCAAGCTCAATAGAATCTTTAGGACATGCAATAACCATATTTGGCATTAATCTTAAGAAAGAAACATCATATATACCTTGGTGAGTTTCACCATCACCAGATACAATTCCTGCTCTATCTACTAAGAACTTAACATTTAGATTAGATAAACAAATATCATGCAAAATAGAATCAAATGCTCTTTGCATAAATGTAGAATATACTGCAAAATATGGCTTTTTACCACCAAGAGCTAAACCTGATGCCATAGTTGCTGCATGAGCTTCACAAATTCCTACATCAATAAATCTGCTTTTATTAGTCTTTTCAAATAACTCAAGACCTGTACCTTCTTCCATGGCTGCTGTAATAGCATAAATATCTTTATCTTGAGAAGCTAGCTTTGCTAGTTTTGCACCCATTATTTTAGAGAAAGATGGCTTATCCCAGTGTTTTGGAGAATATCCATGATATCTTTCAGGGTCTAATTCAGCCTCTGTAAGCCCTTTTCCCTTGATTGTTCTAACGTGTAATACAATTGAACGTTTTGAATTTTTTGCATATGTTAATGCGTTTATAAGCTCTTCAATATTATGGCCATCAATATTGTCTAGATAGTTTAGACCATATTCTCCAAATGCATCTCTTGAATTAACACCATTTAGATATCTTGAAATATATCCAACTGTTTTAGATATTGACATATCGTTATCATTTAGGATGATGATTTGTTTTTGACGAAGTGTCGCCATATCGTTTAAAGCTTCATAAGAAAGTCCGCCAGTTAATGATCCATCACCAATTAAGGAAATAATATTTCCTTCTGGATTTGTTCTTACAAGTCCACAAGCTATAGACAATGCTGTTGAAGCATGTCCAGTTGATGCGGTATCGTATACACTTTCTTCAATTCTTGGGAATCCTGCAATACCATTTGTTTGGCGTAATGTTTCAAAATTTTTATATCTACCTGTTAAAAGTTTATGAGCATAACATTGATGACCAACGTCGAAAATTAACTTGTCTTTTGGCAAATTAAATACATATTCAATTGCAATTGTTAATTCAATTACACCTAAATTTGATGCTAAATGCCCACCATTTTTAAAAACTGTGTTAATAATAACATCACGTAACTCTTGTGCTAAAGTATATAATTCTTCAACAGAAAGAGTCTTTAAATCTTTTGGTGAGTTAATTTTTTCTAATAGTCCCATAGTACATATATTATATTTTATTTATTTTTTGCGAGCAATCATATTATCTATTAAGTCATAGAAATACTCAGCGCCATTTATCTTATTTTCAATACGTTTTATGGCGTCTTTTGCTTCATTTGCATAATAAATTACATCTTGTTTTGCTTGATCAATTCCACCAACAGCGTCAATGTATGTGAATTTATCGTTTGCAATATCTTGTTTTACATCCTTTCCTAATTCTTCACGAGTTGATGTTAAATCTAATATATCGTCTTGAATTTGGAATAAAATTCCAAAGTTGTTTGCAAAATCTTCAAATGATTTAATAACATCTTCTTGAGCTTCAAATCTCATTGCTCCAGCAACCAAAGCTGCACGTAGTAAACAAGATGTCTTTAATTTATACATTCTAATTAGATCAGATTTTGAAGGATTTTTGTCGTTTTGACGAATATCCAAGCATTGTCCACCTATCATACCTTCCATTCCAGCACACTTTAAAATGTATTTTGTAGCATTTACTTGTGCTTTATAGTTGTCTTTTACATATGGACATGACATATAAAAATCGTTATCTAAAGCTGATAACATCTCTTCAGCTGCACCATTTAGCATAGCGTCGCCTGTAATTGTAGCCATTCCGGCACCATATTTTATATGTGTTGTTGGTTTTCCACGGCGAAGTGAGTCATTATCCATACAAGGTAAATCATCATGTACAAGCGAATATGAGTGGATTAATTCAATGCCAACTGCAAGTTCAACAACTAATTCTTCTGGATTATAAAACTCGTTTCTTGGCGCTACAGCGTAAGCCCCTAGAAAAACTAATGCTGGTCTAATTCTTTTTCCGCCATTTTGAATTGAATACTTGTAGGCATCCAAAAGTGGCTCATATGTATACACATGCTTTAAATAACCTTCTAAGTATTTATCAAAAGATTGTTTAAACAAATCAAATACATTAATCATTGTTAACCTCAAATGGAACTTCTTTAATTGACTCCATTTCTTTTTGAAGTATTGTAATCTTTCCTTTTGCAGCTTCTAGTTCCTTTGAACAGTTTTTGCAAAGTTCAATACCTTTTGTAAAGGCAGCAATAGATTCATCAATAGATAAATTACCTTGCTCCATTTTTGCTACAATCTCTTCAAGTTCTTTTAATGATTCTTCAAATTTCATAACTTCTTTACCTCTATAATTTCGGCTTTAGCTGAGCCACCAGCAGTTGTCAAATCTAAAATGTCTTTAACTTTTACATCATCAATTGATGTGATATTTTGTCCATCCTTTTTAGCATACAAATACGAACGGGCGAATATCTTCAAAGGATTTACAGCATCCAATCTTACAGATAGGTTACCTAATTCATGTTCTTTATTTTTTAGTATATTATTGGCTAATAGACTAATTTTGGCTGAATATAACTCTAATTTATTGTTATTTTTAGAATACACACCATCGAAAGCCGCTATAATTCTCTGTTTTTGCAAATCAAGCTTAGTTAACGCATGTTCCAAAGATTTAGACAATTGGCTAGATAATCTTAATCCCAAATCGTGTATATATTCTTTATACTCTTCTACATTATATCCAACAAGTTCTCCAGCAGCTGTAGGAGTTGGAACTCTTATATCTGCAGCTAAATCACAAAGCGTAATATCTGTTTCGTGACC
>CAMOQV010000007.1 GCA_946623205.1 uncultured Clostridia bacterium
TGTATGTGTCTATAATACGATTAACAATCTTGATTAATCTTTCAACATCATAATCCTCTCTTGTTATATGATGTCCGCCACCCATATTAAGCCATTTAATCTTATTTAGAACATTTCCAAACTTTTCCTCAACGGCATTTATTGTTATCTCAAGCGCATCCGAATTTTGCTCACACAATGTATGAAAATGAATGCCATCGATTAGATCAATTAATTCTTCTGTCATTTCTCTATCAAAGACTTCTTTTGTTACACCTAATCTAGAACCACTTGCGCATGGGTCATATATTGCATGGCCTTCTTGAGTTGAACATTCTGGATTAATTCTAAGGCCAATACTCTTACCTGCTTCTTTTGCTATATGCCCTAACTTCTTTAATTGATTTATTGAATTAAATACGATATGATCAGCATATTTTAATAGTTCTTTAAATTCATCATTTTTATATGCACCACAAAATACATGGACTTCTTTAGTTGGCATTTCTTCTTTGCCAAGCCTAGCCTCATAAAGGCCACTAGCTTCACTACCAGATAAGTACTTAGCAATTAGCGGATAGCAGTTATAATTTGAGAACGCTTTTTGCGCAAGAAGTATCTTACAACCCGTTTTTTGCATTACGTATTGCAATTTTTTACAATTATCCTCGATAACATCCTCATCTATTACATAACAAGGTGTATGTAAGTTATTAAATATTTGAAGAGTATTATCGTTTATATTTCCAAATGGTTTTGCCATATTAATCTACCAATACTGGATTATGAGATTCACTTCTTGGTAAGCCATATTTATCTAGAGCATCTAAGAATGGATCTGGGTCGAATTCTTCAACAGTGTGAACACCTTTATTTGTCCACTTGCCTGTTACTAGCATTAAAGCACCGCACATAGCTGGCACACCTGTTGTATAACTAATAGCTTGGCTTTCAACTTCTTTATAGCATTCTTGGTGGTCGCATACATTGTAGATATAGTATGTCTTTTCTTTACCATCTTTTTTGCCGCTAAAGATACAACCGATATTTGTCTTACCATGTGTTCTTGGCCCTAACGATGCAGGATCTGGAAGCAATGCTTTTAAGAATTTAATTGGTACTATCTCGTGTCCTTCAAACATAACTGGAGTTGTAGATAACATACCAACGTCCTCTAAGCACTTCATATGAGTTAGATAGCTTTGACCAAATGTCATAAAGAATCTAATTCTCTTAACTTCTGGGATATTTAATGCTAAAGATTCAATTTCCTCATGGTGTAGAAGGTACATATCTTTCATACCAACTTTGTCGAAGTTATATTCCCTCTTAATGCTCATAGCTGGGATTTCTACCCAATGACCATTTTCCCAATAGCTACCTGGAGCAGATACTTCTCTTAGATTAACTTCTGGATTGAAGTTTGTAGCAAAAGCATATCCATGGTCACCACCATTACAATCTAAGATATCAATATTATCTATTTCATCAAATTCATGTTTTTTAGCATATGCACAATATGCTTGAGTAACTCCTGGGTCAAATCCGCATCCAAGTAGAGCTGTTAAACCAGCCTTTTCAAACTTTTCTCTATAAGCCCATTGCCAAGAGTAATCAAAATATGCAGAAAAGCCAGCTTCTTTACAACGCTTTTCATATATCTTTCTCCACTCTGGATCATCTGTATCTTCTGGTTCGTAGTTTGCTGTATCCATATAATTAACACCACAAGCAAGACAAGCATCCATAATAGTTAAATCTTGATAAGGAAGAGCTATATTCATGACTAAATCTGGTTTATATGAATTAATAAGATTAATAACTTCTTCAACCTTATCTGCATCTACCTTTGCAGTTGTAATAACAGTCTTAGTCTTTCCTTCTAATGACTTTTTTAACGCATCGCACTTTTCTTTTGTTCTACTAGCGATACATAGTTCTTCAAATACGCTATCTACTTGACAGCATTTTCTTATTGCTACAGAAGCAACACCACCACAACCAATTACTAAAACTCTAGCCATTTTATCCTCCTATTTTAATAGCGCTAACATTAATTCTCTCAACACTTTGCAAGCAACTGCAGTTGAAGCACCGCTTTGATCTAGCATTGGAGCAAGTTCATTTACATCTGCGCCTATGATATTTAATTTAGATACCTTTTTAATTGCATTTAATAAGTCCATAAAGTTAACGCCGCCAGCTTCTGGAGTTCCCGTGCCTGGGAATATTGATGGGTCTAAACAATCTAAATCTATTGTGAAGTAAACTGGAACATTAGCCTTTTGTAAGCTATCTACTACTTCATCTAGTCCATCAAAACTAAACTTGTGCATATCAGTATGAATCTTTGCAAATTCAAATTCACTCTTTTCTCCACTTCTAATACAGAATTGATGAATCCTTCCATCTCCTAATAAATCATAACTTCTTCTTAATACACAAGCATGGCTTAGTTTTGCGCCTAGATAGTCATCTCTTAAATCTGCGTGCGCATCAAAATGAATGATATGCATATTAGGATACTTCTTTATGGCAGCTCTAACTGCACCAAGTGTTACTAAATGCTCGCCCCCTATTAAGATTGGTAGCTTATTATCTTTTAATATTTCATTAGCTCTTTTTTCAATATCTTTTAATGCCTTTTCGCTTGAACCAAAAGATAATTCCAAATCGCCACTATCAAATACGTTATAATCCAACAAGTCCTTGTCTTGATATGGACTGTATGTCTCTAAGCCAAAACTTTCATGACGCATAGCGCTAGATCCGAATCTTGCGCCTGGTCTAAAACTTGTTGTTGAATCAAATGGAGCTCCAAACAAGACTATTTGTGCATCTTTATAATTTGAATCACAGCCGATAAATGTTTCTATATTTCTTTCCATTACTCTACCTCCCTTAACATTCTTTCCAAATATGCAGGCAAACAGAATGAGCCTACATGCAACTTTGGAGTGTAATAATTCGTTTCTAAACCTAAACTCTTCCAGCGTTCGATATCTAAATCTTTAACTGGATGATATTTCTTACTTGCAAAGCCAAATAACCAATAACCAGCAGCATATGTTGGTATGTGTGCTTGATATACACGGCTAATTGGGAATGTGTTAACAATTTTTTTATGACATCTCTTCATTGCTTCAGCATCGTGCTTATAGAATGGGCTACCTTGTTGGTTAACCATAATGCCATCATCTCTTAATGCGTTATAACATATGCCATAAAACTCTCTTGTGAAATATCCTTCTGATGGACCAAATGGATCTGTTGAGTCAACGATGATTAAATCATACTCTGAACTTTTTCTTCTTATGAATCTTAACGCATTATCGTAATATATCTTTACGCGCTCATCATCTAGTTTTGAAGCAATCTCTGGTAAGAACTTTCTACAAGCTTCCGTAACTAGAGGATCCATCTCAACTAAATCGATTCTTTTAATGCTTTCATATCTAGTTAATTCCTTTACTACACCACCATCTCCGGCACCAATAACCAATACATCTTCGATTTTTGGGTGTACAGACATAGGAACGTGAGTAATCATTTCGTCGTAAATGAATTCGTCTCTTTCTGTTAACATTACATTGCCATCAAGAGTTAAAACCTTTCCAAATTCTGGTGTTTCAAAGATGTCTATTTGTTGGTATTCACTCTTTTGAGAATATAGATTCTTATTAACTCTTATGCTATGTTTTACATCAGGTGCATGATATTCGCTAAACCAAAACTCCATTATTTTGCTCCTATTTTAAAACGTTGATATTTAGTATTTCTGGATCTTCTGGTCCAGTCATTGAACAGCCCTTTAGTTTTGCATATTCAATATAGTCTAATATTTCTTTTGTAATTCTTTCACCTGGAGATAGAATTGGAATTCCTGGTGGATAACACATAACGAATTCACTACAAACTCTGCCAACACTTTCTCTAAGTGGAAGACTTTCTTTATTTGCATAGAAAGCTTCTTGTGGACTACAAACAACTTCTGGGTCAATATATTCTTGACTCATCAATCCCTTTGGATCTTTGTGAAATCTTCTTCTAATTTCTGCAAGTGCACTAACCAATCTTTCTAATTCTTGGAATCTATCTCCAATAGATAAGTAAGCTAAAATATTACCAATATCACCAAATTCGATTTGGATATCGTATTCATCTCTTAGCAAATCATAAACTTCAATTCCAGCAAGTCCAATATCTCTTGTATGAACAGATAATTTAGTTGGGTCGAAATCAAATATTGAATCGCCATTAATTAACTCTCTTCCAAAGGCATAGTATCCACCGACAGCATTTATTTCTTCTCTAGCATACTCTGCCATCTTAATAACTTTATTGAAAACTTCTTTTCCACGAAGCGCTAAATTTCTTCTACTAATGTCCAAGCTTGACATTAACAAATAACTTCCTGATGTTGTTTGAGTCAAGTTGATAATTTGTCTAACGTGACCTTCGCTCACTCTTTCTCCAATTAATAGAACGCTTGATTGAGTCAAGCTTCCGCCACTTTTATGCATTGAAACCGCTGACATATCTGCGCCTGCAGCCATAGCGGAGATTGGCATATTCTCTCCAAAATAGAAGTGTGTTCCATGCGCCTCATCTGCAAGACAATACATTCCTGCATCATGCGCCATTTTAACAATTGCCTTTATATCGCTACAAACACCATAGTAAGTTGGGTTGTTAACTAAAACAGCTACTGCGTCTGGATGCTCTTTAATCGCTTTAGCAACTTGCTCTCTCTTCATACCAAGAGAAATACCTAAGCGAGTGTCAACTTCTGGATTTACATAAATTGGAATAGCGCCACATAAAACTAAAGCATTAATTACACTTCTGTGGACATTTCTTGGAAGAATAATCTTATCTCCTCTTTTGCAAGTAGATAAAACCATACTTTGAACAGAGCTTGTAGTTCCTCCTACCATTAAAAAAGCATGAGCTGCACCGAATGCTTCGGCCATTAATTCTTCTGCTTCTCTAATAACAGATATAGGATGGCATAGATTGTCTAATGGCTTCATGCTATTAACATCAATGCTCATACATTGTTGTCCTAAAAACTCTGTTAATTCTGGATTCCCTTTTCCGTGCTTGTGGCCTGGAACATCAAATGGCACAACACGCATTTGACGGAATCTTTGTAAAGCATCATAAATTGGAGCTTTATTTTGCCTTTTAGTAAATTGTTCTTTATCCATATCACACCTCATACAAAACAAAATGCGCAAGCGTGAAATACACAACTTGCGCTAATAATCTAGTTTCGTCTTATCTGAGTCTATACAGCAAAATACTTTTACTACTCTCTATTGACCGTTTCACAAGTCTGCGTAAAACACGCATTTCGGTTATAAAGTAACCAACTTATAAAATTTGAGCTTTTAACTCAATCAATAAGGCGGAAGTGTCCGCCAATCGGCAGTGGACCCGGCTGTCCGTGTGGCCTCAACTCTTTCGAGTGGTCCGTAATCTCACTAATGACTCTGATAATCTAATGGATAATCAAGCATTATTTATGATGCGCTAATTGTAACATAGTTAATCAAAAGCATCAAATGTTTTTATGCAAATTTTTTGCTATTTTTTTGATAATATTTTTGCAAGATTTTTAAATGGAATATTTTTATAAATTTTCAACCAAAAAACGGTTCTAAAGAACCGTTTATGTTAATTATTCTTGTTAAATTATTTTTTCGCTTTTTGGTTGGTATTTTTAGGTGTAGTTTTCTTAGCTTTATTTATCGTATTTTGCGTCTTCTTTTGTGGAGCTGTCTTTACGACCTTTTGTGCAGGCTTTTTATCTGTAGCTTTTGGCTTTGGCTGTTCGATTTGCGTTTTAGTCTCTTTTTTCTTTTGTTGTTTTTTACTTAACTTTTCAAGATATTCTAAATCTCTTTCTTTTTTAGTTAATATTTCTGTTCTCGATGTACGTACACTAACTGCACCTTTTAGAATTAATGCTTTTTTCTTTAATTCAGCAATAGCATCGATAAATCTTGTTGTTACGCCCTTCTCTAGAATTCCTAATCCCTTTTTGAATATTGCTGGGAATACTGCATACTTTGCAGGTGCTCCCATCTTCGTTTCAAATTCAATATTTTGTATATAGTAGAAGAAACGAGCTAATCTTTCAATGCTATCGTCTCCATCTGCAAAGAAGTTATCTATATCTGCAGAAATCTTTGCACACTTTCTTCTTGTTTTTGAGCATGAACTAATGTTTCTAATAATAGGAATAGTTACAGGATAGAATTGAACAATCAATTGCAAAAACTCTTTAGATCCTTCTTTTACGAAAGACAAACTTACGAACAATATAATAAGTACTATTAATGCGGCAATATATATGCCAAACATTCTACTCATTAAATAATTAGTTTTTGCTGCTTCTTGTCGAACTAGGTATAAGTAAGCATATCTATCTTCAATATCTTGAGGAACTACGACTTTATGCTTATCTTTCTTTAAAATCTTTGTTTCACTCTTTCTAATTGCTAATTCGTTTAAATCGTTAGTCATTTCTCTGTCGTATTCAATCTTAGAGAAATTAACACCAGTTATTTCTGTTTCATACAATTGATTAAGCATAATGGCTTTTTCTTTATGCGAATTTAAAAACGAAGAAGCAAATTCTAAAAAGATTGTTAATCCAAAAGATGCCATAGTCGCAATAAATACAACGTCTTCATTAATTGCAGTAATGAACGACATTAAAATAGGAACAAAAGATAATATATATGTTCCTAACTTAATTGCTTTTGTTTCAAAGAACATCCTTTTCGATGCTCTATAAAACTTCAAACTATTCTCTTTTTGTGATCTTTCTTCTACCTTATTCATATAATGCCCAAATAAATTATACTAATTAAATTAATAATCTTCAATAATGAAAAAGCGCCAAGATTTAATCTTGACGCTAATTATAGTTTATTTGGCATTTAATTATAATAATAGACTCTTGTCTTCGCCCATACCCATCATACCATCGAGAATTAACTTCTTTCCTTGCTCATCCCTTAGATATCCTTCTAGCACACCAAACGTTATATAATAGTCAATTCTTACAATATGATCTACGTGTACAATCATAGGATTAATACCATATACTTTAAATTTAACATTGACCATATCATGTTCATCTTTAATTGTCCATTCAGAATAATCTTTAAAATCTGCCGATGCGACACTTCTTTCAAACTTAACTGGAGTCAATAAACTTGTCTTACCAACTCTCCAGATAAGATTCTCATTATACTTGTCCTGATCAATTGATTGGTTTCTAGTCAAGTTGAATGCAACATAATCCATCTTTCCGTCAATCTCATAATATCCCATAGTTGTTACCCAATCATAATGAGCTTTTCTTGGATAATAACCTCTATGGTCATCGACAATACCTGTAGTAAAATCGTCAGATGTATAGGTTTTTCCATTAATTGTTAATGAGCCCGTAACCTTAAAGAAGTCCTTTTGAGAATATAATGGTCTTGGTCTATCTTGAGCAAATGGAATAGAAACTACGCAAGGCAAAGACAATCTTTCTAAATCCAAAGAATATTCTATACTTGCTTCTTCAACATTTTCTTTCATTGCTTGAACGGCAGTCTTTTCTTTGCTTGGCTTTGTAACTAAGCACTTTCCAACAGCCTTACCATCAAGTTTGCATTTGCCCTTTTCGAAGTTGTTTACATACTTAACAAATGTTTCTCCAAGTCTTCCTTCTGCAATCGATCCATTAATAAGATTTGGTGCAATAGTTGTTGCCTTTGAAGAAATCTGTGTATCCCAGCAATAAACATAATGAGTCTCTTTGTCATAAAAGACATTCATTAGTTTTCCAAAGATTCCCATATCGCATACAACTGCTAATAATACGCCTTCTTTAAAATGGATTTCAGTTGCTTCCCATAAAGTTAGTTTGAATCTATTTAAAAAATTTGGAGCGTGAGTTGGCTTTTTTAATTTCAACAAGTCCATCTCTTCGAACTCTTTATCAAAAGTCCCAAAAACACAAGTACCATCTTCATTTACCATGCTTTTAGGAGTTTTAATAGCTCTTCTTTCTTTTGCGATAAATTTGCTATAGTCCTCCATAAAAATACCCCCCTTGAAGATTAATCTTCTATCTAAAGTATGAAATACTTTTATATACAAAATCAATACTTTGGCAAAAATAGGCATAAAATATAGGCCTAGACAGCGTCCAGGCCTTGTACTATTGCTATTATTTGTTTATTTTTTAAATGGTGTTAAATCTAGTGTTGCGAAATAATCTTCTGGAGTTTCTGCTCTTCTAATAAGCTTAACAGTGCCATCTTCTTTTAATAGAAGTTCTGCTGATCTTAATTTGCCGTTATAGTTATAACCCATTGAGAATCCATGAGCTCCTGCATCATGAATTACTACATAATCACCAATATCAATCTTTGGCAATTCTCTATCAATAGCAAATTTATCATTATTCTCGCATAGTCCACCAGTTACATCATATATATGATCTTTAGGCGCATTTTCTTTGCCTAGAACTGTAATGTGGTGATATGCCTTATACATAGCTGGTCTCATTAGATTTGCAGCACAAGCATCTAATCCAATATATTCTTTCCAAATATGCTTTTCATGAATAACTTTTGCGATTAAATGTCCATATGGAGCAAGCATGAATCTTCCAAGTTCTGTAAAGATAGCAACGTCATCCATTCCTTCTGGAACTAATATTTCTTCGTATGCCTCTTTAACGCCTTGTCCAATAATATCAATATCATTAGGTTTTTGATCTGGTCTATATGCAATACCAACGCCACCAGATAGGTTAATAAATGCAATGTGAACATCACATTCTTTTTTCAATTCAACTGCAAGATTAAATAAGATTCTTGCAAGCTTTGGATAGTATCCATTATCTGTTGTGTTAGAAGCTAAGAATGCATGAATACCAAAATTCTTTACACCATATTCTTTCATCTTTTTGAAAGCTTGCTTCATTTGGTCTTTTGTCATACCATATTTAGCATCTTTTGGTGTATCCATAATTGCATTATTCAAAGTGAAGTCGCCACCTGGGTTATATCTGCAGCACATTGTTTCTGCAAATGGAGCTAACTTCTTGAAAAATTCAATGTGAGTTAAATCATCAAAATTTATTATTGCATTTAATTTTCTAGCTAATTTAAAATCTGCCTCTGGTGTTACGTTTGAAGAAAACATAATTTCCTTTCCAGAAAAACCAACAGTATCAGATAACATCAATTCTGTTAAAGATGAGCAGTCAACTCCACATCCTTCCTCTCTTAAGATTTGCAATAGATATGGGTTTGGTGTTGCTTTAACAGCAAAATACTCTTTAAAGCCCTTGTTCCAAGAAAAAGCTTTTTTCAATCTTCTAGCATTTTCTCTAATTCCCTTTTCATCGTAAATATGAAATGGTGTTGGGTAAGTTTTAACAATCTCTTCGATTTGTTCTTTTGTTACAAACGGTTTCTTTTCCATATTATCCTCTAGATATTGCAGCTTCTTTTAACTGCTTTAAATAATTTATTACTTCTTGATTTGCTTCGCCTTCGTATTTTTTAGAATCAGTAACAACTCTTAAATACTTATCTTTTCTATTTGTTATATCTTTGCCTGCAATAGTGTATGTTTCTGTCTTGTCGATATAAACATAATAAGAATATGCTTTCTTTAAACCTTTCTTGCCAACATTTATTGTCAAAGAATATTCAAAAGATTCTGAAGCAATTGTATTAGGCACAATTAATCTATCCATATAACCAAGGTTATCTAGCATCTTTATTAATTCGCCTTGTTCTTCCCCACTTAATGTATATTTAACAGATTTGCTTGTATCATCGAAAACCAATAAATCTATAGAATCAACAGATCTATCTTCTACTATAACTTTTACAGATTTTGGAGCGCATCCAAAAAGCGATAACATCAATATAATTATTAAGATTACAAATACTACAGATTTCTTCATAGGTCCTCTTGCAAAATATTTTATATTAATAATATTAAAAGGTCAATTTAGTTGCTTGTCAAATCTTAATTTAAAAATTAAAATAAATGATATGGAAAAGACAAATGTAATGAGAAAATTAGATAGCCTTAAAATCGCTCACAATGAGCACTTTTTAGGCGATGATAAAAATGCCATTTCTGGCGTTGAAGTAGCTAACATTTTGCATCAAGATGTAAATCGTGTTTTTAAGACATTAGTAACGGTTGCAAAATCTAACAATCATTATGTATTTATGGTCCCTGTTGCCGAGGAATTAGATCTTAAAAAGGCAGCAGCTGCGGTTAAAGAAAAATCACTTGAGATGTTACACCAAAAAGATTTGTTGCCACTAACTGGATATGTTCATGGAGGTTGCTCTCCTATTGGGATGAAAAAGCAATTCAAAACTGTCATCCATAACACAGCATCAAATTTTGAAACTATTTTTTTTAGCGCAGGCAAAATTGGATACCAAGTCGAACTTCCATACTCTTCACTACAAAAAGTAATCCGCATTGAAATGGCGGACATCATAAAGGAATAAATGGACAACTTTTTAATTACTCTAGCAACAGTAGCCATGTTATTTGCATATGCTATACCTGGCTTTTTATTAGTTAAGACAAAGCTTATCAAAGAGCATTCTATTTCTGCGTTTGCTTTTGTTTTAATGTATGTTTGTCAACCTTGCTTAACTATTTATTCTTTTGATCAAGCAGAATTTACAGTAGAAACAATAAAGCATATGGGCATTGTGTTTGGTATTGTGTTTGGCTTGATGACTCTATTTTTAACTATCTTCTACTTCATAATGCGTAATCGTTTCGAAAACATTATGAATAGATTGTACATCATTTGTACTTGCTTTGGTAATGTAGCATTCTTTGGCAACCCACTTTTACATTCAATCTTTGGAACTGACTCTTTATACATCTATTCAACTGTCTTTTTCATTGCCATGAACATTATTGGATGGACTATTGGTTGCTACTTAATTACTAAAGAAACTAAATACATTTCGCTAAAAAAGGTATTTTTAAACCCAGCAGTTCTATCTCTAATCGTAGCTCTTCCACTATTCTTCACAAACACTCATTTAATTACAATTAGTACTAGAGTTGAAGAATTCGTTCGCATTCTTGCTAAGATGACAACCCCACTTTGTATGTTAATTATTGGTATGAGATTAGGAACAATGGAATTCAAGCCTATCTTTACAACACCAAAGAATTATCTATTCTGTGGAATCAAACAAGTAATCTTCCCATTAACTGCGCTATTGGTTGTTTACTTCTTACCAATAGATGTACAAGTTAAACAAACAGTATTTATTTTATGCGCAACTCCATGTGCTGTAATTATACAAACATTTGCTGAAATGCTAGGACAAGGTCAAAAAGAATCTGTAAACATGGTACTTCTAAGTACAATGACTTGTATCGCTACTCTTCCTTTATTGACAATGATCCCTTTTAATTAATAACGCAAAAAAGCATCCAAACAGCTCTTCCTTTATTTTATCAACATTATTTTTTACTACAACGCCATAATGCCATAGGATGGTTATTTACATTACCTGCATAGTCAACATATTCCCCATCAAACAATAGTTCGGGCGTGTATTTATTGTTTTTAAAGTTAGATATAAATTGAATTTCGTTGTCAGTAAAACACAAAAGTGCGTCTAGAAATCCTTTAACTACACTAACCGCTTGTTTATAATCAAATAACTCCTTCTTTGTTAAAACAGGCTTTAGTTTTGCATCAAAATCGCTTTTTGTAACATTATCCAAAATAGAGAAATCCTTATCTGCAATTAAGCCATTTCCCCCTATACAATTATAAAAAATAAAACATTTTTTCAACAACGCAACATTATCCATAGTGCCTGACTCTATCATTTTATACACATCGTAAATGTCCCTAGGAGTTGATCTCCCTAAGAGTGCAGCCAGTTTACTACCATATAATTCATATGCATTCATAGTAGTAATCTTTGTAGTCCCATTATAATTAAACGAAGACACAACATATTCTACCGTTGGCAAGATGTGCATTCTATCCAAATAATTAATCTCAATTTTTATATTATCTCGATTTCCTCCGTTATTTAGATATTGCAAAACATACGAATCTAAAGCATAGTATTTCTTGCTTTTATCAGACATAGTATATCCCTTTTGGAACAAAACAGCATTTACATATTTATTAAAAAGTTCTTTGTCCTTTATTGTATCGTCTTTTGTTTTCCCGACATAGTCCAAATCAATATCGACAGACAATCGAGGCAACCCCCTATAAAACAAGTTTATAGCTGTTCCTCCTTTAATTACAAACTTGTCTTTCCATTCTGATGCATAAATAGTTTCAAGGATATCTATTAATCGCATAACCTTTTCTAGATTATCTTTTATAAAGCCCGTATTATTAGCAATTGCCGAAATATTTCGTTTTGAGATGTCAATCATATTAATTCTCCGTGTTAGCTATATATTTAGGAACAATAAGTTTCCATTCTGAATTATATTCATAAGGAAGTGATTTATTCGTTCTCAAATCTTCATATCGATTAAGCATATTATTTTTACAACAAACATAAAAGTTGTTCGATAAATAATCTGGCTTTATTAAAGAAAAAATAAATCCAATTTTTTTATACAAGAATTTCATATCATAATTTTGCAAATGGCGCAAAAGTTTAACTTCATCCAAATAATGTACAGTAGAAAGCGCGTAATATACCTCTTCTAATCCACCTGCAAGTTGCAATCTATTTACACAATCCACTATAGTCCGTTCAAGTTCCGTAACTCGTATTATAGAATTATTCATTGTTTCAACTATTCCTTCTTCATATTTTGAATAAAAGAAACAATACTTTTGCCCTTCTATTTCTATTGGAGAATAGTGCTTTGTCGTTGCAGCATGAACTTCAAAATACACTTGATTTGCAAGTCCATAATATTCTATCGCAGAATGATATGCTATGTAATTCCCATCGTAGCAAGCGGTTGCTATTTCATATTTGTTTGCAAACACATCTCCTGTTAGTGGATCAATTGTTGCGTATAAACCGCTCTTTAACTTTTTAATGATTTTATTATCTTGAAGCCTCTTAATTGTCTGAAACAAATTAACTTCATTCTTTATTTCTTTTTTTATATCATTTATATTAAATATAGATTTACTTAAGAATTCGTATTGCTTCATAATAACATCTCCCTAACAATATATTACGCCGAAAATATATATAATACAATAGTTTTAGCGTAATTTATCTCACTTATGCTACTATTATGGTATTTATAACATTTACTTCTAATATAAACAAATTAGCAACGAATCTTTTTAGCTAACGTCTTTTATAAAATCAAAATTCTTTTTCCAATAACCTTTGAAATAGAAGAATACGGCTATAAACATTCCTATGGTCCATCCTATGCCCCAAGACCACCATATTCCGCTTTCTCCTAATAAGTAAGATAACAAGAATGCAAAAGCAACTCTCAATATTAAATCTATAAAAGTATCTATCATAAATAACTTCATTGCACCAGCGCCACGTAACGCGCCATCTGTTATAACTTTAATTGAAGCTACAAAATAGAATGGAGCAATCAATAATAGCACTTGTTTTGCAGTCAAAAATGCTTGTGCGCTTGCCTCTTGACCCAAGAATAATTCTGCGCAAGTCATTCCAAAGAACGAATATAGGATTATAAAAGGAACAGCAAGCCCAAATGCAAAGTAGTTTGCAGCTCTAAATCCTTTGTTTAATCTATCATATTGCTCTGCACCAATATTTTGTGCAAAGAATGCAGAAAGGCCTGACGCTATAGCAAAGAATGTTGCTATAGCAATATTATTCAATTTCATAGCTGCAGTAAATCCAGCAACAACAGAAAATCCATATCCGTTGATTACACCTTGAATTATGATATTACCAACAGAAATGAAGCTTTGTTGTAATAAAGATGGAATTGCAACTATTGCTAATTTCTTTAAAAGCGTTTTTGAATATTTTTTATATGGCTCACATTTCATTGAATGCAATCTTTTGTATAAAACTATCCAACCAAGTATTGCAGCTAGTCCTTGACAAATAAACGTAGCCCAAGCAACGCCCGCTACTCCCATATTAAATACTGCAACGAACAAAATGTCTACTAAGATGTTAGATATTGATGAAATAGCCAAAAAGATAAATGGTGTTTTCGAATCCCCTAACGCACCAAATACGCCCATGCCAATATTATAGAAAAATACAAATGGCATTCCAAGAGTATATATTCTTAGGTATAAAACAGAATCTTCAAGAATGTCATCTGGCGTATTTATTAATTCCAAAAGTGGCTTTGTGAATATAAAACCAAAAGCCATTAATAACAAACAAACAATTCCAAAAGCTATACAAGCTGTAGATACACCTGTTTTTAATCCTTTGATATTCTTAGCCCCAAATAATTGAGAAATAATGACCTGACAACCCATATTGCATCCCATTGCAAATGCAGTATAAATTAAAGTTATTTCCGTTGCATTACCAACTGCAGCTAAGGCCGCTTCGCTTATGAACCTTCCAGCAACTACACTATCTGCCAAGTTATAAACTTGCTGCAAAATAATACTGCCTAGAAGTGGTAAGCAATATAACCATAAAGTCTTTAATATAGGTCCTTGAGATAAATCTTTATTCATCGCCTAAATTCTACTATGAATGTGGCAATTTGAAAAACGTTTTTGCTTGAAAAGCGAAAATAAATAATTTTGATTATTTAGATTTAACGTATTTTATAAACTCTGTTGAGTATTGGTAATTTGCAATATTCAAAGAATAATCGTCGTAATAGAATGTTGTTTTATAGTCGTTTGCCGAATCTGCAGATATACGCATTCCATGAATATGTGGGGAATGCCATTCGTCGTACGTATTGAATTGCTTATATCTACCATTGTCCCATATTTGAACTGTTTCTGTAATTGATGTATAAACGGCATCTTTATCGCCAGCGCCCTCTTTTAGAACCTTTAATCCATCTTTTATAGCATCTTCATTATCGCAATCTATATGTGCAATAATTTCGTAATAACCATCTTGTGCATTATAAGTAACATTTGCACTCAACAAAGATTCTTCTGTCCAATCATAGTTATAGTATCTATATGGCTTTTCTGATGTAGAAAATTCGGCTGGGATATCTTCAATCTTATTTTCGAAATACAAATCGCTCCAATCTACACCAAAGACTAAATACCCTTTTCTTGTTCTTTCAAAAGATAGTTCTTTTGCTTTTTGCTCATATCCTATATTTAAATCTAAGTTATAGTAAATTCTATATCCATAATTTGTATATTCAGGCGATGCAGCTTTTGCAAAAGCGCTAGCAATTCCTCCTTGTGGAACATAGAAGTAATCGGCATTAAAAAACTCATTACCATTTTTGATGTAATATCTAATACCACCAGTTGGAACATTCATAACTTCTGTATTAGTATTTACTGCGTATGCAACGCTATCGTCGTTCTTTAGATTTGCATTTGCTATATTAATTAATTGAATAGCAAGCAATTTATGAGCATTTTCATCGGCTGCATCTGGTATTAAAATACCAGTAAGTGTATTGCCTTGTGGTTTTATTTTTGCATTCATTAAAGTAGGGTCAAAATTAGTGTCACCAATTTTAACCCTTTTGTTGAAATAATAATATGTGCCCCAAAAAGCAGCTATCATAATAGCGAAAGTTACAACCATTGCAACTATTGCTTGGATTTTATGTTCTTTCGTCGTGTGAATTATTCGAGCCTCATTTGGGTACATCTTCTTGCGTTAGTCCTACTTTGTTTATTTTTTATTACTATTTAATTATACTTTCTGCCTTATCAACATCGTCAACTCTTAAAATAGTTACTGCTTTTGATTCTTTTGAAGTAAAAGCATATGAGTATTCGATATTAATATCTGCTTTTGCTAGTTTTTCTAGAATAGCTGAGAACTTTCCTGGTTCATCTGGAATCTCAATTGCTAAAACCTTTGTAAGTGTTGTAGCATAACCTTCTTTTGTTAGCATTTCATTAACTAAAGTTGGATCATCAACAATAATTCTAACAATTCCAAATTTTTCAGTATCAGCAACAGCTAATGCTCTCATGTTTACATTCTTACTTGCGATAAACTTTGTAATTTCACAAAGCATACCTGGCTTGTTTTCCATAAAAATAGAGATTTGTTGTAATGTCATAATTATCCCCCTTTTATTAATCGATTAGTTTTCTCTTATCATTTACTCTCACAGCCTTACCTTCGCTTCTTGCAATTGTCTTTGGAGCTACAAGGTGAGTCTTTGGATTTATACCAAGCATTGTCTTTAACGCGTTAGATAATTCCTTCTCTTTTAATGATACATCTTTAATTGTATCTGAGAATTGTTCACTTGTTAATTCTACATAGATATCAAAAGTATCTGTGTTGTTAACTCTATCTATCTCAATTAAATAGTTTGGAGTGTATCCTTGTTCTAGAAGAACTGTCTCAATTTGCGATGGGAATACATTAACTCCACGAATGATTAACATATCGTCGCTTCTTCCCATTGGCTTAGCCATTCTAATGAATGATCTACCACATTTACATTTTTCTTTATTTAGAATACAAATATCTCTTGTTCTATATCTAATTAATGGGAATGCTTCTTTATCTAAAGAAGTTAGAACTAATTCGCCCTTTTCTCCATCTCCTAATACTTCGCCTGTTTCTGGGTTAATTATCTCTGCATAGAAATGGTCTTCGTTAATATGCATACCAGCTTGCTCTTCGCATTCATAAGATACACCTGGACCAGACAATTCTGTTAAACCAAAGATATCGTATGCTTTAATACCTAAAGACTTTTCAATATCTTTTCTCATGCTTTCTGTCCAAGGTTCAGCGCCAAATATACCAGCTTTTAGATTAATATCTTTAGTAGTTAATCCACTTTCTTTTAATGCTTCGCCTAAATATGCAGCATATGATGGAGTACAACAAAGAATTGTTGATTTCAAATCATGCATAAATTGAATTTGTCTTTCTGTGTTTCCTGAAGACATTGGCAATGTCATACATCCAACTTTTCTTGCCCCATCATGAAGTCCCATACCTCCAGTAAACAATCCATATCCATAAGCAATTTGAACAACATCTTCTTTAGAACCGCCAGCAGCTACAATTGCACGAGCTGTACAATCTGCCCATAAATCTAGGTCATTTTCTGTGTAATAAGCAATTACTCTTTTACCTGTTGTTCCGCTTGTTGAGTGAATTCTAACAACATCCTTTTTATCTACAGCCAATAATCCATCTGGATATTGTTCTCTTAAATCGTATTTAGATAAAAATGGCAATTTGTAAATGTCCTTAATACCTTTAATGTCCTCTGGCTTTACACCTTTTTGGTCCATTAAGCTACGATAATATGGGATATTATCATAAGCATGTTTTACTTGCTTTACAATTTTTTCATTTTGAATGGCTTCTATTTTTTCTCTTGATGCACATTCAATGTCTTGTTGGAAATACTTCATATGGCCTCCGTTTACTGCTAGTAGTTTAACACGCGCAATTATATATAGTCAACACTCGTTTTTATTGTTTGTTGTTGAGAATAAACTATGTTTATGGTATGATTTTATTTAATAGGTTTATAAAAGGTGAATTATGGCAAAAGATAACACTGTTCTAAAAAAAGGTTTAAAAGAAATTGGTCACGTTAACAACATCATATCTATTAGATGTAAGTGCCATACAAAAATTGGAAATTTAAAAGCTTCTTGCATAAGATCAGATGAACCAATTAAGTTCGAAGATTTAGACCATTCAAAATTTGTAACTATCTTAAAATACCAAAAATGGGCAAAGAAATTTGGCTGTGCTTGGTTCCACTTTACAGGTAAAGTTGCAGATAAAGCTAAAGGTAAGCATGTTGTTTGTAGATTAAAGCTACAAGGCGAAGGCTTAGTATTTGGGAAAGATGGCTATATCATACAAGGTGTAACACAAGTTCTTTCAAAGGGCGACATATTCCACTCTTTAATTGGTAAGCAAGTTATTGATATTTCAAGAGATGCTCAGGGCGGAGAAGATATAGATTTTTATGTAGATGCTGGCTTCAACGGAAAATTAAGATTCGAAAATCTTGTTGCAAGATTAAGACGTTTTGATATCTGTATCGAACATGATGATATTATCCAATATTATTATGACTATATCGATTTATTCTTCTTAATGTTGAAACTTGATGAAACAAAAGAAAGATATAAAGAAATAAGCAAAATCTTAAAAGAAAGTTTCGCGATCTTCAAAAAGGAAGGAGCTCAAGCAGCTAGAGACCATATTGCTCCATATCAATATAGAGAAGGCGACTACCCTAACACAAAGCTATATTGTATTGGACATGCTCATATCGATTTGGCTTGGCTATGGCCAATTAGAGAAACAAAGAGAAAGATTGCTAGAACTTTCGCTAACCAATTGAGAAATATGGATATCTATCCAGAATATATATTTGCTGAATCTCAACCACAAATGTTCGTATGGTTAAAAGAAGGATATCCTGAATTATACGAAAGAGTTAAGCAAAAGGTTAAAGAAGGACGAATTGAGCTTCAAGGCGGAAACTGGGTTGAAGGAGACTGCAATCTAACTGGTGGCGAAAGCTGGGTTAGACAATCTCTATATGGTCAAAAATTCTGGAAAGACGAATTTAACTTTAGATCTAATATGTGCTGGCTTCCAGACGTATTTGGATTCCCTGCTTCTCTACCTCAAGTATTCAAAAAGTGTGGCATGGATTACTTCATGACAATTAAGCTTATTTCGAATACTGTTAACCAATTCCCATACAAATCATTTAACTGGGTTGGTATCGACGGCACAAGCATACTTGCTCATATGGAACCACAAGGTGACTATAACTCAGGAGCATCTGCTTTTGCTATCTATAAGTCAGATCAAAGAAATACTGAAAGAGATATATTAGATAAAGCACTTCAAATCTATGGTGATGGAGACGGCGGTGGCGGTCCTGGTGAAGGACACATCGAATATGTAAGACGTCATAAGGTTTGTGAAATGCACAAAGCTGTAGATTTCTTTAACGATGTAAATCCAGTTAAAGATATTCTTCCAACATACCATGGCGAACTATATTATGAACGTCACCAAGGCTGCTACACTTCTCAAGCAAATTCAAAGAAGTGGAATAGAAGAATGGAAGAAATGCTACATAAAGTTGAATGGCTTGGCGCATATGCTTCTCTAAAAGGAATTAAATATGATAGAGCTAAAGTAGAAGAAATTTGGAAAGAAGTTTTATTATACCAATTCCATGACGTTCTTCCAGGCTCATCAATCAAGCGTGTATATGATGAATCAATCGCTAGATATAAAGTTATGATGGGAGAACTTGAAGACATTGAAGCTAAGTTAATTAGTGATTTATCTCAAGCATCATCTTTAATGGCAATTAACCCAATATCTTTCGATAGACATGAATTCATTAAGTCAAATGACAATTGGTATGAAGCTAATCTAAAGGCCTACTCTACAAGCACTTTAATGCCAGTAGTTAAGCCATTTGATAAATTAGTCTTTACTAACGATACAATTGAGAACGAAAACGTTAAAGTAACATTCAACCAAGATGGTTCTATTAAGTCCTTATTCGACAAGATTAACAATAAAGAATTGGTTAAAGATTATTTCAACAAGTTAGTTGTATATTCAGATCCATTCATGTATTACAATGCATGGGATATTAATATGGATTATATGAATATGGACAAGTGGGAATTCAAGATTGAATCTTCAAAGTCATATATCGACGGACCATGTGTAATTAGAGAATCTACATATAAATACAACAAGTCTAAGATTGTCCAAAAGGTAATTTTGACAACAAATGATAATCTAGTTAAATTTGACACAACTGTAGATTGGCATGAAGATATGAAACTTTTACGTGCTGATTTCGTTCCAACTGTTTATGCAGATGAAGTTAAGTGTAACATCCCATTTGGTAACTTCAACAGAACAACACACGAAGATAACTCTGTAGAAAAGGCTCAGTTTGAAATTTGTGCTCAAAAGTATGTTAACTTGGATGATAAAGATTACGGCTTAGCTTTATTAAATAACTGCAAGTATGGTCATAGAGTAAAGAACGGATTCTTATCTCTAGCTTTACTTCGTGCACCAAAATTCCCTGACCCAACTTGTGATAGAGGAACTCATAGATTTGTTTATGCTCTATATCCTCATAAAGAAAAGTTTGAAGATTCAGATGTATTGGCAAGAGGCTATATGTTAAATAACGAACTTGAAGTTATTGATAAAGAATTAGATATCAATCCAATCATCTCTTCTAACAAAGAAAATATTGTTATTGAAACAATCAAAGTAAGTGAAGACGAAAAGGGACTTATCGTTCGTGCATATGAAGCAAATGGACAAGAAACAACTGTAAATCTAAAAACATCTCAAGAATTTAATGCATTTGAGACAAATATGTTAGAAGAAGATCCAAAGGCAATTAAGTTAGATAAATTAAAATTTGGACCTTACGAAATCAAAACAATCTTACTTAAAAAGTAATCATTACGGGGAACTTCAAGGTTCCCCTTTTTTATGCATTCATAATAAAAAATAACAAGAGTTTAAAAAGCCCTCTGCTAAAAAAAATATCCAAAAAAGGAAAGCGAACAAATGACAAAATGCTTCATAAAAATTAACAAGCGTAGCTTGTTAAAAAACCTATTTTATGCAAAGGAAAAGAGCTGCTAAAAAATATTAAGTTTTTTAACAGCCCCTTTATATAGTATGTTTTAATCTTTAGTTATAGAATGCGTAATAAATCGCTTTGATTGCTTCTTCGTAATCGCTTTCAGAAACACCAACAATGATGTTCATTTCTGAAGAACCTTGATCTAGCATTCTGATGTTAATATTAACCTTTGCAAGTCCAGAGCAAAGCTTAGCTGATGTACCTGGATTGAAGCACATACCATGACCTACAGTAGCAATTAGTGCAATACCCGATTTTAATTCTAAGTGATCTGGATTAATTTCTTGACGAAGTTTTTCTAAGATAACTTCTTCTTTTCCTGCAATTTCTGAATCTGCTACAACAACGCTTAGTGTATCGATACCACTTGGGATATGTTCAATAGAAACGTTATAGTATTCAAATACAGATAAAACCTTTCTTGCAAAACCTATTTCTGTATTCATCATTGACTTAGAAATAAATACAATACTATATCCTTTCTTTCCAGCAATACCAGTAACAACTCTTCCCTTTACGTCTTCTGGATTTACTTCTGGAACAATCAATGTACCTGGATTTTGAGGATCGAATGTATTTTTAATATTTATTGGAATACCTTCTTTTCTTACTGGGAAAATTGATTCTGGGTGTAATACGTTAGCGCCCATATAAGATAATTCTCTTAATTCCAAATAAGAAAGGACTGGAATTTGCTTTGGATTTGGCACGATTCTAGGATCTGTTACCATGAATCCATTAACGTCTGTCCAGTTTTCATATAGGCTAGCTTTAACAGCTCTAGCAATAACTGCACCAGAAACATCTGAGCCACCTCTTGAGAATGTATGAACTGTACCATATTGGTCAGCACCATAGAATCCTGGGATAACTGCCTTTTTAACATTCTTTAGAACTGATTTAACTTTAGCGTTTGTTTCTTCTGGCATAAACTCGCCATCTGGAGAAAATACCATAATATCTTTAGCATCAATAAATTCGTAGCCTAATTTATTTGCCATAATAACAGCGCTTAAATATTCTCCACGAGATGCGCAGAATTCTGCAGATTTATTCTCTATCATTTCCTCTTCGACTTTATCTAGATATGAAACGATATCTAAATCTAGTCCTAAGTCATTTACTATGCCCATAAATCTTTCTCTGATTTTATTGAAATTGCCAGCGCATTCGCCTTTGATTTCTAAATCATAGAAACATGAATATAACATGTCTGTAACTTTTATATCTTCTTTGAATCGTTTTCCTGGAGCAGAAACAATAACATATGTTCTTGATTTATCTGCATTAACAATGTCTGCGACTTGATTAATGCTATCAGCACTTGCCATTGATGTTCCGCCAAACTTTGTAACTTTAATAGCCATATTTACTCCTATTTGCCACTTATTATAAATATAAACAAAAGAAATCTCAACTAAATAGAGGTCCTTTTCAATTAGGACCTCCTTATGTTATTTAACTTTTCTACACTCTAGATAGTATCGTTTGCTTTCAGCATGTCCCATTGAGAAAGATTTTCTTGGAAGCACTCCGTGCTTTGTAACATAACTAAATAATGTATTCTTCTCAATCTTTGGCATGAATAAAGCGATACCTGATTTTTCTCTAGCAACATCTAAAAGATAGTCATCTCCGTGAATATAATCGATATATACTTCTGGATGTTTATCGATATATTTATCTATAGCGTTTTGAATATCAGCAATAGCAACAGTTGGATCTGCATCAACAAGCAATGTTCTTTCTGTTCCTCTAAATACAATCTTTAGAGCGCCTTCGCCATAAAGAGTGCTTTGCATATAATCAATGAAGTCTTCGTTAGCACCACCAATAAATCTATGAATTGGTTCAAATACAATAGCTTCATCATGAATGTTTTGTAATTCACAAAGTGCATATCTTGCTGGATGAGTTTTTTGCTCTTCTTCGCTAAGATTCTTCTTAACAAGATTCCAGCATTCTTTTGCTGTAGCTAAAGAATGGTTTCCATCGCCTACAACAAATAACAATTCTTCTTTTGTCTTGTATTTTTCTAACAATAATTCTTCATCTAATAATGCATTTAATTGCTTTTCAATATTTTTTGAATCTTCAACTAAATATCCACTTACATGACCGCCACCCATACTTAGGTCAAAATCATATAACTTTTGCATATCTTTCTTCTTTCTCTTTAGAGAATTCATAATCTTATCTTCTCTATCATCCATAAAAATACAGATATGAGGAACTTCAATTGGAGCATCTTTTCTTATTTCAATTCTAATTGGAAGTCTTTCTTTTACTGTTCTTTCTGTAGCTCTAATTGGAAGCTTAGCATCTGGAGCATAATCATATGCTTCCAAATCTACTGCTATCATAAGACCATGTCTTACAACGCCCTTTTCTAGTTCTCTTTCTACATAGATAAAGTTGTTATATGTATCAAACATATTTGATTTTAGATATTCATCCATTGTAGCGTTAATTTTCTTAACTTCAGCTTCTTTATCTACACTTTCAAGATAAACTTCTGGTAAAACCAAATTTAGAGTACTTTTTGCATCGCCTACAAAATATCTCAAAGATTCCCAATAGTCTGGTTGAGATGTAAATTGATCGCAAGCAATGGTTGCCCATTTAGAATAATCGTATTCCTTCTTTGGTAATAAAATCTCGGGTATTTTAAAATAACTCATATGAACTTTCTTTCTCTCTTTTTCTCGTTGGTCTTTGCTTTTGCTGATACATTATATGCCAACTTGATTTCATCAAGCAAACGTTCTGGCGTCATATATCTAACAATTTTCCCCGCTTGAGCAATAGAGATAACACCTGTTTCTTCTGAAACTACAATAGCAACAGCATCACTTTCTTCTGTGATACCAATTGCAGCACGGTGTCTAGTTCCTAAATCCTTAGCAATATCTACTTCTTTTGATAGAGGTAAGAAGCAACCTGCTGATAATATTTTATTTCCTTTAACAACTACAGCGCCATCATGAAGAGGGCCCTTTGTTGAGAATATACTTTCTAATAAGCCGCTTGAAACTAGCGCATTTAATTCTGTACCAGTATCCAAAATTCTATCTGGAACTGTTGTTCTAACAATAATAATTAAAGCTCCAATGTCATTCTTTGCCATATTTTGACAAGCAGTAACCATTTCGTGCGCAGAATTTACTAGCGCTTCGTCTGTTGCGTTAATATCATAGACCTTATCTGAACCTCTTGCTAGTTTTGCAAACATAACTTTGAAGTCATTTTGATAAACAACAATAACCGCAATCATAATGAATATCGTTGCATAATGGAATATTTGTAAAGTTATGTCTAATCCATTTCCCTCTAAGCACTTAGATAATACATAAACTGCTACATATGCAAGCATATATACAGATATTATAACTGCTAGTTTTATACTATGATGGCGATTAAAAAACAAGAATATAAATATGGTTAGAACAACAAATGCTACCAAATCTACAATTCCTAACCATGTTATTTGACCAAAAAAATCAGATACAGGACTTGCTAATAAAAACATAATTCGCTCCTTATTTTAACAAAGACATTATATCACAAAGAATTATTGAAATACATCATCGTCACTAATATTATCATCGTCGTTAGATGTTTTATCTTTGTCGTTAGTCTCCCCTTTTAATTTTGCTTCTTCAGCTCTAAATATTTCTTCTAAATCTTTTTCTGTTAATTGTCCATCTCTCAATTTTGACAAATCAATCTTTACTTGTGGAGTTGCTTGTGCAAGTTTAGTGTATTCTTCTTTGTGTTTAGAAATTACACTCTTAGCATAAGCGCCGATAATCAACACGATTGCTATTAGCAATATCTTAACCACGATATTAGCAATATAATATGTTACGCTTGATTGCAAAATAGGATTAACATCTTTGCTATCTTCTATTGACTTTAACAATCCCTCTTGATTATCAACTACTGAATATATTGTTGTATTAATAACACTATTGAATTGGTTAATAATCACATCTTTTGAAGATCTTGAAACCATATTATCAAAAGTATCGTTTGAGGTTTCGCACACATTTTCATATCCAGACTTTTCTGTACAAACAGGATTAGTCAAATCTGACCAATTAATAGACAAGAAGTTCATAGATAAAATATATTCATTCATAAATGCAATATTGTTGCCAATCATACCAATATGAGAATACTGATATACTTGCTTTTGGACAACATTGGCATCAAATGGATTTTTGAATAATGGAGTTTTTGAAATACCTTGAATTCCATTTACATCAATAACTTGACGAACAAATGAATCAAAATTAACATCTTTGTCTCTTGAATAGATGTAAACATTGTCTCCACCTACTATATATCCATAGTTTATAAACAACTTGATATCTTGTTTTTCTTGGGCGGTAAGCTTACTTAAATAATATTGCGCGCCACTCCAATGATCTGTGCTTCCAGCAAAGAATACAATCTCTAGATTATATGATAAATCCTTTGTGCTTAATTCTTTTGCAGTGCTCAATAATGCTGCTATTGCAGCACCTGTTTGATAAGCTCCATCTGGGTGAGCTTCGAAATCTTTATAATAGTTATCCCAAGCCGCACCAATTACAATTTTTCCTTTACCTTCTTTTTGTGTACCTTTTGCAACAATATTCTTTGCGGTTTTTGAGTTATCTGAAGTAAACTCTTGCTCAATAACTTCATATCCAAACGAACTTAGTTCACCTTTTATATAATTTATAAACGAAACAGTTGCCTCAGATCCAATCGATCTATCTCCATATGTTTTAGAAATAGTTTCAAAACGAGCAAATGTCTCTTCTCCAAGATTAATCTCTGACGCTCTTTTAGCCTCATATACAGGTTTTGAGCATGCACTTAGTCCAATCACAAGAACAACTACAATCAATGCTAATATTGGCAACAATAATCTAATCTTTCTCATACTAGCACCACCAATAACACTAAAGATAGTTGTAGACCCCAATAAACGATCGGTCTATACACCTCTTCTAGGTTTTTATTCAATTGAACATATATTGCATATGAAACAGCTAAAGCGCCAACTTCTTTTAATAGCACATATAACAAATTCTTATATAATGGGAAGAACATAAATAGTACGTTCACTAAAGCGACCCATAGAGCCAATAATGCCATCAAAGGGTCAACTCTTGCTCTTAATGATTCGGTACTAATAACACGTCCAAATAAAGACATTCTTGAATTGAGTGTTCCTCTCATCAATCCAATATAAATTCTATATAACGCATAGTAAATAATCGTCATCAAAAATGGTAAAGTCCATTTGATTGTTTGATAAAGCCCAGACATATCGATACCATAATCATATGTGATAATTATGTTATATGACTGTATAACGGAAACAAAACTGCAGGCTAGCATAGCTAACACCACAGATAATCTTGTTAATATCATTTTGTAACTAATCTTATTTGCGTCCATTTTTCGTCTCTTGCATTTTAATCAAATAACTAACTGCCAAATCTAAAGCTTTATTTTCATCAATTTCAAAACTCTTTAACTGCCCTTCTAATTTAGATAGATATTTAATAGCATCTTTAAGTTTTGGAATGTATTGCAAATCTTTTGCTCTATTTTGATTTATTATTTTTCTATTCATAAATAATGCGCCATTTGAAATCTTCAATGCATTCAAAATTACTTCATCAGAAGATTTAGCTCTAGCTATTTGGAACAATCTTCTATAAGTTGAACACAAAGACGTAAAGATTACTCTTTCTTCAACGTCACGCATTTTTAGCTTATTAAGAATATCTAATGCCTTTGTGCTATCCCCACTAGACAAAGCATTTGTTAATTCAAATACTTGAATATCTACATTTGTAGGTACTAACAAAGTTAACATTTCGTTTGTTATAACTTTTGTGTCATATGCATACATCAACAACTTGTCTAACTCTGTCATAACACGACCAAAGTCATTGCTACACAATTTTATTAAATCTTTAATTGTTTGAGCTTCCATCTTATATCCAGAGGTTGCTCTTTTTTTGTCCACAAATATATATAATTCAGTATCTGTACATTTTGAACAATCAACTTCTACGCAAATGCCAGTCAAGAAATCTTCTGCCTTATCTGCGCCCTCAAACAAAATAAATGAATCTGGAGCAGGATTTTCAAAGTAGTCTTTTAGCAAATCCTTATCGGTCTTAGATAAGTCTTGCTCAAAAGGGGCAATTGAAATCATTTTTCTAGAAGATCCACCACCTAACATCATTGTATAAGTTTCGGCAGCAGATAGAACTGAAGCTATAGATGCTTTGTTTTGCCCATTTAAATCTAATGGGATATAAGAGAACATCCTTTCTTCTTTAGGAATAGTTGCTAAAAGAGATTCTTTTACGAATCTCTTTAAGTACTCATCATCGCCTGTTATTACATATCCTGGCGCGAAGCCTTTTTTCAGTTCTCTTTCTAAGTCTAATGCTCTCATACTTGTTCTACGAACTTCTTATTATATTCCTTTATATTATCCTCAATTGTTTTTTTAGCAACTTCAACGCCACTCATTTCTAAAACGTTCATTTTCTTTCCTTCAAGTTGCTTATATACACCAAAGAAGTGTCTCATTTCATCAATGATATGCTTTGGCAAATCTTCAATTCTCTTGAATGAGTTCCACATTGGATCTTTAAATGGAATTGCAATGATTTTAATATCTTCTTTGCCTTCATCAACCATTAAAATTTGTCCTATTGGATAACATCTTACCAATGACATTGGAACCAAAGGTTCACTACAAATAACAAGCACATCTAGTGGGTCACCATCATCTGCATATGTTCTTGGGATAAACCCATAGTTAGCTGGATAGTGAGTCGCAGTATAAAGAATTCTATCCAAAATCAACATTCCTGTTGCCTTGTCTACTTCATACTTATTCTTACTTCCCTTTGAAATCTCGATGCATGCGATGAAGTCATCTGGTGTAATTCTACTCGTGTCAATGTCATGCCAAATACTCATATATTCGACGCCCTCCTAATCATATATGTTTATTATATAATATTTTGCGCGTATTATCTAGAAGGGATTTGTTAAATTATATTGCATTATCTAAAATTTTTATGCTAATATATAGTCACTTGCCGAGATGGTGGAATTGGCAGACGCGTCGGACTCAAAATCCGATGATGGCAACATCATGTGGGTTCAAGTCCCACTCCCGGCACCAAAAAAGCACTCAAATGAGTGCTCTTTTTTATTTATTTTCGAATGAAACTCTAATAAATTTAAATATATTCTAATTAT
>CAMOQV010000008.1 GCA_946623205.1 uncultured Clostridia bacterium
TAAAACTAATGAGGTAATATGGATAAATATGATATCACTGGAATGAGCTGTGCGGCTTGTTCTGCAAGAGTTGAAAAAGCAGTTAAAAATGTTGAGGGAGTTAATGAATGCTCTGTAAACTTGCTTACGAATTCTATGACAGTAGATGCATCTGTTTCTCCAGACATAATAATTAAAGCTGTAGAAAATGCCGGATATGGAGCATCTTTACACTCTAACAAAAAAGTTGAAACGAAAGATAATTCCCTAAAAGATAACGAAACACCAAGATTATTAAAAAGATTAATATCTTCATTGGTATTTTTATTAATATTGATGTATTTTACGATGGGCCACATGATGTTCAAATGGCCATTACCTCCATTTTTGGAAGGAAACTTTATTGCTGTTGCATTAATAGAATTAATATTAACATCTATCATTATGCTTATAAATAAAGCATTCTTTATAAGTGGGTTTAAAGCGTTAATACATAGATCTCCAAATATGGACACGCTCGTATCTATGGGCGCATCTATTGCATATATATGGAGCATATATGAATTGTTTAATATGACATCTGCATCACTTAATGGCGATATTGAATATACTCATGAACTTTTAATGAACCTATATTTCGAATCATCTGCTATGATTTTAACTTTAATCACTATAGGTAAAACGTTAGAAGCTTATTCAAAAGGCAAAACTACATCTGCACTAAAAAGTTTAATGGCGCTTGCACCAAATACAGCAACTATTATCAAAGATAATAAAGAAGTTATTGTAGATATAAAAGAAGTTAAAGTTGGAGATATCTTTGTTGTCCGTCCTGGCGATTCAATTCCAGTAGATGGGATTATCATAGAGGGACAAAGCTCAATCAATGAAGCATCTTTAACAGGTGAAAGTATTCCAAAAGATAAAAACATAAATGATGAAGTATTTAGTGGAACAATTAACACAAATGGCTTTATTAAATGCAAAGCCACAAAAGTTCAAGAAGAAACAACTTTATCTCAAATTATAAAGCTTGTTGAAGAAGCATCTTCATCTAAAGCTCCTATTGCAAAGATTGCAGATAAAGTATCGGCAATATTCGTTCCAACAATCCTAGCACTAGCTTTAGTTGTAACAATTGTTTGGTTATTTATATCAAAAGATATAGGCTATTCTCTTGCAAGAGGAATATCTGTACTTGTTATTTCATGCCCTTGCGCATTAGGATTAGCTACTCCTGTTGCCATTATGGTTGGAAGCGGCGTTGGTGCCAAAAATGGCATCCTATTTAAAAATGCTAAAGCAATTGAGATGGCCGGAAAGATAAAGATTGTCGCTTTAGATAAAACAGGTACTATAACAAAAGGCGAAATGCACGTGTCAGATATCATTCCTACTGATGGATTCAATTTAGATGAATTAATTAAGATTGCAGCCTCTATTGAAAACAACAGTGAACACCCTATTGCTAAATCAATAGTTAAATATGCAAAAGATAATAATATTGATCTTATCGAGACTAAAGATTTTAAATCTTTATCTGGAAGCGGGATAATTGCAACTATAAACAAAAAACAAACTATTGCTGGCAATAAAGAATTTATCTCTCAATATATTAATATTGAAGATAGTATCTTAGAGACTATTAATAGTCTATCTAACGATGGTAAAACTCCAATCATTTTTGCTCAAGAAAAGGTACTTGGGATTATTGCTATTGAAGATGAATTAAAAGAAGACAGCAGAGCTGCTATTTCCGATTTAAAAGCGATGGGAATTATAGTCTACATGTTAAGCGGGGATAATGAAATAACTGCAAAAAGCATTGCAAAGCGTGTAAATATAGATAACGTCATTGCAAATATAAAGCCTAACGATAAAGCAAATATCATAAAAGATTTATCTAAAGAAGGTAACGTTTGCATGGTAGGCGATGGTATAAATGATGCCCCAGCGCTTACTACAGCCGACTTAGGAGTTGCTATTGGCGCTGGTAGCGATATAGCAATAGATTCTGGCGATGTTGTTTTAGTTAATAGCAATTTGACATCGCTAGTCGATATGTTAAAGCTTGGACGAAAGACTCTTTTAAATATTAAGGAGAATTTGTTCTGGGCATTTATTTATAACGTAATATGCATTCCTATCGCAGCTGGTGCCTTTATCCCATTAGGAATAACACTCGAACCAATGTATGGCGCAGCTGCAATGAGCTTGTCTAGCTTTACAGTTGTAATGAATGCTCTACGCTTAAATTTATTTAAACCAACAAAACATGAAATCGTAGAAAACAATCAAGGAGATATAAAAATGGAAAAATTAATTAAACTAAACATTGAAGGCATGATGTGTATGCATTGTGAAAAGCACATGAGCGATGCTCTTTTAGCTTTAGATGGCGTTAAAGAAATTAAAACAATGGATCACACTAAAAACCTTGCTGAAATTATCGTAACAAAAGATATAAGTGATTCAGATTTTGAAAACACTGTTAAAGAAGCTGGTTATACTCTAAAAGGAATTGTTAGATAATTTAGATATCTATTGTATATGAGAATGTATAAATCTCATTTGGAGCAAGTTTATTGATTCCATCTTTTTGAGATAATTCCCTATTTGGATTAGAAATATCTGGAATACCATTCCATGGTTCAATACAAATATACCCACCAAACTTTTCTTTAGTCCATATAGCAACAGTCTTTGGATGGTTTAGATGCATAATAACATCTTTACCATCTTTTTTATGTAATGTAACTTTATCCATATCTGCATCGCAAAACATCAATGTTTTATATTTTTGGAAAATCTCTTTTTTAAGATCAATTCTTTTAACTTTTTCAAATGGTCCTTTTCGTACAATAAAACTACCATTTTCATCCAAATAATAATTATTTGGAGTAAATTCATTTTCAAACTCAATATAGTTTCCATCTATAACATCTGTATCATTAACTCTTTCAAATGGTATTTGAAATGCTGGATGCCCACCTATACCAAAGAACAAATCTTTATCGTCTGTGTTTTTGATTGTATATGTGACCTTCAAATTGCCACCATTTAGCAGATAATTAGATTTAAATATAAAGTTATAAGGATATTGAGATAGCGTGTCTTTATTTGACGAATATGAAAGCGTAACTTCGTTATCTTTTCTATCTTCTACATCAAGATAGGCATATCTTATAAGGCCGTGATTCTTCATTGAGTATTCTTTGCCATCAACTGTATAGATGCCATCTTTTAGTCTCGCGATAAAAGGAAAAATTGCTACATCCTTCCCTTTCCAGCTTTCTTCAGCTCCTTGCCAAAGATATTCATAATCGTTTTTCTTTATAGAATCTAAACAGCCGCCTTGTCTATTTACAGATACTTTATTCGCCCCGCTTTGTATCGTCACTATCTTTGTTTGTTCCATCTTCTTTTTCTTCCTCAACCTTTTTATTATCATAATCTCTAAATACATCATCGAGATCTATTTTCTTTTCTTGATTATTTGCGCTTCCAAAGATATCTTCAAGATCAATATTTTCTTTTCTTGATTGTCTTATCGTATTTAATTCCATACGCTTTTTAGTAATCATAAACGTAGCAACAATAGCTCCTGCTACTAAAACCACAGCAACTGTAGCAACGATAGCAACTACTACCCAATTCTCAAGACCAGTATTTCCAGCGATATTGTCAATTATTGAACCGCTATTAGTATAATCTTTAAGTTGTGAGTTATAACTCTTTAATACTAATTCGCCACCTGTTAAGCTTTGGATTGTCTTAATCTCTGATTCAGATAATGCATTGTATGCGCGTCTTACTTCTTCAAATTGAGCTTTATTACTATCCGTAATTGTTTGGCCAGATAATGCACTTGCTTTTTCCATAAAATTAATCATCTTTTGCGCATCTTGAGAAAGCATAATTTCATCACATAACATGTTCCATGTCTTATTGTTTTCAAATGCATTCTTCGTGTTATCATTTTTAACCAACAACGCAACAGCTACTTTATCTTGGTTATACGAAATGAAGTTACAATAAATTGATCCGCTTGAAGAATTATATGCACCAAGTAATTTTGGCGTTTGCTCTCCCTTATATTCGACAAACCCAAGTTTTGTACAGCCAAAGAACGCACCATTTCCTATAGCCTTCACGCTCGCTGGAAGAATTACATATACTAGTGATTCATTTCCATCAAACGCATATTCTCCAATAGCGCTTGTATTATCTAACACTTCATATGAGGTTAAAGATAATGATTTTGGATAATAAATAAGCATATATGTACCATCATCTAAAACTCTATAGACAATGTTTTGGTTGCTCTTTGTATCGATAACTAGATTTGATGAAGAATAATCTCCCTCTTCATCAATTTGTATATTAATATCCACTTCACAAAAAGCAGCTTGTGAAATAGATTTTATAGTTGTTGGTAAAGTTACTTCACTAATAACAGTTTTGTAGAAAGCAAGGGATTTAATGCTTTCAACTTTTGGCATGTTAACTCTTGCAAGATTATCGCACTCCGCAAATGCTGCATACCCTATCTCTTTACAAGAAGTTAAATCAACGCTCTTTAATGCTTCACAATACGTAAAGCCATAATCTTCAATCTTTGTAACTCGTTGAAGATTGATAGATGCTTCCTTTTCTTCATTTGCAAAACTCTTATAGAATGCACCATATAGGACTTCAATACTTACGACATCTGATGTAGGCAATTCAACCTTCTCTAAATTACCACATTCATAGAACGCAAGTTCGCCAATCTTCAATGTTCCATTAATCAAATTCTTATTTAGTGAAATAGTCTTAATTCCCGATTGAGCAAATGCTGCATATCCCATCTCTTCAATAACTGGAAGATCTAATGTATCTAGTGATGTACATGACATAAATGCATAATCACCAATCTTTTTAACATTATTCAAATCCATATATGACATATCTAAAGCTGTGCAATAAGCGAATACATACTCCTTAATTTCTTCAATACTATTAGGAATTTCAACTCTTACCAAATCTTTATGATAGTACGTTGTTGAATTGACTGTTATTGGAGCAAATGTATATGTTCCTAAGTCCTTTGAGCCTTCATCAAATATAACACTTCTTAATGCTCTAGTAGCGGCAAATGTGTATTTGCCCATTTCTTGAACTTCGCCTAATCTTACAGTAGATAGACGATTGCTCATGTAAAAGACATAATCTTTATATGTTGTCTTTATGCCAGAAAAATCTACAAGACTTAAATTTGTATTATAGAACGCTCTTGAAGCGATAGTTAATTCTTGATTTGCTGTCTTCACAATTGCTATTGTTTGAAGATATTTACAATCCTCAAATGCGCTTTGACCTATATATGTTAAGGTTGATGGCAATCCCATCGTTTTCAAACTTGTATTACCTTTAAATGCTTCAGCTTCTATTCTTTCAATGCTAGTTGATCTTAAATCAAGAGTGCCGTTATATATAGATAGGTTAGCTAATGCGCCTTGACCGATTACTTTAATTGATGTATCGTTTAACACTCCTTGAATATTTAAAGCAAGTTTTAATTCCCCATCAATTACAATATTAGAAGACGCAGTTCCATCAATTGTGAAGTTTGTTAGTTTTGTGCATCTTAAAAATGCATCATTTGCAATGTTCATAGTTGAAAGCTTTTCAGAAGCAAGTATAACTTCACGCAAATTGATACAACCATAGAAGGCTTGAGATGCTATTTTTTGCACGTTTGTTAAATCTATTGATTCTAATCTTATACAACCATAGAAAGCATTAGCTCCTATTGTTTTTATAGAATCGATATTAGATATTGTCTTTATTGAAGTGTTTCCATTAAAAGCATTAGCATATATTGCCTTGCAATTATTTGGAAGGACAATATTTTCAACTGATGTCGCATATGAAAAAGCATTTGCGCCAATCGCTACGATTGAATCATATTGAGACAAAGATAAATCTAAATCAGTTTCTGTGTCCTCAAAGCATGCAAGCAACAAGCCGTCATCGTTTACATAAATCTTATCAACAACAGTTACATTGTATGTATTAACAATTACTCCATTTGCTTTAACTATTAATCTAACTGTGCCAGATTCATTTGCACTGATAACTCCATTTTGGATATTTAAAACAGTATCATTGATAGAATCATCTGCATTCTTTGTTTCGTATGTTATCTCCACCGGATTTTGAATGTAGTTATAGTTATATGGTGTGTAAGAATAATCAAACTTAAATGATTCGCCTGGAGCTAATTCTATTCTGCTTGAAGAAACACTAATTCCAAAGAATGGCTTTCTATTTGAAGTGATTGTATTAATCATTTCATAACTAGATATATTTGTCTTTTGATATTCTGCAGATTCATAGCTTGAAGCATTTGCTCTTATGGCTATGCTTGATTCATTGTTATTTTCATCAACAATATAAACAATTGCCATTCCAGCTTGAAGACCTGTAATTTTTCCTTTTTCAATAGCAACTATAGCTGTATCTGAAGATACCCAAGTGTATTTGCTATCCTTGTTGTAATTCTTTAAATAAGTATTGTTTGCTAGATCAACTTCTTTATTCACAGATACTTCGATTTCTGTTTGAATAAATGACACTACATTTGATTCAATTGTTTTTGTCTCTGTTGTTGGCTTTGAAGAATTAGTAGTCTCATTAGAACTTTCTTTAGAGCCTATTTGAGAACTTGCGCCTTCCCAATTTTTGATACTGTAATAGTAAATATTTGAATTAAACGCATAGTCAATTACATAGAAATACAAATATCCGTTCGTAGCATTCTTAATAGCATCTGTAACATCATATGTAACTTCGGTTGTTTGGCCAACACCATCTGCTTTAAATGCTACAGGATACATATCTTCCACATTTAAAGTTACATTAGATATTGAAGAACCAGTTCCTGTACATACGGCTAAAGCTTGAATGTAGTGGTTATCTGATAAAGTAAATGTTGCTAAACATTTATCGTCTTCTTCTTTCGCTTCAATATTTTCAATTTCTGGAGCCTCTTCATCTACATAGAACTTTTGTGTGTATGTAGCAGATACTTCATTTTCTTGATCTTTGTCGTAAGTCCTATAAATCTTAACTATCACTTCATATTGGTTGTTGTTATATAAATCTAATGAATATGGAGAGATATCGACATTAAAGTCGCCACCATACAATATTGCATATGAAGGATAATATGTTGTCTTTGGAACATAAGAAGCATTTTCTGTATAAACTACGCTATTTGTCATTAAATCAACAACTTCTACATCTATACGTTCTGCATTTCTCAACAATCCTAATTGAATATATCCTAGTGAATACATTGAAGATGAGAAAATAGAAAGTGCGGCAAACTCCTCGTTAGCTTGTGGTTTTTCTCCTTTGTAATCATCATCTAAAGCAAACGCAAAACTACCTAGTGCTATATAATATGAATTTGCATATAAACCATATGAAGTAGAAGCTCTCATATATGGTTCTATAGTATCGTCGTCTTCATAATTTGTTATATCTAACATAGGTTGATCATCCCAATTGCCACTAAAACCAATGAATGGTACAGATAGGCTAATTGAATGCGTTTCATCTATAAGTTCAACATAACCTTCGACATATATTCCATTTTCAAATTGAGCCAATTTATCTAAAGCACTTTGCGCTAATGTTAAATCAATTTCTACATCCAAACTTTCACCTGCTGGAATAGAAATAACGTATACATCTCCAACTTTTTCGCTATTTGTAACGGCATTTATAACAATATCTAAGTTTGTATCATTGCCACTCATATTGCCATCTTTTAATAGCTCAGTTAGCGTATATACATTAAGATTTGTAGTCATATCAAAAGCATTAAAGTTATTGATAGTAAACTTCAATGTTATATCTTTAGTTAAATTATCCCCAAGTTCAATTTTTGTTTTATATTCATCCTCTGTAGATATGAAAGCTAATGAATTAATAGCATCTTCAACCTGTGCAAGGCCTGCACCTTGAGATCTTGGAGAAATTAAAACACCACTTAAATCTGTCAACAAATCTGTATTTGACATAATAAGCTTCGTTGTTATAGTTGCCATTTCTAGTTTCGTATCTACGTTAAATGTTGCTTTATTTGTTTTTACAAAACCATATACTGCAGCAAATACACCGGCAACGTTTGGAGAAGCCATTGATGTTCCTGTCATTTGAACATATGATTGATTATTACCTGCTGAATATACGCTAGTACCATATCCAACCACATCGACGCCTAAATTTAAATCCCCAATAACACCGCCTGATGAAGAAGCATGCATTATAGTTGCAATGAATGATTCGTCAAACGTAATTTGTCCTACATTTGAAATAGCCGAATCTACCAATATCTTGCCAAATTCTTTTGTTACAATTGCAGCGGAAAAAGATTCTGTTGTAATAGATGGAATATTAGTTGTTGATTCACTATTCACAAATAAAACGGCAATCGCGCCTTTTGCTTTAGCATTTTGAACTTTTTCTTCAAAAGTAATCTCTCCCCTCTTTACTACAACAATTTTACCTGTAACATCAACATCATCATAATCTTCTAATTTTCCTACAGCTATCTCATCGCCATCTTTTAATACTACATATTCAAGAGTAGATGAAAGTGAGTGATCATTTATGTACTCAAGAATATCTTGTGCAAACGAACAATACTTATTATTTGTTGAGCAATATGCATTTGTATAAGAAATCTTATTTCCACCAACTTCAAACCAACAAAGTTCTTGAACGTTACCGATAGATATTGTCTCGTCATAAGAAGCTGGTGAACCAATTGCAGCATTATCTACATACTCACTTGTCGCCAAGTTAGTGCCATTTTTACCACCATATGCACTTGTGAAAGAGTTTCCTGATGCGCAAATGACATTTACTCCTGCATCTTTTAATTTTTTAACGGCCTTATAAATTAAACTATCTTCTTCAACCTCAAATCCAGAATTTGAGCCTAATGACATATTTACAACATCAACATTTAGTTTTAAACAATCTTCAAGTGCGGCTCCAATTGTATCATTGTACATAACACCTTCTGCATTAGCTACTTTCATCAATGCCAATTGAGCGTCCTTGACAACACCTGTTATAGTTGAAGAATCCCCTGCAATAATACCAGCAACGTGAGTTCCATGATTTTCGGAAGAATCATATACATCAGTATCTCCTTCACCATAGTCATATGCATATGCTATCTTTTTAGAAACATATACGCTTTGAGATGAAACTCCAGATTGTTCATATGAATTTAACTCATATAGAGCATCTTTAATAACTGCCTCTGTTAAAGTAGATTCAACTTCTGTTGTGTTAGAAAAAGCAACATGAGATACATCAAAAGCAGCGTCAACTACAGCAACAACTACGCCCTTGCCAGTATATGCTGTTTCATTTTTGAATATTCCTTCGTTTGTTCCGCTTTGAGTTGAATATGAATACTCATCATAACTTGCAAGTGCTGTATAAGTTCTTGCAAGATCTACGCTCTCAATATATGAAAGAGATGTTAAAGATGCAATATCTTTGATTTTTATTGATATTGATTCGCCATTAAAAATATTTGAGAACGAATATCTCTTTTGGGCCTCAATCCCTAATAATGCCAAATCTTGCGATAATTCGTGTGATGCAGAATCTTTGTATTTAACAACTAAAACAACTTCATCGTTTTCGTGCAAAGATAAAGACTCGTCTGTTAACGACGACAAAATATTTGATACATCAATACTTGATTGATCATCAAGTTTCGTTAAGATAGTTGTACTTTCCGCAAAACAATATGATGTGAAAAATACAGAGATAATCGCAATAAGTAAAACTAAAACAACGGATGCCTTTTTCTTCAAACTTTATTCACTTCCTTATAGATTGTATCTTTTTGCAAGCTTTGCAAATTGTGGCAAACTTCTCTCAATTGTAGAATAAGCTACACAATAAGCAATTCTTACATATCCTTTAACTCCAAAAGAAGAGGCTGGAACCATCAAAATGTTGTATTCTTTTGCAACCTTTACAAATTCCATATCGTCATCAATTGGGGCCTTCATAAATAGATAGAACGCACCTTCTGGCTCTACACATTCAAAGCCAAGAGCTTTCAATCCTTCATAAAGTTTAATTCTGTTTTTATTGTATGCTTCAATATCTGTCTTTTCATTTAGAGATTCTTTTATTAATTTTTGTTGTAAAGATGGAGCATTAACAAATCCTAAAATTCTTGTAGCAACGCCCATAGCAGATATTAAATCATCAAATGAATCGGCTTCACTTGGAACTACCAAATAACCGATTCTCTCACCAGGTAGAGATAATGATTTAGAATATGAATATCCAACAATAGTGTTCTTGTAATACTTAGTTAGATATGGCACTTCTACATCTTTAAATACCAATTCTCTATATGGTTCGTCTGAAATTAAATAAATACACGTATCTAATTCTTTTTGTTTTCTATCTAATATTGCTGCCAATTTTTCAATCCACTCTTTCTTATAGATAACACCTGTTGGATTATTTGGATTGTTTATAATAACAGCTTTTGTCTTCTTAGAAATCTTTGCTTCAAAATCCGCATAATTAGGTTCGAATGTTGGAGGGTTAGGATTAACAGCAACTAATACTCCATCGAAGTTAGATACATAGTTTTTATATTCTCCAAAGTATGGAGCAATAACCATAACTTCATCGCCTGGGTCTAAAATAGATTTCAAAGCAACATTTAATCCACCTGCTGCACCAACTGTCATGATAATATTCTTAGATGTAAATGCTGTATCGAATCTTGTATTTAAAGATTGCGCAATTGCTTCTCTAACATCTTCATATCCAGCATTAGACATATATCCGTGCAAAACTACAGGATTTTCACTATCTACAATTTTTTTGATATTTTCATTAACAGCTTTTGGAGCTGGAACATTTGGATTGCCTAAAGAAAAATCGAAAACATTTTCGGCACCAAACTTCTTGGCCATTTGTTTTCCTTCTTCAAACATTGCTCTTATTACAGATGATCCTTTTACAAGACCTACCATTTTTTTAGAAATCATTTTACACCTCGTTACGTATTTTAGTATTCGAAACTAAAGAATACTTAAATTTTTAATTTGCATATTAAATTATACTTTTGAAAACGCTCGCGCGCAAGATTAATATATAAAACTACTTTCTTAAACCTTTTGGATAATGGTTTTTGGCAATTCTTCCATCGCCCTTAAATAATCCAACTGTATATCCTTCAACACATATAACTCCCCATCCAACAATATCTGTTTCTATAGTTTCACCTTGGATATATGATTGAAGTTCTTTTGAATCAACTTTTAAATCTATAACATTTTTGAAGTCTTCTCTCTTTAAGGCTAAAGCAAGCGAATGAGATGGCTCAAACCTATTTTTCTTTAGTTCTCCAAGATGAAGCCCTGGTCTTTCAACTTTAATTCCATCTAATTTTTGGATAGGAGATAAATATAGATTGTCCCCAAATGTTACGTTGTATTTTAAATCTATATTTAGATACTTTTTGACAAAGCTTTCAAATTCTTTATCTTGCTTTATATCCTTATTTTTAAAGATGGTTTCTTCTCTATCTCCATCTCTTTCTAATATTGCAAAGAAGTGCCCTTCTCCTTTGACTTTATGAGGATAAATTCTTTGGCATAATCCATCTTTATCTAAGCCGTTTTCAAAGCTATATTTTGACTTGCACAAATGGAATTTTGGATATAGCTTTATAAATTCATTTATAACATTTTCATTTTCTTTAGTAGAAAAGGTACATGTCGAAAATACAATTCTGCCATTACTTTTTAGACATTTTTCTGCCTCAATTAATATATCTAATTGACGCTTTGCGCACATAGTTACATTCTCTTGAGACCACTCTGAAATTGCCTCTTCATTCTTTCTAAACATGCCCTCTCCAGAGCAAGGTGCATCGACTAGAATTTTATCGAATTTTCTTGGGAAGAATTTCGCAATATTCTTTGGCGTCTCGTTTAAAACTACAGCATTCTTAATGCCCATTCTTTCTATGTTTGAAGATAAAATCTTCGCTCTTGATGGAATTATTTCGTTAGAAACTAATATACCTGTGCCATTTAACTTTGCTGCTATTTGTGTACTCTTCCCTCCTGGGGCTGCACACATATCTAAGCAAACATCACCCTCATTAACATCTAACTCTTCAACAACGCTCATTGCTGATGGTTCTTGAATATAATAAAGACCTATATCATGGAAAATATGTTTTCCTGGGCCATCTTCAACATAATAGTATCCTGTTTTACACCATGGAATTTGCTCAAGAGAAAATGGTAATAAATCTATGTTATTCAACTTTAGAGTGTTTAATCTTAAACCTTTATATTGAGGCAAATCATATGAAGATAAAAACTCTTCATATTCATCTTTTAATAGATCTTTCATATTGTTTTTAAACTCTAAAGGTAAATTCATCATAGTATTTTGATTATATAATATTTATTTTCACGCGCAAAATATTATTTATATTCTGTTCACATTATTTTAATAATTTGGTATAATTTGCTCGTTGAGGCGCTTACAAGTTATTTATGGCTAGTATTTTAATATTTTTTGCAACATTATTAGTTACGCTATGTTTATACTATGTAATTCCAAAAAAGTATAGATTTATAGTTTTAATTGTTGCATCATTAGCATTTTTCGTAATAATGAGCAAATTTTTGGTTTGCTTTATAGCCTTCACAATAACAACTGTTTATTTTGCAGCAAGATGGATTCAAAAGAATAACGATAGCACTATTTTAGACGAGCACAAAGAAGACAAAGAATACGCAAAGAAGATTGCTAAACACAATAAAGCAATAATAACTATTACTATTATTCTTAACCTTGCAATTATTGGATTATTAAAATATTTCCAATTCTTTGGATCAATCGTTACTGGAATTTTTAGTTGGTTCAACGTTTCATTTATTTGGCCAAAGATTCCACTTGCGCTACCTCTTGGTATTTCATATTACACACTTCAATCTATTGGATATTTGGTTGATGTACATAGAAAAAGGATTCAAGCAGATACAAACTTTGCTAGAGTTTCATTATTCTTAATGTTCTTCCCTGCTATCCAAGAAGGCCCAATTTGTAGATATGAACAAACAGCCAACATGCTTTATGATGGGGCTGATGCAAATTACAAAGATATATCTTTTGGTGCTCAAAGAGTTTTATGGGGACTATTTAAAAAAGCAGTTATTGCGGATAGATTAGCTATGCTAGTTAATCTTATAGCTTCAGATCCACATAGTTATTCGGGATATGCATCATTATTGTTTATTCTATTCTATACAATTCAATTGTATGCAGATTTCTCAGGATTTTTAGATATAGCTTTAGGCTCTGCTCAAATGTTAGGATTTAAACTTCCTGAAAACTTCCGCCAACCATTCTTCGCAACTTCTGCTCAAGATTTCTGGAAGAGATGGCATATGACTCTTGGTATTTGGTTAAAAGAATATGTATTTTATTCTGTTGCCCTATCTCCAAAAGTTACTAAATTTTGCGGAAAGATTAAGAAAAAATGGAAGAATCATTTCACTAAATCTTTGCCAACACTTATTGCTTTATTAGCAGTTTGGTTCTGCAATGGTTTATGGCATGGTCCAGAATGGAAATATATATTCTACGGACTTTATTACTTTGTAATAATCAGCATTGGCATGTTATTTGAGCCAATGGTTAAAAAGTTCTATGCTAAAAAGAATATTGACCCTAATAATAAGTGGTTAATGGCTTTAAGACACGCAAGAACTATATTTATTATCTTTTTAGGCGAAACAATGTTCGGTGCAAACACACTTGAAGATTCATTCTACATAATTGGATCTTTATTTACTCATTATGAAGGCAACGTATTTGCGCTTGGACTTGATTGGAAAGAAATGGTAATAGCAATTGTCGCTATGTTAATACTACTTACAGTAGATATCATAAACGAAAGAAAAGGAGATATAAGAGAAGTTGTTGCTGCTCGTGCTATTCCAATTAGATGGACAATTTACATTCTTCTACTTGTAGCAATACTTGTATTTGGTGCATATGGCGGACAAATGTATAGCGTATCTCCATTTATATACGGAAACTTCTAGAGGTGTAAGATGCTAACAAAAAAACAAAAAAGTATAATATTAATAGTTTTGTTCTTTGTAATTACATATAGTGTTCTATATGGAATTGGCGTTGCTCTAACACCAGATAATATAGAATTGATAAAAACATATAGAACAGTTGAACTTAGTCATGTATTTGCAGAAGATGACAATAGTTTAGACGTTTTAGTTATCGGACATAGCGGTGTTCTATATGGTTTTACTCCAATGGAAATGTATGATGCTTATGGTATTACTTCCTTTAATCTTGCAAAGACCACACAAGCTCCATTTGAAGCCTACCATACTCTTTTAGAAGTATTGAAGCATCAAACACCAAAAGCTATCGTTATAAATGTAGATGAATTCACTTATGATAAAGCAGATAATCTTATAAAGATTACGGCTTTAGATATGTTAAACAAAGTATTCCCTATCTTTAACGTCCATACACGTTGGAAATATTTGACACCACCAGAAGAAGTTAATACAAGATGTGTTAATAAAAACTATGTATTTACTTCAACTGCAAAACCATATACAAAAGGCGAAACAATGTTCCCTACCGATAAGGAACACAAAATAATCAAACCTTGGAAAAAGTATTTAGACAAGATTTGTGATTTATGCGAAGAAAAAGGCATTGGCATTTTGTTTATTGAATTCCCTACTAAGACATTCTGGAATTATCCAAGACATAACGGATTCCAACGATATGCTGATGCTAGAGGAATTACATTCTTTGATTACAACCTATTGGAAAGCGAAATAGGACTAGATTGGACGAAAGACACATGCGATAAGGGCGATCATATGAACTGCTATGGGGCAAAGAAGTGTACATTGCACACAGCGAAATATCTTCAAGAAACATATGGTTTTACATCTCATAAAGGCCAAGAAGCTTATGCAAATTGGGATGCAGAACTACAAGCATATAGAAATAATTACGGAATAATTGAAATATAAGGGGTAAAAATGAGTCACACAATTAATGTATTAGAATTTCTAGAAGAAAGCGCAAAAAAATATCCTCAAAAAACAGCTTTTGCTGATGACAAAACAAGCATTAGCTATCAAGATTTAGTTGAAAAAGCCAAAGGCTTTGGTTCTTATTTAGCAACTAAGATTCCTCAAAATAGCCCAGTTGCTATCTTGGGAGACAAATCCGTTGAGGCTATAATTAGTTTCTTTGGATGTGTATATGCAGGATGCTTCTATGTTCCACTAAACACAAGATATCCAAAAGAAAGAATCACTCAAATATTAGATACTTTAGATTCGCCATATATCGTTGTTTTAACAGGCTTTGATAGATGTTTACCAGAATATGACGAAAGCAAAGTTTTACATATGGATTTAGAATACAAAAAGGATGATATTATTCTTAATAGAATAAGAATGAATCATATTGATGTTGATCCTTTGTATGTATTATTCACATCAGGATCTACTGGAACACCAAAAGGGATTGCGGTATCTCATAGATCTGTTATTGACTTTATTGAAATCTTTACTGAGACATTTGATATAAAGCCAGATGAAATTATTGGTAACCAAGCTCCATTTGATTTCGATGTTTCAACAAAAGATATTTATTCAACAATCAAAGTTGGTGCAACAATGGAAATTATTCCTAAAGGAAAATTCTCATTCCCAACATTTTTAGTAGATTATTTAATTGAAAGAAAAGTTACTACCCTAATTTGGGCTGTTTCTGCTCTTTGCATCCTTTCTACTCTAAAGGCTTTTGATTACAAAGTACCTCAAGACATCAAGAAAGTTTTATTTAGCGGCGAAGTAATGCCTATAAACCAATTAAACATTTGGAAGAAAAATCTTCCATGGGCAAAGTTCATAAACTTATATGGACCTACTGAAATTACATGCAACTGTTCATATTATGAAATCCCAGATGGTTTATTTGAAAAGGATGTTCTACCAATCGGTGTGCCATTTAAAAATGAAAGAATTATCCTTCTAGATGAAAATCTAAAGGAAGTTACTCAAAAGAACGTAAATGGCGAAATATGCGTTTCTGGTACTGCCCTTGCTCTTGGTTATTATAACAAGCACGTAGAGACTGATGCAGCATTCATACAAAACCCACTAAATACTAGATATTTAGAGCCTATATACAGAACTGGCGATTTAGGTTATTATAATAATGACGGCGAGTTATGTTTCATAGGTAGACGTGACTTCCAAATTAAGTATATGGGACATAGAATTGAGCTTAGCGAAATAGAGGCTGCAATATCTAAAATTGAAGGTGTAGATAAGGTAGTTGTACTATTTAGCGAAAAGGAAGAAAAGATTTGGGCATTCTATATTGGTTCTATAGATGCAGCACAAATCGTAAAGACTCTTAAGATTTCTCTTCCTTTATATATGGTTCCTGGTAAATTTGAAAAAGTTGACCATTTTGACTTAACAGAAAATGGCAAAACAGATAGAAAGAAATTAAAGAAGGAATACGATTTATAATGGAGATTAAAACACCATCTTATATCTTTGATATAAAAACACTAAAAGATAGAATCTCTTTTATTAGAGAAAACCTAGCTAAAGATATTAGAATTTGCTATGCAATGAAAGCTAATCCATTTTTAGTTGAATATCTAATAGATGTTGTTGATGCTTTTGAAGTATGCTCTCCTGGAGAATACCAAATTTGTAAAGCATTGAATGTTCCTAAAGATAAAATTGTTTTATCTGGTGTATTTAAAGAAGAAGAAGATATAAAAGGAATTGTTAAAGATTGCAAAGATCTTCCAATCTATACAGTTGAATCTTTGAGCCAATTAAATCTTTTAACTAACGTTGCTAAAGAAAACAATTTAGTTTTAAATGTTTATCTAAGATTATCTTCTGGAAATCAATTTGGTGTTGACGAAGAAACAATCAAAAAGATTGTTTCAAATCTAAATATTTATAATTCAATCAATGTTTTAGGAATCCAACTATATAGTGGAACTCAAAAGAAAATTGACGTTGTCCAAAAGGAATTAGATTATCTTCATACATTTATCGCTTCCCTTGAAGAAACATATGGCATTAGATTCAAACATTTTGAATATGGTCCTGGCCTTAGAGTTAATTATTTTACCTCTGAACCAGACTTTGATGAGAAAGGACAGCTTAATATATTAAACGAATCTCTAAAACAATTTGATAAATATCAAATCCAACTTGAGATGGGTAGATTTATAGCATATAACTCAGGTGAATATCATACAAAAATTGTTGATACAAAATTCACTAATAATATGAGTTATTGTATTATCGATGGCGGTATTAACCAACTAAACTATTATGGTCAAACAATGGCAATGAAACCACCATTCATTAAAACACAAAAGGATTCTGGCGATTTAGCACACTGGACAATTTGTGGATCTTTATGTACGGTTGCCGATGTAATTATAAAGAACTACCCTCTATATGATGCAAAAATCGGGGACGAACTTGTATTTTTAAACGTTGGAGCGTATTCTATTACTGAAGGCATATATCTTTTCTTAAGTAGAGATTTGCCTAGAGTTTACATAAGAGACGAAAAAGGTAATATTTCTTTAAAAAGAGATGTTATCAATGCATACAAAATTAACATGAAAGGAGAAAATTAATAATGGAACAACTATTAGAAATATTATCTGAAATTAGACCAGATGTAGATTTCGAAAACGAAGAAGGTTTAATCGACAATGGTATCTTAGGATCTTTGGAAATTATGTCAATTGTAGCTGAACTTACAGATGCTTTTGATATTGTTATCTCTCCAGCAGATATCATCCCATCAAACTTCAATTCAGCAAAAGCTCTATGGGCAATGGTTGAAAGACTAAAATAAGTTTAGTTTAATTGAAAACCCTTAGGTGCTCATTTGAGCACCTATTTTTATATATTTGAGCACGTATTGTGTATATATTTTTATATTTATATATGCTAAAATATTTTTACTTAAATAAAATATTGTAGAGGGTTTTATGAAAAAGAAGGTTTATTTATTATTAGTAATTTCTCTATTAATCTTATCTATCTCTATTTCATTATTTGCTTGTAAAAAAGATGAGGTTTTAGATTATTCTTCTTTGAAAGTTTCATATGCAACAACTTATAAAGAAGTAAAATTATCTACCGCAGATAAGAACTGGCGTGACGGTATGGTTGGTGGAAACGGTATAACTGGGTTTATTACAAATGGCGCACCAAACGAAGATGTTATAACATACCAACACATTGATTATGTAATGCCAACAGCAGTTAATCGTGATAATTTCCCTGCTGAAGGTACAGATTTAGATACACTTCGTCAAAAGATTATTAATAAAATTGAGCCAGACGATACAGATGTTCCAGGCTATTGGGGCCGTGGTGGCAAATTCCATCCTGGTATGCAATTAAGATTAACAACTGCAATTTCTTCTTCAACAGACTACCAAAAATACACAAAATATGAAACAGGTGAAGTTGGAGAAAAATTCGCAGATGGTAAAATTAAATGGACTAGAAAAACATTCACTTCTCGTTTAGATAATGTAACTATTACTTCTATTTCAAATTCTAAAAATAAAGTCTCTCTAAATATATCTATAGATACAATCTCGAAAATGGCTGGATTTGGTAAAGGTGATGATTCAGGCCAAGACGATGAAAAGAACATTCAATATAAAGAAATCGTAGCTGACGATGCTACATATTTAGCACAAGTTGTGCACTACCCTGACTACGAAGGCAACTATTTGCAAAATGGCGGATTTGCTGCTGTAAGTTTAATTATCGTAGAAGGGGGTTCTAAAGAAGCTAAAAAAGATACAACAAAAGATTCTTTAAACAAGAGCGGATACGATGCTTCAATTGAAATTACAAATGCTAAAAATGTTTATATTATTACTGCTTTAGACAGAACTAAAGATATGGGTAGTATGTCAGCTTTTGCTAGAGCAAATTCTTACACAATTGTTGACGAGTTATTAGCAAAAGTTAAAGGTGTTGAAGATAAATACACATCAAAGAAATTCTCTTATGATGATGCGCTTGCTCCATCTGCTCAAGAACAATCTCAACTATTTAATGCTGCATCTTTAGATATTGTTGCAGATGGCGATGGAGACGCATCTTTATCTAACAATGATTTAATCGCGAACCAAAAGAAAGCAAAGACATTGAATAATGTTCTTGCTAACCGTGTTTACAACCAAGGAAGATACGCAATGATCTGCTGCGCTGGATATTCAATGAGTAGACTATCTGGTATGTGGACAGGCACATGGGATCCAGGCTGGAGATATGACTACACAATGGATGCAAACGTTAATCTTCAATCTTCTGGTATGAACACATCTAATTTGTCAACATTTGGCGATGGATATATTAGATTCGTATATAACCAAATAGCAGATTGGGAAATAAATGCAAAAGAAATATACGGAATTGATGATGCCATTATGTGTACAGTTCACGCCGATGGCGATCGTTCTTTGAACGATGAAGGAAACGAGGGCTACCCATTTAGATACTGGAACGCTGGCGCTGCTTGGATGATTCAACCAATTTACGAATATTATCAATGCTATGGCGATGCAACTATTAAAACTCTAGACGATAATAAGACTTTACTTAACGATGTTTTATTACCTCTTTTAACTAAAAATGCTAATTTCTGGCTAGGTTTATGTACACCTAAATACTATACAGACGCAACTGGTAACGCTTGCTATGATATGAACAAAACTTCCCTTGCTGCTAATGAAAAATATTTAATCGTTCCTTCTTATTCTCCAGAGAACTGGACTATTGGCAACTACGAATCAACTCTTGCTGTTAACTGCGCAATGGATATTGCTGCAGCAAAAGAATCTTTAAATATGGCTATCGATGTAGAAAATACATTAAAAACAGATGGATATCAAGCAAGAGTTGCTTCTTATGAAGCACTTGTATCTAAGCTTCCAGATTATCAATACGATGAAACTGGAGCTATTAAAGAATGGTGTGCAAACGGATATGATGACAACAACGAACATAGACACTTTAGCCACTTGTATGAAGCTTGGCCAGCATTTGAAATGCAAGGAAATGAAACTTTGATTGCTGCAACAATTCAAGCTTTAGACAATAGAGCTGCCGAATCTAGCGACGATCAAACAAAACAATCTCACTGTTGGTTACATAGAGGTTTAGTATATGCAAGATTGAAGAGTGCTGATGGTATTACTAATACTCTATATAAGATGTTATCTGCATCAAATGCCTTTGCTCAATTTGGTACGACAGGACTTTTATATTCTTCATTAATGACTAACCACGACATAACTGGTACATCAAATGCATATTGCACAGACTCATCTTTAGGATTGATTGGTGTGATGAATGAAGCACTATTGTATTCAACATCTGAAGAGATTGAATTATTACCTGCATGCCCAACAACATGGACAAGTGGATCATATAACAATCTAAGAGCTAGATGTAGAGCTAATGTTTCATGTTCTTGGAGCGCAAATTCTGTTACATGCACAATTAAGAGCGATATCGCCCAAACAATCAAGGTATCTTCTAACGGAACTGTAAAAGAAGTTACATTTGAGGCAGGAAAAACAAAAACAATAAATTTCTAAACAATCGCAATATTTGAGATGTTTTTCAACAAATATTGAATGATTGATATACACGCGTAAGAATATAATACTTCTCGAAAAGTAAAGGAGTATTATATTTTTTATGCATATTACATTATTTGGGACATCTGTAAATTGGTTAGCTCAACTATTTGATATCATTGGCTTTGTAGTATTCATTTTTGCTTATCAACAAAAAAAGAATCGATTCGTAGCTGTTTCAATTGTTGCTTATATATTCTTCATTTTAGAGTCATTATCAATCCTTCTAATAGATAACGTAAATACATGGGCAAATATTATTGGTACAGCATCAGGAATCGTTAGAAATATATTTATGTTATACTTCGCTATCAAAAAGGATAAGGAAGTTCCAATGTGGTTAGCACTTGTTATACTTGCAGCTACTTGGGGATTAAATGTTCCTTTCTTTGAAGCTTGGTATACATATATCCCTTGCGTAGCTTTAACAATCTGCTCTATCACAGCTGTTCAAAAGAACTACTACATATTAAAAGTTGGAGCAATGATTAATGAAGCTGCATTTATTGTATATAACTTTGCTGTAGGCGGATATGCAGGCGTTGTAAGAGAAATCATCTTAGTATTAGTAATTGCTTATAGTATGCTTGTTATGGCTGTTAAAGAAGGAAAGATTAAATTACCAAACTTCTCTATGTTCTTCAAAAACCTACAATATAAAATTGAAGATAACTTCTACAGAATATATACACATGAACATACAAAACATTTAGTTCATCACAAAGCTTAAACCTTTTTACAAATATATAAAAGACGGCTGCACACAAATGCAGCCGCTCTTATTTTTATATTTAAAATCTCATTACATCTTGTTAGAATTCATCAAAACTCTCAATACATCTATTGCATTTCTTTGTAATTCGCCTAATGTTAATCCACCATTAGCAAGAGCCTTTTTAACCGTTCCATCAGGTTTCTTTTTGCCTAATCTCTTGCCGCCTGGCATAAATACATTAACTCTTGATTTAACTCTATATGCTTGATCTTTGATTGGATATTCTGGAGATTTGGTATATTGCATCCACCAATCTGTCATAACTAATCCTTCATATTTCCATTCTTGACGAAGAATGGTATCACACAACTCAAAGTTATAGTGATTCCATACACCATTAATCTTATTGTATGAAGTCATAATACATTTTGGTTTAGCTTCATTTATGCAGATTTCAAATCCTTTCAAATAGATTTCTCTTAAAGCACGCTCAGATAATCTTGCATCTGTCTTTGTTCTCTTTGTCTCTTGGTTATTACATGCAAAGTGCTTTGGACAAGCGCTAACACCATTAGATTGAATTCCATTTACAACAGCAGCTGCACTCTTGCCAGATAAGAATGGATCTTCTGAGAAATATTCAAAGTTTCTACCACATAGTGGAGATCTGTGAAGGTTCATTCCTGGAGATAGTAAAACATCTGAGCCTCTATCTGTCATTTCCCATCCAAGCTTTTTATGTAATGACTCAACTAGTGGATAATTAAATGTACAAGCAAGCGCTGTCCCAATTGGGATTAATGAACATGAAGTATATAATCTAATTCCTGATGGGCCATCTGTTGTAATAATTGCAGGAATGCCCTTATCTCTCATAGATTGCAACACACCACCAATTGCTCCAGCATTACCTGGTGCTCCTAGTGGGCTATCCATTGTATAGTCTCCTCTTGTTATGGCTTCTAATTCGTCCACAGACAATTGTCCTACGAATTCTTCCATAGAAACCTTGCCTTCCTTAACATCCTTTAATTTGAAGCCTTTATCGCCCGTATATGGGATATCATCTGGTCTTCTTGAATCAATTAAACCTTTTAGGTTGATTGTTACTGTATGAACTGGACGCTTTCCAATTTTTCCGTTGTCATTTTTAATTACGTTGAACTCATATTTTGGCGCCATTACTTCAGACAAAACTTGGACACATTCATGTTGCTTTTTATTAATTATGTAAACATCCTTTGCATCTCTAACATTATTACCGATACTAAAGATATAATCACCAGCTTCTATGACATACGAAGATTTAAATCCTGTAACACCTTCTTCGTCGTACATTTTCATTAAGTCATATGGAACTTCAATAGATACAACCTCTTCTTCGTTTGGAGCAAGTGTTTTTGTCTTTACAAATCCAACTAATTGTCTATATGGGTTATCTATAGGCGCATTTGGCTTTTGAAGATATACTTGCACTACTTCTTTGCCTGCGAAATTGCCCGTATTTTTAACTTTTACGTCAATCTTCAACCCTTTTATTAAATCGTCAACTTTCACCAAATCTTGAGCGAATGTTGTATAAGACAAACCATATCCAAATGGATATAGAACTCTATCTTTTTTAAATGTCTCAAAGAATCTATACCCAACGTAAATGTCTTCTACATAATTGCAATAAACAGGATCGCCGAAATCCTTTGCACAAGGATAATCATTATAGTCTTTTGCAATAGTGTCAGCTAAGTGTCCAGATGGGGATACCTTACCAGATAGAATATCTGCGATTGAATTACCACTTTCCATACCACCTTGCCATACAATCATAACGGCTTTTATGCTATCTTTGTATTCAGCAACAAAGCTCAAATCCATTATGCTTCCGATGTTTAGAAGAAGAATGATGTTATCAAATTGCTTAGCAACCTTTGAAATCATATCTCTTTCTTCTTGTGTAATATAATAACTTCCTTCTTCAAGTGCGTTTTCTCTATCCTCACCTGCAGATCTTCCTAAAACAACAATTGCATCGTTTGATGTTTCATGAGCCTTTTTTACTATTTCATCAGTTAATGGCATTTCTGGATGTGATCTTGGCCAGTGTGCCCAATATCCATGGTCTGCCGGATTGTTCTTAACCCATTCTTTATAGACATCTGCAAGATAATCATTTACAGATAAATCTGCACAATTCTTTAATCCATCTATTAAATTAACAACATATGGTTTTCTAACATCACCGCCAGAACCATATCCTGTTGCAAAATAATCGTATTGAACTCTACCGAATATAGATACTTGTCTATCTTTTGAAATTGGCAATACACCTTCATTCTTTAAAAGAACACAGCCTTCAGCTCCAGCTTCTCTAATAAGCTCTGGCATTCCATCCGTAATTTTACCTTCCAAAATGCCTGCTGATTCATCTTGTGCTGTGCCACCTGTAATTTTTGCAATAAGCTTAGTCATTGCATTAACAATTTTAGCTTTAAACGTCATAATTAAACACCTCGCAAGTATTTTAGCATATATGTGCGCGTAATTAAAGATAAAAAATACGCCGATGTGTTGACACCGGCGTTAAATATAAATACTTTATTTATTATTTCTTCTTAGATTTTCTTGAGAATCCATTACAGAATCCAACTAAAATGCCGGCTAACCATAATGGCATTGCGCCGCCACTCATTGCTGCCATACCTCTAAATGAAATACCAAGAGCAGCTTCTATCGTCATCTTGTTTTGAGGAGTATCCATTTCTGACTTCTTAATTCCTGTAGCTGCGCAAACGGCAATCAACATAATCTTATGGAATACTTTACCAAATCCTGAGCCCTTAACATCTTGAACAGTATTTTCAAGTGTATAATCACCCTTTCTTGTTGGTTGTTCGTAAATAACATCTAATCCTAACAATTTAGCATCAGCATCTGTAGGCTTACCCTTGAATGTTGTAAACCAACTTCCCTTGAACTTATCTAAATCTGAAGATGTATCGCCTTCTTTCTTAATAATCTCTTTTAATTTAATGTCTCTAGATGATGCGCCAATTTGGATTTCATAATCACCTTTAGCAATTACATAAGCATTCTTTTCAACATTAAAGTATTGGAAATCTTCATCCTTTAATTCGAACTTAACTGTCTTTGTTTCTCCTGCCTTTAGGAATACTTTATCAAAGTTCTTTAATTCAGCAGCTGGGAAGATTGTAGCCTTTGTCTTGTTAGCAATATATAATTGAACAACTTCAGCGCCATCAACTTTACCTGTGTTTGTAACATCAACAGATACTTTGTTTCCGCTAATCTTTAAGTTAGCATATTCAAATGTTGTATAAGATAAACCAAAACCAAATGGGAATCTTACAGGAACGTTTGCCGTGTTGTAGTATCTATAACCCACAAACAAACCTTCTCTATAGTTAACTTGGTTCTTTTCTTTACCATATGTTTCTGAGCATGGTACATCGTCATAAGATAATGGCCATGTTTCTGCAAGCTTACCAGATGGGTTAACAACACCATATAGGATATCGCAAAGTGCAGAACCAACAGAAGCACCAGCTAAATATGTGTCTAAGATTGCTGGAACCTTATCGGCAAATGATAAATCAACAACTGAACCTGCAGATAGAACAACTATAACGTTATTTGTCTTTGCTAATACTTTTTCAATCAATTTTTGATGAGCTTCAGGCAAAGCAAACTTTGTAACGATTCTATCGCTTCCTTCTGATTCATATTCATCTGAAAGACCAATATATAAAACTACTTTTTGATCTTTAATTTGAGCAACTGCTTCATCTGCTAATTTTGCATTTGCTTCTGCATCTTTCATATTGCTCAAATCGTAACCTTTAGCATAATCATAAGCAATACCTGCGGCGTCTAAAGACTCTTTTAGTGAATCTACCTTTGGTGGGTTTAAGAATGAAGAACCAGCGCCTTGATATCTTGGCTTTTCTGCGAATTCACCAATTACCAAAATCTTGTCGTCTTTCTTTAAAGGAAGCATATTCTTTTCATTCTTTAGAAGAACCATACTAGATAAGGCTACTTCTTTAGAAATCTTATGATGAGCATCTTTATCGTAAGGAGTCTTCTTGCTTGAAGCATCAATTGTTTTTTCAATTAAATGCAAAACATTATATGCTGCTCTATCAATTTCTTCGTCTGTAATCTTTCCTTCTTTATATGCTTTAAGTGTATGCTTTAAATATAATTGCTTATTACCTGGCATTTCCAAATCAAGTCCACCATTGATGTCTTCATAGTGAACGTGAGCACCACCCCAGTCTGTAATAACACAACCATTGTATCCCCATTCATCACGTAGGATGTCTTTCAAAACTAATTTATTTCCAGATGCTGGAACATTATTGATTTTGTTATATGAAGACATAATTGTATATGGTTGAGATTTCTTAACTGCGATTTCAAATGGTTTTAAATAATATTCTCTTAGAGTTCTAATATCTAGATTTGAACTACCTGTCATTCTATATGTTTCTTGGTTATTTGCTGCATAATGCTTTAGTGATGTTCCAATTCCTTTAGATTGAATAGCATTAATCATAGATGCAGCCATTTCACCAGCTAGAACTGGATCTTCTGAAAAATATTCAAAGTTTCTTCCACAAAGTGGATCTCTCTTCATATTTGTTCCTGGCCCAAGAATAACTGCTACTTCTTCTTGGATACATTCTTCAGCCATAGCTTCACCCATCTTCTTTAGGGCTTCTCTATCCCAGCTACATGCTGAACAGCTTGCTGTTGGAAAAGCTTCTGTAGGAACTACATTACCAACATTCATTTCTGATCCTGCAGCCTTTCTCAATCCGTGAGGACCATCTGTTACCATAATTGATGGAACATTTTCTTTTTCAACACCATTTAGATGCCAAAAATCCTTACCTGATGTTAACATCAATTTCTCTTTAACTGTCAATTTTGACAATATTTCCTTTGCATTCATAATTAATTGAACTCCTTATTACCTTTTTAAGCGCACAATAACGTGCATAACTATTATAACAAATAATTATTTATAATTAAATATGAAATTTTGAACAAAAAACGAACACAAACAAAAAGAGAAATATTAGCTGCAAAACAACTAATATTTAAAACTCTAATAATAATTAAATTATTATTTCTTGCCTTTTACGATTTTTGCCGAACTAGCCTTTCCTTTGCTTGCACCTTTTGACTTATGCACTAATAAGGTTGCCTTTTGGTTCTTGGCCATTTGCTCACAGTATTCTTCTGCTTCAACTTTAGTACCGAATAATTTGATTACCTTGTCGCTGCCTTGAATAAACACTTGCCATTTGCCATCAGATGCTCTTTTTGAAACATGATAAACTTTACTCGCCATATATACCCCCTCAAGTACCTATAACTATATTTATCATAACATAACTTTGAATAATTCGACAAAAAACAACAAAAATGGGAAGCACTTAAGCTTCCCGATTATTCTTTTTAAGGAGACTTCCTAGGCACTGGTGCACTACTCCAGCACCTAGGATATTTCTAAAAGTTTTCTATTTACACTTTTATTCTATAAAAGAATTATTAAATGGATATTAAATTTCATAGTTTTTAAAAATATTTTTGCGCTTTTTATAACTAGATTAAATGAGCAAAAAATTACGTAGCTCGATGCTACGTAATTTTTATGAACTTTTATAATTATTTTCTATCTGCTTTTGCTTGTAGTTTATCAAAGAACTCTCTATCGTGATGGAATGTTGGAACTAATACTT
>CAMOQV010000009.1 GCA_946623205.1 uncultured Clostridia bacterium
GTATTTTTACTCTACTCTACTATCTTCTTCTATTCAGTTTTTAAGGTGCATTTTGTTCGCTGTCTTTCATGACAGCCAGCAAATAATACCATTTTAAATTTTTAATGTCAAACGTTTTAGCTAGGTATTTTTTGCTTTTTTTACACATTCTTTAAAACATCGTTTTTCGAGTGTGCCTTACTATAATATCAATAAATATTTAAGTTGACAAGCCCTTTTCATAATTTTTTACAAATTTTTTTTTGAAGTTATCGATATAATTTAAAATTGCAACTTAAAGAAAACTTAATAAATTTTGAGTTTTAAAAAAGAGGCTCCTGAAAGCCTCTATTTTTGCAAAAAACTGCCGTTTCGCGACGAATTATTTATTCATGTCGAAATATTCTAAGATGTTTAAAGATGTAAATAATCCGGTAGGAACTACTACTTTTCCCTTTGTATCAATAACACCATAAGTTAATACAACTCCTGCAGCTCCTGGTGTTCCTGATCTTACAGCAGCATATCCGCAGTAGAAATCTGATACAGCAGAATAACGTGCTTCAATGACCATTTTACCTTTATCGTTAATGAATCCCCAGCTTCCACTGTTTGTTTGAACAGCTGCAAAACCTTCTACCATATCTCTAGCTCCGATAAATGTTTGAGTCATTTGCTTACCTTTAGTATTAATAAAATACCAATCATTACCTTTATTTACCCTTGCCATTTTGCCAACGAATGGACCAGCATCATCATAATTTGTATCAATTACAATCTTACCTTTATTGTTTATAAAGCCATAGTTACCACTACGTCTAACTCTTGCAAGCTTTTGATCATCTGAGAATTGTTGAATTGGAATATCGTCACCAAATTGGTCAAAACGATGGTTGCCAACATCTTGTCCTCTCTTGTTAATTAGTTTCCAGTATGTTGAATTATATCCTTCACCTGGTTCAACTACTTGAACGAAAGCAACGCCATATTTGAAATCTAAAGCACCATAATAAATAAAGTCTATCTTTTCTGCGCCTTTCTTATTAACAAAGCCCCATTTATAAACAGGATCGCCTTGCTTATCTACACCAACTCTCTTTTGTGCAGCAACTAAACCACTTGAGAAGATATTCAATTCAAGTTTAGCGGTTCCGTTTGCACTAGCAGGTAGCGCTATCATTAATATAAACAATACTATTAATACTAATACGACGAATGTTGTAACATATTTTCTTGGAACATCACGCTTGATAAAGAACTTAATACCTGCGCAAATCCAATCAGAAAGTTTTAAAATGGCAGCACAAATTAAAGCCCATATACGAATAAAGAAGGTGTCGAATTTATTTAAAGAAGGCTTCTTTAACGGATCATCAACTTTCGAAATTCTAGTTGCACTTTCGTTATTGTCCTTGCTTAAAACCTCAACATCTTCAAGCTTTATATCTTTTGAATCTACTGTAGTATTCTTATCTGGCATACCATTCCTCAATACAATTATTTATAACATATTTTCATTTTTTATACAATATTTTAACGCACTATGCCCGCAATAATATAATACAATTGCATATTTATTTTGCGCGCGGATTATGATATAATTTTAATTGTGCAAAAAATATAAGTGAATTAACTTTTTGGAGGAAAAATAATGGATAAGAAAACACTTCTTGTTACAGGTGCTTCAGGAAACATGGGATCAGAAGTCCTAAAGCAATGTATGGAAACTGGTAGAATTCATGGTGTTGTTTTACTAAGAAAGAAACCAGCAAACGAAAAGCTAGCAGCAAAGCTACAAAAGAAATATGGAGATGACATCGAAGTTATATTCGGTGACCTTTCTAAGAAAGAAGATTGCGTTAAAGCAGTTGCAAATGCAGATTATGTATTCCACTGCGCAGCCGTAATCCCTCCTGTTTCAGATCACAATCCAAAGTTAGCTGAATCAACAAACTATTTCGGTGCAGTTAATCTTTGTGATGCAATTAAAGAAAATCCTCGTCATGACCAAATCAAGTTTGTTGAAATTGGTACAGTTGCTGAATATGGTAACAGAACATATCAACACCCTTGGATTCGTGTTGGAGACCCACTAATTGTTAGTGCCTTCGACTTCTACGCAGTTACAAAGCTACGTGCAGAAAGACACATCATTGAAAGCGGATTAAAGTACTGGGTATCTTTAAGACAATCTGGTATCTTATATGATAACTTCATGATGGCTAACCTTCACGATGGATTAATGTTCCACACAGCTTGGAACACACCAATCGAATGGGCTACAGCTAGATCTTCTGGTTTAATGGCTAAGAATTTAATCATTGGCGATATAGACAAGACACTTCCAGAAGAATTCTGGAGACATGTATACAACATCGGTAACGGTGAAGCTGCTCGTGTAACAGGATATGAAACATGCGATTCAGGCTTTAAGCTAATGGGATGCTCTCCTAAAGACATCTTCAAGCCAGACTGGATGGTAGCTAGAAACTTCCACTGTGGTTGGTTCTACGATTCAGACAAGCTAGAAAGCTATACACACTTCCAAGCTTCTGAAACATATGCAGATTTCTGGAATCACTTAAAGAGCCAATTCTTCTATAAATTATGGATTTTCGGTAAGCCATTCAAGAAATTAATCACAAAGAAAATGATTATGCCTCTATTCGAGAATTCAAACTCTCCAAAGTACTGGTTAAATCACCCAGAATGTGAACAAAGAATCAATGCATTCTATGGTTCAAGAGAAGAATATGCTAAGATCGGTGAAGATTGGGATAAATATCCTATCTGGTCAGAAGGCGTTCTTCCAGATGGAAAGAATACACCATGCGATTACCAAGCTATGAAGAAGAAGGAAAATGCTAAGGGCTTACTTCTAGATCATGGTTTTGATGATTCAAAAGATGATAGCGCTATTACATTAGACGATTGTATCGCAGCTGCTAAATTCAGAGGTGGTAAGGTTCTAAGCAAAGAAATGAAGACAGGCGATATGTATACAAAGATTGAATGGCAATGCCATAACGGACACAAGTTCGAAGCTTCTCCATATCTAATCCTTCGTACAGGTCACTGGTGCCCAGAATGCTGTCAACCAGCTCCATGGAACTACGATGAACTTGCTAAGCACATCCCATTCTATGCTCAATTATGGTATGATACTCATACAAAAGATGAGAGCAACTTCTACAGTGCAGATTGCTACAAGGATATCATCAAAGACAAGAATAAGTAATTCTATTATTTGATAACAAAACTAAGGCCATCGATCAAAATCGGTGGCCTTATTGTTTATATATATTTATTACAATAATATTATTCTTTAAATAATGCGTATCTTAAAATAGCAATGACAGTTTTGGCGTCTTTCAATTCCCCGTTTCTAACCATCTCTAAAGCTTTATCAAATGGAATCTTCTTAATATTCAAAAATTCATCGTCATCCCACTTTGTATCTCCAAAAGTTAATCCTTTTGCTAAAAAGATATGCAGTGGCTCATTTGTATATCCTGGAGTTGGATATATTAAATCTATCATCTTAATCTCTTTGCAATCAGCGCCTATTTCCTCTTTTAATTCGCGCTTTGCGCATTCTAGAGCATCTTCTCCTTTCTCTAGCTTTCCAGCTGGAATTTCAAGCAATAATTGCTTGTAGGCGTATCTATATTGTTCAACTAGATAAATATTTCCTTCATCATCAATAGGCAGTATACTTGCGCCACCGTGATGATTAATAATCTCTCTATAGGCAGTCTTTCCGTTTGGAGTTAATATTTCGTCATTATATAGCTGAAGTATTTTGCCGTCATATATTAAATTCTGTTTAACTGTCTTTTCTTCCCTATCCATATTTCCTCTACTAAAAAAGGACGCTTGCGCGTCCCTTTTAATTATGATTCATAAGCTTTCAACAATTCGTCGTAAACCTTATCTACTTTTGATATCGATGCGCTCTTGCCATCTAAGTTTCCTAGATACAAAGCGATTTGGTCTGCCGAATACTTTGTTGTAAATAATGCTGTAACACTTGCATCATCTAAATATTCATATAATGTTTGATAATCACAAGTTACCCTTGTTACATCTCTTGAAGTTATTACATAGTAAGTCTTTGTTGCTGGTGTAAATTCTTCAGCTGACTTGAAGATGATTCTTTCATATGAATCTCCATCCCATGTATAGTACTTTGTTGTGTCACTATATGTAGCATCTTCTGCGACCTTAGCATATGTAAATTCATATTTGATAGATGTGTCTCTATCATAGATAGCATCTTTCGATTTGTCATCTTTATTATATGTGTAAACAAATCCGTTTTTATCACCTTTAGCGTATGCTGAAACAGAATCTGTAGCGAAGTTAGCGCAACCATACTTTTCTGTAACTAATACAATATGAATACCATAATCATTTATGATAAATGAAATTGAATTACCATTATTTGTTGTAGCTGTATAGATTTGTGCTTTTAATGGATCTGCAGCTGTAGTTGTTGATGTAGCAGGTTCTTTTACAATTGTTAATGTTCCATCTACATTGTATGTTGAATTAAATTTAGAAGTGTATTTAACTTCTGCTCCAACGATTACATCTGTAGTAGCAGCAACTGGAGTAGCAACATATGAAGCTAAGGCTTGTGTTGCTAATCTTCTAGCTAAAACTGTATATTCTTCAACATAAGTTGTATCTTTACCATCTGGTGTAATTGTGTATGCTTCACTTGAGAACATACCGCTATCATCATTTACTAAATACATCCATTGAGTGAAAGCTTCAACCATTGCGCTATATGAAACGATTTGTTCAGCATATGCTTTCTTAACATCGTTCATAGCTGCATATTCATTGCTTGCCTTGAATGTATCTACTATTTCTTTTTGAATAGCTGGCAATTGTTCAGCCATCAAATATAAAACAACTTTATAATCAACGTCGATATCTGTATAACCAGCAGAGATAACAACTTCTTCTTCACCATCTTTATATGTATATGCCTTATCATAATTAGCATCATAATATGGATCTGAAATGTTAACTTTAATACCTGTGTTATCCTTTAGATATTTTGAAACGTCTGCATCAGCAATACCTAGAGCCATATTATCTCTTAATTCTAAAAGCTTATCTTCAGTTGCAGCATAAGCAACCTTCATGAAGTTTAAAGCAGCTGTTTGCTTGTCTGAGAATTTTAATAGGATGCTCTTAACGCCTGCATATGTGTCTGCTGCATTAACTGGCATAAATGTTGAACCAGAAATTGCACTAGCGTATGAAGTTTCATCTAGATTTGCTATATTGTCGTTAATTAATTTTAGATATCTTGCTTCAATATCTGCATCTGTTGATGTAACGGCTTTCTTTAAACCATCACGTAGAGATGTTAAAATGCAAGAACCATATTTATCGTCTAAGAACCAAGCATAACCTGTATGAGACTTTTCAATATTTTCTTTTAAAGTCTTTAGAGCAGATTTCATGTTCTTCTTTGTTGTTGAATTATTTTCTAACTTAATCTTTTCAGAAATAACGTTAAAGATATCTAATTTTGCTAAGAATGTATCAACATCTGTCTCGCCTAGGCTTGCGATAAATTCTGGAGTGATTTGACCATATGTTGTCTTTTCATATTCTCTGCCATAAATTGCAGCAATGCTTGTAGAATATAAATCTGCTTTGTATTCAGATCTATCTTCATCAATAGTTCTTACTGTTCTTGGAGTTAATGGAGACTCTACTGTTTCTTCTTCATCATCTTCCTTCTTTGTAAGATCAGATAAGATGCTTTCATATGATGACATGAAATCACTGTTTGTTTGATCAATTGCATAAACTCTTTGAGATAAAGATACGAAATCTTTTTCTTCTAGAGCTGTAATTGCCTTTGTTGTATCAACATATGCAAAATCTGGATCTCCAGCTGTTGCTTTTTCGTAAACATAATATTTTGCATACAATGATAATAATGCGCTCTTTGTTAATGTGTTGTAGAAATATTCAACAACTTCTGCAACTGTCATACCATAATTGTTGATATATTGAGAACCATAAGAATTTACATATGTAGCCAATTGACCTTTGTAAATATCTTTAGACAATTCCCCATATCTTACTGTAGCAATAACTTGATAATAGTCTCTTTCATCATCCTTTTCGAACATTCCTGTAGAACATGCAAAACATGCAAATACAAGAGTTGTTAATAATGCTACTATTATCAATAAAGCGATTAGCCTTTTCTTCATCTATGTTGCTCCTTTTTGGCTGATATCTTAATAATTTTTACTTAATCATTATACATAATGGACCTTTAAATGTAAATAAATATTTTATTTTTATTCGCTCGCGCTAATTAAAAAGGCAATCAATGCATTCAACTTATCTACATTTGAGGACATTTTGAAGTCAAAAATGACCTTTGGTTTTGCCTCGTTTGAAAGCGTTGCTTTATCTCCCATTTTCAATATGCTATCCATTAATTTTTCATTTTTAATGAAATCTGCAGAACTAAATGTCATTGAACAAGTCCTGTTGTTAATCAAAATATGCTCTACATCAAGCGCTTGCGCCATGTTCTTTGCAAAGCCTACATTTATTAGGTTTTGAAGCGGAATTGGAACCTCTCCAAAACTTCCCTCTAATCTCTTTAAAAGAACCTCTACATCCTCTTTGTTTGTTATGTCTAAAATGTCTCTCAAAACCTTCAATCTAGAGTTTTCATCTTTAACATAATCTTTGTCCAAATATGCATTGATAACCACATCAACTTGGCAATTAACATTTGAGTGTTGCACGCCTCTAATTTCATCAACGGCTTCTTGCAACAACTTGCAATACATATCATATCCAACCTTTTCAATATGGCCATGTTGTTCTTTTCCTAAGATGTTTCCGGCGCCTCTTATTTCCAAATCTCGCATTGCAATCTTAAAGCCAGAACCAAGTTCTGTGTAATCCATAATTGCATTTAATCTCTTTAGGGCTGAATCTGTTAACACTTTATCTGGATTTACAGTAAAGTAAGAAAATGCCAATTTATTTGAACGGCCTACTCTTCCTCTCAATTGGTACAATTGAGACAAGCCTAGTTTATCTGAGTCACACACAATTAAAGTGTTTGCTTCTGGGATATCTATTCCGTTTTCAATAATTGTTGTACAAACCAAAACATTTGCTTTCTTCAAATAGAACTTTTCTATCTTTTCTTCAAGCTCAGCGCTCTTCATTTGTCCATGTGCAACAATAACTTCTGCCTCAGGTACTACTTCTTTTACATGCTCTGCAAATTTGTTTATTGTCTCTACCTCGTTATACAAAATATAGACTTGTCCACCTCTTGCTAATTCTCTTTTTATTGCATCTTCCAATAATCCGTCTGTAAGTTCTGTAACCGATGTTTGTATTGGGATTCTATTTATAGGAGGTGTCTCTAGAACTGATATATCTCTAACACCAATTAGTGACATGTTCAATGTTCTTGGAATTGGCGTTGCAGACAATGTTAGTACGTTTAGGGAATTCTTTAATACCTTCAATTTCTCTTTATGTGCAACTCCAAATCTTTGCTCTTCATCTAAAACCAAAAGACCTAAATCTTTAAATTGCACATCTTTAGATAGTAATCTATGAGTAGCTACTACAACTTGTGCTTCTCCAGATTTGATTTTTTGAAGAGATTCATTAATCTGCTTTTGGCTCTTTAATCTAGATATTAACTCTATATCTATTCCATATGGAGCAAAACGCTCTTTTGCAGTAAGGTAGTGCTGCTGTGCAAGGATAGTTGTTGGGCACAATATAGCAGCTTGCTTATTGTCTAATAAGGTCTTGAATATTGCACGAAGTGCAACTTCTGTCTTTCCATATCCTACGTCGCCGCAAATAAGTCTATCCATTATGACGCCTCTTTCCATATCGTTTTTGACATCTTTTATTGCTTCTATCTGATCTATTGTTGGAGTGAATTCAAACCTTTGCTCAAAGTCTTCCATCAATTCATTATCATCTGAATATTTGAATCCTTTTTGATTCATTCTCTTTGAATATAGATCAACCAAATCAATTGCTATTTCTTTTAAAGACTTTTTAACGGAATTTTTTAATCGTGCAAAATCTTCTCCGCCAAGCGAACTTAAAGTTGGTGCTTTTTCTGAACCTGAGTATCTAGATAGTTTATTTAATTGAGATATTGGAACATATAGCTTTCCGCCATTTTTATATTCAACTAAGACATAGTCTTGTTCAACATTTAGGTTCTTCATTCTAACTAAGCCTAAACATTTACCAATACCATGGAATTCATGTACTACGTAATCCCCAACTTGTGGCATTACAAAGATTGAAGATTTTTTAGATTTAGCTCTTTCTTCTTTATGAGAATTCTTAACAATGTTTTCTACGCCAATTAAAACTAATCCTGCACTTGGATAAATAAACCCTTCGTGTATATCTTCAGGAACAATATATATGCCCTTTTTGTATTGAAGTTCTTCTTCTTTATATGCACAAGGAACATCTTGATCAATAAGCGAATTATATAGCGCCTTTGCTCTATCTTTCGTAGCTTGGCACAAAACAACCATAATGCCGCTATTTAGATAAAGATTTAAATCGTCGATTAATTTATCGTAATTTAAAATATAGTTGTTTAAACGCTTAACATTTGGTTTTAGAACTTGCTTTGGATTTAAAAGCGTTGATGATGAAACTAAATTTGAAAAGCCTAGCTTTAATATTTTATCTAGATGCGCCTCAACCATCTCCATATCCAAAATGCAGTTTTGATGCGCTTTTGTTACTTCACCTTTTTGAGTTAATTCTTTTACTCTTTCATTATGCTCTTTTAAATGATTAACTATTAATCCTTTGATAGCATCTACTTCATCCAAAACCATAATGCCATCATCTAGATAGTCATAGATTAAATCATTATGCTTTGTTAAAAATGGGATTAGCCATTGATGCTGTTGAGATATTAATTGCAAATCCTTTATATCTTGCAATACTTGATTGGCTCTATCTGCAGCTGCGGCTTGTAATTTGCTTATTTCCTTTTGGGCCTTTAAAATACCTTCTTCAAGTTCTTTTTCTTCATATAACAAATCATTGTTTGGATATATGGTTATCTCTTGCATCTCGCCAATAGACAACATTGTTTCTATATCAAAGGTTTTGATGTTTTCAATAGTATCGCCCCAGAACGAAATTCTTATTGGCATAGACATATATGGCAAGAACACATCAATGATGTCACCATTGTTGGAGAATGTGTTTTTCTCTTCACAGGCATCTTCTTTTGAATATCCCATATTTACAAGGGATTGCATGAATTCATATATATCTACTTCGTCATTAACCTTATAAGTCTTAACGTTTTTTAGTAATCTTTCTTTTTTAGGCAAATATTGTAAAAGCGCAAGTGGGGATGTTACTAATATTTTTGATTGATTAGTAGCAAACTCATATAGAGCTTTTATTCTATCTCCTGTAATGCTTTTTTGGAATGTTTTTCTATAAAACAATAAATCATCATTTGGCTGCAATAAAGATATATTATTTTGATATGTCTTGAGTTTTTGATACGCCATTAAAGCAGAATAAGAGTCTTTAGCAACATAAATCATCTTTTTATCTAATGCTGCTGCTATATGGATTCTCTCTCCAGAATTTAGCGTTATACACAAAGTATCTTTTTCTAGAATATCTTTCTTTAATTTGCTAAATTCTTCAGATAGATTCTCTAATGATAAAACGTTATTTAAATACTTTAAGTCCATTATCCTTTTATGTTTACGTTTACGTTTTGCATCAACTTTTCAAAATCTCTATCTTTTATGTATGTTTCAAGTCCCAAAACAATCTTATCTATTGATTGAGAAACAATCTCCATATCTTTTTTGCTTATTGGAGATAATACATATGCAGCTAGATCCATGGATCTATCTACACCAAGTCCGATTCTGATTCTTTTGATATCCTTTGTATTAACTTCTTGAATGATATTCTTCATACCATTATGAGTGCCGCCAGAGCCTTCCTTTCTAACTCTTATTGCACCAAGTGGAATTTCTATATCGTCAAAGATAATAATTACATTATCTGCCTTTTCATCAAAATGAGACATTAATGATTTAACAGCTTCTCCAGATAGATTCATATATGTTTGAGGCTTTGCTAAAACAATCTGCTCGCCATTAACACTTGTAAAACCATATTCAGATGCACATCCTTTTTTGTTGAATTTAACATTCAATTTATCTGCCAATTTGTCTATTGCCATAAATCCAACATTATGGTGAGTATTCTCATATTTTTTTCCTGGGTTCCCTAATCCTACTATTATCATTATTTGCCTCTCTTTTTCTTAAAGTAATCAGAAAGCAGCTTTGCACATTCTTGCTCTAATATTCCGCCTTCATAATTTGCTTTATGATTAAATTTCATTTCCATTAATGCACATTTGCTTTTTAATGCGCCTGCCTTTTCATCATATGCACCAAAATAGATATTGTCTATTCTTGCATTAATAAGCGCCCCAACGCACATTGGGCATGGCTCAAGCGTTACGTACATATCGCAACCAATCAATCTCCATGAATTAAGCTTTTTGGTTGCTTTTTCTATTGCTACCATTTCTGCATGATAGTTTGCACAGTTCTTCTTTTCTTTTAGATTATGAGCTCTTGCAATGACTTTGCCATCTTTAACAATGACGGCTCCAATTGGCACTTCATCATATTTCTCAGCACCAAGTTGAGCTTGCTTTATAGCCATTTTCATAAACTTTTCATCTATCATTTATGATAAGAACTCCCCTCTAATATTGTGTATGCTCTATATATTTGCTCTGTTAATACAACTCTCATTAATTGGTGTGGATATGTAAGCTTTCCAAAACTAATCTTGAAATCTGCTCTATCTAAAACCTTCTTTGAAAGTCCATATGAACCACCAATAATATAAGTCATTGTAGATGTTCCATGTGTTGCTAAATCGTTGACCATTTTTGCATGATCTTCAGAAGAAATATCTTTACCGTGAATATCTAAAGCAATGATATATCCTTGTGCCTTTTGAAGAATTCTTTCTCCTTCTTTTTCTTTAACAACATCCAAATTCTTTAGATTTGCATCGACAAGCTCTTCATTAACTTCAATGATTTCAAATTTGCAAAATCTTTGAAGACGCTTTTCATATTCTTTAATTGCGTCTTTAAAATATTGCTCTTTTAATTTGCCAACACAAACAATCTTTATATTCAATTGATATACCCCGTTATTGTATTTATAACAAACATTGCAATTGCAAGTCCAAGCGCAAATATCATAGCTCTTCTGCCTTTTAGACGTTCATCTTGAGAACGATTATCTATCTCTTGAACATATATCTCATTCATCTCTTCAAGACCACTTTCTTGAATCTTTTCATCGATTGCTTTTTGTGTTTCATCCTCTTTTTGCAACTTATTGTTATCAAAACATTTAGAAAATATATAGTTAATCTTCTTAACACCAGTTTTTAGGGATGCCTCTTTATTTGCAATTACTATAAAGAAGTACAATGCTGCAACTAATAAAATTAGTCCAACAATTGTCATCACTATAAATACATATGCTGGAACAATGTCTATTGGATGATAATACAAAATATAATTTCCTGTTATTGCAATCAAGTTATTTATAAAGTGCACAATAATTGGTGCATAGATAGAACCTGTAGCAAAATATACTACACAACAAGTAACACCAACTGCGAATTGATGTACAAGTTGAACTGGATTACCATGCATTATTGCAAATATAAATCCACCCATAAATATAGCAAATACAAAATTCTTTCTTGAAAAAGCTCTAGCAACCATTCCTCTAAATATAGTCTCTTCTGCAAATGCAGGTAATAAGCACATTACAAATATGCTCAAAATATATCTACCTGGAGTTGAAATCACAATTGAAGATAAAGCATTTGAATTAAAGCCAGATTTAATCAATAATTCTGCAACAATATTAGATATAGGCATAAACGCTAAAACAAGTGCTATTGCTATAACGATTAGCATAAGAATTTGTACAATTGAAATCTTTTTCTTAAAACCAATATCTTTATAATAGTTTTGGCCCAAAACCTTTGAATATGCAAGCGGTGTAAATCCAAATGCCAATTCATTTAAAATTGTAATAATAACTGTGTATGCCATAGTTGTTTGGAATGCATTTTTCTCTTCGCTTGTCATTGTTGTTAAAATTACTAACGTAAATAGAAACTGCAATAATATTTGCATGACGTAAGCAACTATATAATTTGCTGCGCCATCGTGAACATATAAAGTTCTATCTTGTCTATTTTGAAATAAACTCATATATCTATTACCTCTGAAGGCATCCTTTGATCTGCTATATACAATTCAATATCTTTTTTCGTTGCCTTTATTTCTTGTAAAGCATTCATCAAAGTTTGCTCTGCTAATTGCTTTGTATTATTGGTTTCACTAAGATGTGCTAGCATAAATCTTTGCTTACCTTCTAAAACCAAATTCTTAATTGTTTGCGCTGATTCGCTGTTGCATAAGTGTCCAAGTTGACTTGCGATTCTAGCCTTTAAATATTGTGGATATGGCCCGTTGATTAAAGTGTTTAAATCATAATTAGATTCGATATACAAAAAGTCTGCTTGTTGCATCTTTTTATATATGCCATCTGTAACCTTTCCTAAATCAGTAGCAAGTACTGCACGTTTGTTGCCATCAGTTATTGAAAAGCCTTGTGTGTATTTTGCATCGTGTGTATGTCTAAATGCACTAATCTCACAATCTTTAATAACAATTGGCTTTATAAATTCTTCTTCTTGAACATGCAAAATATCCCCCATATTTTTCGTAGCCTCTTTGTAACTTAGGGGGTTCATATATATTGGGACATCCAACTCTTGAGATAATGTTTTTAGTCCTTTGATGTGGTCTGAATGCTCATGAGTTATAAGCACTGCATCCAATCTTGAAAGGTCTATCCCCATAATCTCACATTGTTTCTTTAAGGCCCTATAGGATATTCCAACATCGATTAAGATTAACGTATCGTTTGTTTGGACAAAAGTTGCGTTCCCTTTGCTCCCACTTGCGATATTGCAAAACTTCATACGCGCACCTTATTTAAATAATATTTTAGCATATAGCAGTTGTTTAGTAAAACAAACTTTGCTAGAATTGATACGAGGTAATTATGGTAGAAATTTCAACAAAATTAATAGCTCAGCGCATCGCTGAATCAATCGATAAAATATCTTGCGAAGTAGAAGATAGCTGCTACAAAGCTCTATCTCATGCACTAGATATTGAAGACAACAAAACTACAAAATTTGCTCTATCTGTAATGAAAGACAACTTCGATATAGCAATTAAAGAACATAGACCTGTTTGCCAAGATACAGGTATGGTTGTAGTATTTTTGGAAGTTGGAAATGAAGTGTTCTTAACAGGCGAAACTCTACAAAAAGCTATAGATAAAGAAGTAGAAAAAGCCTATACGTATTTAAGAAAGTCAGTTTTGGACCCTATAACACGTGTTAATACTAAGACTAATACTCCTGCTGTTATCCATCTAAAACAAGTTGAAGGTAAAGATGTTAAAGTTCAAGTAATGCTAAAAGGATTTGGTAGCGAAAACATGTCAAAGATGTATATGCTAAATCCTGCTCAAGGTCTTGAAGAAGCCAAAAGATTAATCGTTCAAACCGTTAAAGATGCTGCATCAAACCCATGCCCTCCAGTTATTGTTGGCGTTGGTCTTGGTGGAACTTTTGAAAAAGCAGCCGAAATGAGTAAGCATGCACTATTTAGAAAGATTGGATCAAGCAACGAAAGAAAGGATCTAGATGATTTAGAAAAAGAACTATTAACAAAGATTAATGATTTAGGAATTGGAGCTCAAGGATTTGGAGGCAAGACATCTGCCCTTGGATTATTCATTGAAGCATATCCAACTCACATCTCATCTCTACCTGTTGCTGTAAACATTTTATGTCACTGCTCAAGAGCTGCAGAATTTGTTATAAAGGGGGAATAATATGGACGCTATAAAATTAAATCTTCCTTTAGATAAAAACGAATTAAAGAAATTGCACGTTGGAGATATGGTTCTTCTAACGGGGCCTATGCTAGTATTTAGAGATGCTGGACATAAAAGATTATTTGAATCTATCCAAAACAATAATCAAGCTTTTGAATATAAAGGCGAAACAATATACTTCATGGGACCATGCCCTGCTAAAGAAGGTGAAGTTATAGGATCTGCTGGTCCTACAACATCTTGCAGAATGGATAAATACACTCCATTTATGTTAGATACTGGTCTTGCTGGTCAAATTGGAAAAGGTAAACGTTCTCAAGATTGTATAGATGCATTTAAGAGAAATGGATGCGTATATTTTGCTGCCATTGGTGGTGCTGGTGCTATCTACCAAAAGAGCATCAAATCAGCAAAGGTATTAACATTCGACGATTTAGGACCAGAAGCAATAAGAAGAATTGAAGTTCAAGACTTCCCTTGTATTGTCGCTATAGATACATTTGGTGAAAGTATTTATAAAGAATAATTAGAAGTAATAGTATTTAAAATTTTTGGTAATCTTGGCGCTATTGTTTTGACAAATAAATAATAGCGCTCATTTTTATACTCAAACAAAACATTATATAAATATCTTGAGAATAATCCTTTCTTTTGAGTGTATTGGTATTTAATATTTAACTTTTGAATAGTGCCCTCTTTTATATCGCCAAATAAAGTTAAATCAATATCTATATCTGAAGATAGGATGTATTCATATATTTCATCATTTCCCCACATTGTTTGAATAAATTCAAATAGGTAAGAAGATGAATCCTTCTTACCTACTAAACTTTTGAAATCTGTAATATTATCTGGATCGAAAAATAATAAGTCTTTATTTTCCCTTGCGCTATATTTTGAAATAGAATCTAAAGGTTGTTCAGCATAACCTTTAAATACAATCCTATTTGCCATAGCTATCCTTCAATCCTGTAATTTGATTGAATTCATATTTTCCATCTTTGCCATAAGAATTAACAGCACTATAATAACCGATTCTCATGAATTGGAATCTATCATAAGGCTTTGCATCTCGAAGTATTGCTTCACCTTTTGCATTTTCATAAACCTTATGTGAATTTGGAGTTAATCTTTGATCGAAATCTCCATCTCCATCCAAAAGAAGATAGTCATAATCATGAAGTGTTAAATCTACGCAATCTTTTGCGTTAACCCATTGGATAACTCCCTTAACTTTCATACCAGCATTTGCTTGGCCTGAAATAGTTTCAGGAATATAGTTACATGTAACTTCTGTAACATTTCCATTTTCATCACACTTATGAGAAACATATTCAATGATATATGAACCTTTCAATCTAACTGTGCCACCTGGAACTAATCTCTTATATTTTGGAGGTGGAACTACAGCAAAGTCTTCTCTATCGATATATAGTTCATTTGAGAATGTTACTTTATGATATGTCTTTTCTTCTGCATTTGGATTATTTTCGATATCATAAACTTCATCTTCTTTAGCATTAGCAATGATAAGCTTAATTGGATCTTTAACAACCATAGCTCTATCTGCTTCCATATTTAGATTATCTCTAACGAAGTGCTCAAGATAAGCTACATCAACTTCTGAATTAGCTTTAGATACACCAATAGCTTCACAGAAAGCTCTAATTGCCTTTGGTGGATATCCTCTTTCTCTCATACCAGATAGTGTTGGCATTCTTGGATCTGACCAACCAGATACAACTCCTTGGTCAACTAGCTTCTTTAAATATCTCTTTGACATGATTGTTCTCTTCATGCTCAATCTTGCAAATTCGATTTGTCTTGGGTATCCAGTTTTGAATCCACAATTAATCTTTACCCAATCATATAGTGGTCTATGGTCTTCAAACTCTAAAGTACAAATACTATGAGTTATTCCTTCAATAGCATCTTCAAGAGGATGAGCAAAATCGTACATTGGATAAATGCACCACTTATCTCCTGTTCTTTCATGAGTAGCTCTTAATATTCTATAGATAACTGGATCTCTCATATTCATATTTGGAGAAGCCATATCTATCTTTGCTCTTAATACCTTTTCGCCATCAGCATATTTACCTTGCTTCATCTCTTCGAAAAGCTTTAAGTTTTCTTCTACAGATCTATTTCTCCAAGGACTTTCTTTTCCTGGAGTTTGCAAATCGCCTCTTGTAGCCTTAATCTCTTCTGCTGAATAATCGCAAACATATGCAAGCCCACGCTTGATTAAATCAACAGCAAAATCATACATCTTATCAAAATAATCTGATGCATATAATTCTTGATCCCACTCAAATCCCAACCATTTAATATCTTCTTTAATTGAATTAACATATTCGATATCTTCTTTAGATGGGTTTGTATCATCATATCTTAGGTTACATTTTCCATGATATTTTTCTTTAGCGCCAAAGTTGATGCATAAAGATTTAGCATGTCCTATATGTAAATATCCATTTGGTTCTGGTGGGAAACGAGTAATAATTTCATTAGTCTTCCCTTCTTGTAAATCATTCTCGATGATTTCTTCTATAAAGTTTGTTGATTTGATTTCTTCCATAAACATCCTTCTTGAAATTCAATAAATATATTGTATATATTTGCTCATATAAAGTCAATGAAATGAAAAATTACAATTAAAATTAACCACAAACACGCGTTTTTATTATATAATTGATGTGCGTAAGGAAGAGGTTATGAACTTAGCTAAAGTAATTAAATTGTTTATCCTAATCTTGTGGGCTATTACACTTGCACTATTAATTACAGGATTAATATTTTTGTTCTCAAATTTTGAGGACAACCAATTGTTTACAAGAATTGCTCTATCTTTAGCTGCAATGATGAGTATAATATCCCTTGCCTTCTCAATTTACGCAATGATTCAAAATAAAGAGTTTTCAAAAGATAAAGGCAAAGAAAAGCAAAATTTAAAATTCAAATTAAAAACAATTAACGATCAAAACAAAAACTTATATGAAGATATTGTTAACCTAGCAAAAACAAATAATATTGAAATGTTAGATTTAGAATATGCAGAGTATGATTCACTAGAGCTTGCTAACCATTTTAATGAAGAATTAACGATGGAAAACGCGAGAATTAGAAGCGAAATCGAAGCCAAAAAACTAATTTAATTTCAAATTCAAATTATCTAGATTTTATCGACATAATTCGTTAAAAAGTTAACATACTTTTTTGCCCCTTTTAGTATTGACTTTGTGCGCACATGCGTGGATAATAATAAAGGTACGATTCAAGGGGAATTATGAATACAGAATCAAAAAAACCGACGTTAAGCGCCAAGCGTGTTGCCACACTTGGCATATTGACAGCGCTAAGTTTAATATCGTTTATCCTAGAGAGCTTATTGCCACCATTGTTTTTACCTGGTGCAAAAATAGGTTTATCTAATATTTTCACATTAATAACTTTATTTATGTTTGGACCAATCGATGCAATCATCTTGATTGTTGTCAGAACTACTCTTGGAGCATTAATCGTTGGAAATTTAGTATCTCTTGTTTATTCCCTATTAGCTGGAGTTATTTCTTTAATATTCGCTATTGGATTAATTCAACTAGTTTACCCAAGAATATCTCTTGTTTCAATAAGCATTACATCAGCAGTTATTCATAACATCGTACAAGTGTTGGTGTTCTGTTTAATGGTACAAAATTCATATATGATCTCTTATTTGCCATATTTTGCATTAATTGGCATAGCAAGCGGTCTAATTGTAGGAACTTTGGTTTATTTGATTATTCATAAAGTTCCTATTTCTTATTTCGACAAAATAATAAATGATAAATACAAAGTGAAGGAGCAGGTATGATAAAGAACGGAAAATACTTTTCGCGTGGCATCCATATTCCTGATAAGAAGTACTTATCTAAGGATATTCCTATAAGGGAAATGGAAACTCCAAGTGTTGTTGCCATATCTTTAGGCCAACACATTGGTAAGCCAGCTGTTCCTACAGTTCAAGTTGGAGATAGAGTTCTTCAAGGGCAACTGATAGGAAAAGCAGACGGGTTTGTCTCTGCTAACATTTACGCCTCAGTTTCAGGAACGGTCCTTGCAATTGAGAAACACCGTAACGTAAATGGAGCAATGATAGACCACGTTGTAATTGAAAATGATTTCAAATACGAAGATGTCGTATTGGAACCATTAGCAGATCGTGAGCCAGAAACAATTAAGGCTCGTATTGCAGAAGCAGGTCTAGTTGGTATGGGCGGCGCAGGCTTCCCTACTATTGTTAAGCTATCTCCAAAAACACCAGTCGATACTTTAATTATCAATGGTGCTGAATGTGAGCCATACTTAACTTGCGACTACAGATTAATGCTTGAAAAAACAGAAGAAGTCCTAAAAGGTATCAAATTATTAGCAAAGGCCATCAATGTTAAAAACATATTAGTTGGTATCGAAGCTAATAAACCAGACGCAATTGAAAGATTTGGAAAAGATCCAGACATTACAGTTGTAGTTTTAAAGAAAGCATACCCAATGGGTTCAGAAAAGCACTTAATCTATTGCTGCACAGGAAGAAAGGTTCCTCTTGGAAAACTTCCATCTGATGCAGGTATCGTTGATTTGAACTTGGCGACAGCATATGCAACATATGAAGCAGTAGAACTAAATAAGCCTCTTTATGAAAGATTTATGACCGTATCTGGAGAAGGCTTTAATCAACCAATGAACTTAAAGGTAAAGATTGGAACTAGAATCGATGACATCGTAAATTATTGCGGTGGACTAAAAGATGATGCAGCTTACCTAGTTCAAGGTGGTCCTATGATGGGTCCTACAATGATATCTACAGATATCTATACAACAAAGACAACATCAGGACTTTTAGCCTTAACTATAAAAGATGTAAACGTTTCAAATCCTACACCTTGTATTAATTGCGGAAGATGCGCTTCAGTTTGCCCAATGCATCTTCTTCCAATGCAAATAGATTTCTATACACTTGCTGGAGATTATGAAAAAGCGGATTCTGTTGGCGGAGTTATGAACTGTATCTCTTGTGGATGCTGTACATATGTGTGCCCTGCTAAAAGATCTTTAGTTCAAAGTATTGCTCTTGCAAAAGGAAAAATTATGGCAATGAGAAAAGCTCAACAAGGAGGTGGAAAATAATGGATACAGTTATCATTAACTCGACACCTCACATTAGATCTCCTCGTACTACAAAGCACATAATGCTAGATGTTGTTATAGCATTACTTCCTGCTTGTATTATGGGTTGTATCTATTTTGGATGGTCAGCTCTTTTAGTATTAGCTCTATCTTCTATCAGTGCTGTTGCTACTGAAGTTGTATGGAAACTATGCCAAAAGAAAAACTTCAAACAAATTCTAAACGAGTTTGACTACACTTCTTGTATTACTGGTCTTTTGATTGGTATGTGTATGTCAAGTTCTGTTAAATGGTATGTACCAATTCTTGCATCTGTATTCGCTATTTCTATTGTAAAGATGTTATTTGGAGGTACAGGTAAGAACATTGTTAACCCAGCTATCGTTGGTAGAATCTTTGCATTTATGTCATTCACAACAATTATGAATGATTTTGCTACAGAGTTAACAAATGGAACAGTTGTTTCTGGAGCTACAACTCTAACTAACCTACTTAAAGGTACAGCATCAGATTTAACTCTTGGCCAAATGTTCTTAGGAATTAATATGGCAGGATGTATTGGTGAAACATGTAAACTTGCTCTAGTTGTTGGCGGTATCTACTTAGTTGTAAGAAAAGTTATTGATATTCGTTGGCCAGTTATTTATATAGTTACAACAGGTTTAATTTCTGCTGCCCTATATAAAGATATTGCAATGTTTATGCCAAGCATCTTAACCGGTGGCTTATTCTTAGGTGCTATCTTTATGGCAACAGATTATGTTACATCTCCAAACAACAAATATGCTTGCTATGCATATTATCTATGTTTAGGTATTTTAACAGCAATCTTAAGATATGCAACACAAATGGAAGTCGTAAGTTTCTGTATCTTGATTATGAACTTATTCGTTCCTATATTTAATAAGTTCTTCAAGCCACGTCCATTTGGTTCAAAACCAATTAAAGATGTTATTAAAGATTTCTTTGCTAAATTCGCAAAGAAGAAGGAGGTTTAGTCATGACTGTTAAACAATTCCTTCAATCTAAAATCTTTAAATGTATTATCGTATTGCTTTGCATAGCACTTGTTTCTGGCGGATTATTAGCAATCCTAAACGACCTTTGGGCTGTATCTCCAGAAGAATTAATACAAAGAGGTATTAAGTCAGTTTGTGGTGACGGCGTTAACCTTGAGAAGGTTTGTGATATCAACAAAGACTATGCATCAACAAACGATGGTACAGTTCAACAAGTATTACTTTTAGACACAGGCGACTATCTAGTTAAAGCTCAAGGAAAACATGGTTTCCAAGAAGGTAATGTATCTTGCTATATATTATTCCATCTAGAAGATAGTGTTTATAAAGTTCAAAAGGTTTCTATTGCAGATTATTCATCAAGCCAAACACTTATGAGTAAAATAACAGATTCTGGACTTGCTAAATTCATTGGCCTAAGTTCAGAAGCAACAATGAAACCAAGCGAAATAGCAACAGGCGCTTCTTATTCTTCAACAGCTATTAAGAATGCAGTTAACGTTGCTATTGCATACATGCAAACTATGAATTAAGGAGGGCTAATATGACAGGTCAAAAATTTAAAGAAATCGCAAAGAATGGCGTTTTAGTAAACAATCCTACTTTTAGACTAGTTCTTGGTACTTGTCCTACTCTAGCCATTTCTTCATCAGTATTTAACTCTCTTGGTATGGGTCTTGCTGTTACATTTATTTTAATATGCTCTAACGCAATCATCTCAGCACTAAGAAAAGTTATTCCAAACGAAGTTAGAATTCCGGCATTTATTTTGATTATTGCTACATTCGTAACCGTTGTTAGAATGTTCCTATATAAATATGTTCCGGCACTATACACATCACTCGGTGTATTCTTACCATTAATCGTTGTTAACTGTATTATTTTAGGAAGAGCAGAAAGCTTTGCTTCTAAAAATCCTGTTTTAGATTCGGCAGCAGATGGTTTATTTACAGGTTTAGGATTTACTCTAGCCATTACACTTATGGGTTTAATAAGAGAAGTTCTAGGCGCTGGCAGCATCTTAGGCTACAAGCTATGGGATTTTTCAATTGATTTCTTCGGAAACACAGCTGGAGCATTCTTGGTATATGGTTTAATGATTGCTGGATTCAATGCTCTATATGAGAAATTTGAAAACAAGAGAAAACGTAAAAACTACATCGAAGAGATGCAAGCATCATCTTTGGCAATTCAAGCTAAAGAAAATGAACCTGCAAGCAATGCAGATGTAAAGGAGGCATAATATGACAGCATTTTTAATTATTATAGTTGCAGCCTTTATTAATAACGCAGTTTTGGTTCAATGCTATGGTATTTGTCCATTCTTAGGAGTTTCTAAGAAAATGGGTAATGCACTTGGCATGGGACTTGCCGTTACACTTGTTATGGCTATTACTTGTTTGGTTACATTCCCAATTTACAATTATGTATTAATTCCATTGGGAATTGAATATCTTGAAATCATTGTATTCATTTTCGTAATTGCTGCCCTAGTACAAATGCTAGAAAAAGTAATTAAGAAGTTTATGCCACCTCTATATAATGCGATGGGTATTTACCTTCCATTAATTACAACAAACTGTGCAGTACTTGGTGTTGCAGAAACAGTTATGGATACAACAGCAATGGAAACAATATTCCATTTAGCAGAAGGCTCATTCCATGTAGGACATGCCGTATTATATGGTATATTCTTAGGACTTGGCTTCACTCTTGCAATTTGCTTGATGGCAGGTTTAAGAGAAAAAGTAGACAACCTTGAGATGAATAAGCACTTAAAAGGCTTCACTATCACAATGGCAACTGCTTCATTTATGGCTATGGCATTCTATGTATTTGCCTTAGTTCAAATATAGGAGGTGCAATATGTTTGATTATTTATTAAGCGCTTCTATTCAATGGGATAAAGTTGGTATTGTATTAGGCCTTATCGCTGGCATCGCAGTTGTTCTTGCTATAGCAATTTTGATTGTTACTAAAGTATGCCACATCACAGAAGATGAAAAGGTATTAAAAGTTATTGAACACTTAGCAGGTGCTAACTGCGGAGGTTGCGGTTTCTCTGGATGTGAAGGATTCGCAAAAGGATTATGCTCTGGTAAAGCTTGTCTAAATGACTGTAAGGTAACAAGCAACGAAGAAAAAGCAAAGATCGCTGAAATCGCTCATTTGGAATTCTCTGCAGAATCTCCAACTGTTGCGGTAGTTAGATGTAATGGCGGTGATGCTGCTCAAAACAAATTTGACTACATTGGAAATCAAGATTGTGTAAGCGAAATGCTATTCCACAGCGGTCAAAAAGTCTGCACTACTGCATGTCTTGGACTTGGCTCTTGTACAAAGGTATGTCCACAAGGCGCAATCAAAGTTATAGACAAGAAAGCCGTTGTTGATCCAAGCATTTGTACATCATGCGGTAATTGTATTAAAACTTGCCCACGTGTATGTATTGAAAGAATTCCAGCAACAGCTCCTGTATATGTTGCTTGCCATTCACACTGCAAAGGTAAAGAAGTTATGGGTCAATGCTCTAACGGATGTATTGCTTGTGGCCTATGCGCTAGAAACTGCCCACAAAAGGCAATTGAAATGGTAGATAACTTACCTGTTATTGACTATACAAAGTGTACAGGTTGCAAGACTTGTGTTGCTAAATGTCCAAAACATGTTATCAAAGTTCATGGAGAAATTCTATCTTTAGAAAAAGCTAAAGAAGTAGATAAAGCAAACAAGAAAGGCTGATTTTTGTAATTAGCAATCAAAACAAAAAGAGAGATGGATTAATTTCCATCTCTTATTTTATAAACCACATTTATCATCCAATAACGGGATCTGGAATTTCAGATTTAGAAATTGCTCTTACGAACAATTTGTGTGGTATGCAAATAATCGTATCCCCAGGTTTAGTTATTTTCATATGTGTACAATCTTTTGATATTGAACAATTTGCATCATCACATGTAACAACTCTATTATTTGCATCAATTCTTATAATATTAAAATCGTCAGAGCCTATTCCTTCTTTAAACTTAACAACATATACCTTATCTCCCTCTACACTATAAGATATATAATCTGAATTAATTTGCATTGATTCTTCGTTGAATTTATATAAGAATATTTCTTTACCATCATATTCCATAGATATAGCTTCTATTTCCTGATTAGATTTTGGCAAAAGTATAACTAAAAACAAAACACCTATTAACACGATTAATATAGCATATATTAATATATCCCATTTTTTGAAAAACTTATTCTCTTTCTCTTGTGTTATTCTACTTGCCATTATATCCTCGAATAATTCGCAAGTATTTGCGCATTGTTATCATTTGTATATACTTTATTTGTATCGCCGTCTTTTAGCGCTATATAAGCCGTAAGATTCTCTTTTTCGATAAACTGCTTAGCCAAGTCTAAATCCATTACCATTAGGGCTGTAGAATACGCATCTATTAAACTAGATGAAGCCAAATCATTATTCCCTGCTTTTGTTATTATTGTAGCAGACAAATTTCCGTTATCTATTGGGCGCCCTGTTGTTGGATTAATAATATGACAATATCTCTTTCCGTTTATATCATAGTATTGTTCATAATTTCCAGATGTAGAAACATATATAGAACTTTGAGATGTTTTTAAATAATATGAATTAGAATCAAGTGGATCTTTTAATTTCAAGTCCCATAATTGGCCTTTTTTATTTCTCTCAAATAACGCCAAAGATGACGAACCTAGTGTTACATAACCATATTCAATATTAAACTGGTCTGCTGTTTTCTTTAAAATAGCAGCTGCGTATCCTTTTACTATGCCGCCTAAGTCTAATTGCATTGTATATTTAAACCCGTCAATCTCAATACTATCTAATGGCTTTGTTATGTAATATTTATCTTCAACAACATTAAACCCTACTTTTGAAAAATCTGTTAATGATAAAAATCCATTTATATATTTATCTTCTGGCAACTCTTGACGAGGATTTTGTCTATCATAAGGCTTTTGGGCTTCATATGTTGATTTTGTAAATCTATCTGTAAATCCCCACAAATCGCTTAGCAAATACATTGCAGGATTATATAATCCATTTGTGTTTTCATATGCTTCTTTTGCAAGCGTTAACACATCATATGTCAATTTAGAAACCTCAATAGTTGTTCCTTCGCTTACACCATTAAAATTAGAAATATCACTATCTTCTACATAAACAGATAATTTATCTTCCATTATGCCTAAAGATAAACACATTTCTTGCCAAGCTTCGCTTGTATTTACACTTTTATCTGTAGAAGAATTTAATGTAATAATGGTTGAAAAATAATCAAAACTATTAAAAGTATTTGTTGTCATTGAAGAACAAGCAACAAATAAAACCATCAATATAATTAATAAGATGAATATTCCTATTTTTTTCATACGTTATTATTATAGATTATATTTATAAAAACAAAAAGATATAAATGTTATTATTCTGCCATCCACTTTGCATATAGCACTAAATCAGAATCGGCTTTTACATAAGTATTAAAATCAAAAGGTTGTGTTCCTGCTTCATCTAAACACCAACAAACAAATGTATATCCTTCTCTTTGAGGTTTTTGGGGAATTGTTAAAATCTTATCTCCTATATTAAGATTATCTATCCAATAATACCCATTATTATATTCATTTAGATAAACACGCACAGCATTGTATTTAATAAACACAGCTTCACTCTCTTCAAGCGTTCGTGCTTTTTCGTATTCTTCAGCCACATCATCTGGCATTTCGTATGGAAAACAATAATAATAATCTTTCACGAATACCGCGTCCGTATCTTCATAATTTAACATATACGACACATTTGCCTTACAAACATTTATATCTTTTGTCCAAGTAGCCGTATGTGCTAATTGATAACAAACATCATTTACATATATTTTAGATGCTTTCTCAAAGAAATGCGAAGCATATCCAATTAAAAAATCTCCATTTCCAACAATAATTCCCTCACAATCTTCAATTAAGCAAGTTCGCAAACTTATAATATCCGTATAACACGAATCGTAAAACACTTTCCCTGTGTAAGAATCATTATACTTAAAACTAAATTCTTTAACTCTATTACCATCAATCTCTCGAGGTAAAACAATCTCTCTTTGATCAAAAATAGAAAGTCCAAAACCTTCAACAACAACATATGCATAGTCGGGATCCGACTCCTTGGAATATAGAGTATACTGCCATATGTCATCATAATAAACACGCTCAACAACTCTATTCGCCACATAATCAGCCAACGCTTTTGACAATCCCCTAGTAAACATAGTGGCCGCATGAATGAAATAAATAATACCAAAAATAACACCGCCGACAATAAGTACAATCAATGGAATAATAATTGCCATTTCAATATGTCTACGTTTAATATATTGTGCTAGTTTATCTTCTTTACTTAATGGTTCTTGCTCCACTTTGGACTCCTTTCTTAAAAAAATTGTATAGGAGATAGATTAAAATAAACAAAAATTGGCGTAAAAAAACACGACCTTCGTCGTGCTGCATATATGATACACCTAAAATAGAAGAAAGATAATAGGAAGAAAAATACAAAGAAATTATACT
>CAMOQV010000010.1 GCA_946623205.1 uncultured Clostridia bacterium
CTCTCAAGAGAAATCTTGAGAGCACACTTCTTTTTATTTAAATATAAATAATAAATTATAATTATAATACTTGAAAATATATGCCGTTTTGTATATGATAAATATAAATTGATTATTTTAGGTGGCCAACAATGAAAAAAATAATTTTAGTTATGTTAACATTAATCGTTTTATCTGTGGCAGTATTTACATTTGTAGGCTGTTCAAGCAATAACGATTTTGGAGTTAACATTTTAACAAATTCAAATTTTGAAGAACAAAGTCAATCAGGATCAGAAATAGGGTGGATTAAATCAACAGATAGTTCAACTGCTGTTACTTTCCCATACAACACACATGATGACTCATGGGATCCAAAGTTAGGAAACTACTATGCAAAGTTTAATGTTACAAGCGGATATAAGTATGCTGCTCAAACTGTATCATTAAAGAAGAATGCATCTTACTACATCTCAGCATATGTTAAAGTTTCTTCTATTACTCCACAAGATGATATTGGTTTTAGAATTGGTTTTGAAACTCAAGCAGAAGAATTCAAAGGATTTAATTTAACAAAATCAACAAATGATGAATGGATTACAATTAACTACTATTTCACATCAGCAGAAGATTGTGATGCAAAATTCACTGTAGGTATTGGTAGCCCAAGCAAGAATGCTACAGGTGTTGCTTATGCAGATAACATCGTTTTGGAAAGAGTTAAAGAAATTCCTCAAGCATATGTTGATGAAAATACAGTTGAAGTATTGAAGTACTCAACTACATATTCTTTATCAAATGGCGGTTCAATCACATTTGTTGTTTTAATGTCTTTAGTTAGCTTATGCATTGCTGGATTAGTTTACTACTTAGTGGCTAACTCAATGAAAGAAAAACAAAATGTATTAATGCCTGAAAAAGAGCATTCAGATTTATACAAAAGAATTAACGAAAAGATTGATCTTGCAAAAGTTAAATCAGTTTTAACTTCAGATTTTGCCATTTTCGTTTATATATTAGTTGGCTCACTATTAGTTAGATTCATCGTTGCTGTATGCACATTTGGTATGACAAGCAATGTTTCTCAATTAGAATCTTTAGGTGAACTCGGAAAATCTTCAGGTCTTCTATCGTTCTATTCATTAAACGAATCAAGTAACGCACCTATGGGTGGCGCAGTTACATACACAGTTTTGGCACACATTGCTGCAGGATTAAAGATTAAGAGTGCATCTTTAGGATATGCAATCTTAATGCGTTTGCCACAAATTCTTGCAGACATCATTGTTACATACATGATTTATTCATTCGTATCATCAAATAAAGATTCAAAGAGTGCAGCAATATATTCTGCATTCTATGCATTTGTTCCTGTATTCTTCTTCTTTACAAGTTTCTATGGAGCAATCGAAAGTGTAGCAATTATGTTCATGGTAGGAATGGTTCTTGCAATGCTTAAGAAAGATTACATTTTACCTCCAGTGCTATATATGTGCGCATTAATGTTTAGTAACTATATGTTAATAATCTTGCCAGCCGTACTTGCTTATCAAGTTATCGGAATTATATATGACAAAGAATCACGTTGGTATAATGTTGCTTCAATTGCAACTGCGCTAATCTTGTTCTATATGTTCGGATTTATTATGACATTTGATAGTGTAAAGAATGGACAAGGATTTGAATACTTTGTAAGAATGTATAATTCATTCGCAAGCAACAAATATCTATCTACTGATTCATTCAATATGTATGCTATCTTTGGTGCTGCAAATTCAAAGACAAGAACAACACTTGTAGAAGTATTGAATTGGTTATTTGTTGCTGGTATGTCAGCTTGGCCAATCTTTGTTTATTACAAGAATAGAAATAGATTGGACTTAGTTCTAAATATGGGATTGATGTTTATTGCATACGCTTTAATCGGCGCAGGTTCTACAATCACAATCTTACCATTAGGATTAATTCTTCTATTGATGTATATTGCAATCGTTCCAGAATCAAGATTGTTTGTATGCTTTGCTTTATTAAGCACATTCTCATTCTTAAACGTTGCTCAATTAGCATCACAAAGTGGATATATCTCAAATATTACTGGAGCTACATACACACCATTCTTACACAATAGTGCATTCTTAATTGTGTTCAGTATTTTTGCGGTTCTAGCATTCTTCTACTTGGTATATGTTGCTGTCGATGTAACTTTATATAATCAAGCAAACGAAATAGCACCACTAGATAAAGATTTAAAAAAGCAAATAAAGAGCATTTTTGTAAAAACAAAGGATGCTAAAAATCGTAAATAAGGACAAACATGGAATTAATTATTGTTGAATCTCCACATAAAGCAGTCACCATTTCTAAGTATTTAGGAAAAGGTTTCAAGGTCATTGCGTCAAAAGGGCACGTAAGAGACCTTCCTGCTAATAGAATTGCTGTAGATGTCGACAAGAACTTCGCTCCTGAATATATTATTAATCCAGACAAAGAAGCTGTCATTAAGATGATTAAGTCAGAAGTTGCTAAAGCAGATAAAGTATATCTTGCAGGCGACCCTGATCGAGAAGGAGAAGCAATTTCTTGGCACATAGCAGAAGTATGTGGAATTAAAGGAAAGAACATTCGTATCGAGTTCAACGAAATTTCAAAGCGTGCAGTTGAAAAGGCAATCTCAGAACCAAGAGAAATCAATATGGATCTTGTAGATGCTCAACAAGCTAGACGTGTTTTGGATAGATTGGTTGGATACGAATTATCTCCTATTATTTCAAAGCTAATACAACCAGGATTATCTGCTGGTCGTGTTCAATCTGTTGCTTTGAAGATGATAGTAGATAGAGAAAAAGAAATTAGAGACTTCAAGCCAGAAGAGTATTGGCCAATTATAGCGCATGTTTCAAAACCAGAAAAATCAAAGACACAAAAATGCGAATTGACTTATATAAACGGCAAGAAGGCTAAAGTTACAAATAAAGAAATGGCAGATAAAGTAATCGCCGAATCTAAGATGGGAACATTTAAGGTTGACGATGTAAAGAGAGCAAAATCTTATTCAAAAGCTCCAGCGCCATTTACAACATCTACAATGCAACAAGAAGCTATATCAAAATTGAATTTCTCAGCAGCACAAGTAACAAAGTGTGCTCAATCTTTATATGAAGGTGTTGAAATTCAAGGAATGGGCCAAACAGCTTTGGTTACATACATAAGAACAGACTCTGTTCGTATATCTCAAGATGCTCAACGTGAAGCTCTAGCATTTATTGGTCAAAAATTTGGACAAGATTTTGTTCCAGCAAAACCAAACTTCTTTGCAACAAAGCAAGATGCTCAAGATGCACACGAAGCTATAAGACCAATTAACGTAGAAATTACTCCAGAATCTATAAAAGATAAAATGGCTAGAGATGATTGGAGGTTATATAACTTAATCTACAATAGATTTTTGGCTTCACAAATGGCACCAGCCATTTATGATACATTGGATGTTACAATCTCATCTACATATAATGACACAGTTTATGGCTTTAAATTAAAGGGCAAAACTTGTGCATTCCAAGGATACACAGCTGCTTATGCGTCAGATGATAAAGATAATGCAAAAGAGTTGCCAAACTACGAAGTAGGTGAGCCTCTACAATGTCAAGATGTAACTGGTGAGCAAAAGTTCACAAAGCCATCACCAAGATATACAGATGGTACAGTTATTAAGGCTATGGAAGATAATGGTATTGGCCGTCCATCAACATATGAAAAAACTGTATCTGTTTTGGTTTTAAGAAAATACGTAGAGAAAGTTAAGAATCCAGAAAACAAGAAGATGGAATTGGTTCCAACAGAACTTGGAGAAAAAGTTGTTGAAAAACTTGTAGAAGGTTTCCCAACAATTATGGATACAAAGTTTACTGCCGCAATGGAAGAAAAACTAGATGAAATCGCAGAAGGAAAAGAAAAGTGGTATCTAGTATTAAAGGACTTCTATCCAGAATTCCATAAGCAAGTACTAAATGTACGTTTCTTCGGGAAAAAGGATCCAGCTCAAGAGAGTGATGTTATTTGTGATAAATGTGGCGCAAGAATGATTATAAAGCAAGGTAAATTTGGTAAGTTCTTAGCTTGTCCAAACTTCCCAAGATGTCAAAACACAAAGCCATTTGAAGAGCCAGTTGCAAAGTGTCCACAATGTGGAAGACCAGTTTATCAAAGAACATCTAAAAAGGGTAAGCCTTATTATACTTGCTCTGGATATCCATCTTGCAAATTTATCGCTTGGGATTTGCCAGCACCTATATTGTGTCCAAAGTGCAAAGGCCCAATGAAGATTGTTGAAGACAAAGAAGGCAAGAAGAGCTATGTATGCACAAACAATGCATGTAAAACAGTAGTGGTGCCAGAGAATGAAAATTAGAGTAATTGGTGGCGGGCTTGCAGGATGCGAGGCTGCTTATCAACTATTAAAGAGAGGATATGAGGTTGAGTTATATGAAATGCGTGATGGCACAAAATCAACGCCAGCACATAAAACTCAAAATCTAGCAGAACTTGTTTGTTCTAACTCTCTAAAAAGTATCGCTAAAGATACTGGACATGGACTTTTAAAACTAGAGATGGGCAAGATTGGTTCGCTTTTATTGGAGGCAGCGTATAAAACTGCAGTTCCAGCAGGCGGAGCCCTTGCTGTAGATAGAGAATTATTTAGCAAGGAAGTTGAAAAGGGACTTAAGCAATTTGATAACCTAAAAATCATTCGTGAAGAAGTTACATCAATCGATGAAACTATTCCAACAATTATTGCATCAGGACCATTAACGAGTGATGCTTTATCTAAAGATATAGATAGAATTTTAGGCGAAGAGAATTTAAACTTTTTCGATGCAGTTGCTCCTATCGTAGATGAAAAATCAATCGATTTTTCAAAAGCGTTTTTTGCAGCAAGATACGATAAAGGTGGCGAGGACTATATCAATTGCCCAATGAATAAAGAAGAGTATTTAAGATTCTACACGGAACTTATAAATGCAGAAAAAGCAACGCTTCATGATTTTGACTTAAAAGTATTTGAACATTGTATGCCAATAGAAGTTATGGCAGCAAGAGGTGAAGATACAATGAGATTTGGGCCACTTCGTCCAAAGGGAATTAGAAGACCAGGCTCAGATGAAAGATTCTATGCTGTTGTTCAATTAAGAAAAGAAAACCTTGAAGGTAGTGCTTATAATATCGTAGGATTCCAAACAAATCTAAAGTTCCCAGAACAAAAGAGAGTATTTTCGTTAATACCAGGGCTTGAGAATGTTGAAATCTTAAGATATGGCGTAATGCATAGAAATACATACATTAACGCCCCAAAAGTGCTAAACGAAGGCTTCCAATTAAAGAGCAACAAGAACTTATTTATTGCAGGTCAAATGAGCGGTGTTGAAGGATATGTAGAATCGATAATGAGTGGTATGATAGCTGCTTTGAATTTGGATAGAACCATAAAGGGACAAGATTTATTAATCTTCCCAAAAGAAAGTATCATAGGCGCGCTACAAAGACACCTTGTAGATTCAACACAAGACTATCAACCAATGAATGCTAATTTCGGTATTTTACCGGAATTACAAAACCCACCTAGGGATAAAAAAGAAAGAAAACAAGCTTATACGACAAGGTCATTAGATCTAATCGATAAGATGAGTTTATAAGAGGAATTATGGAAAACGAATTAAGAGGCACAACAATTTGTGCAGTAAGAAAGGATGGAAAGACAGCTATTGCTGGTGATGGACAAATCACTCTTGGCCAAAGCGTTATTTTAAAGGGCACAGCTAAGAAAGTTAGAAGATTGTTCGGAGACAAGGTTGTCATGGGATTTGCCGGTGCTGTATCAGATGCTATGGCACTTAGTGAGAAGATAGAAAAGATGCTACAAAAATATAGCGGCAATCTAACAAGAAGCGCAGTTGAATTAGCTGAGCTTTGGAGAGATGATAAATTACCAAGAAAATTGGACGCAATGATGATTATCGCAGATGAATCAACACTTCTAATTGTTTCTGGTTCTGGAGAAGTTATTGAGCCAGATGGTGGCGTTTGTGCGATCGGTTCTGGTGGCAACTATGCTTTAGCTGCTGCAAGAGCAATGGTTCAAGAAACAAATCTTGAGGCAAAAGATATTGCATATAAAGCACTAAAGATTGCAAGTGAATTATGCGTATTCACAAACGATCACATAATTGTTGAGGAGGTATAAGATGTTAGAATATACACCAAAACAAATCGTTGCTGAATTAGATAGATTCATTATCGGTCAAGAAGATGCTAAAAAGGCTGTTGCTGTAGCATTAAGAAATAGATATAGAAGAAGTAAATTATCTAAAGAATTAAGAGATGAAATTACTCCAAAAAATATCATCATGAAAGGACCTACTGGTGTTGGTAAAACAGAAATCGCAAGAAGACTTGCAAAACTTGTTAAAGCACCATTTATAAAAGTTGAAGCTACTAAATATACTGAAGTTGGTTACGTTGGTAGAGATGTTGAATCAATGGTAAGAGATTTAGTTGAGGCTTCATATAGATTAGTAAAAGATGAACAAGCTAAAAGCGTAGAAGAAAAGGCTAAAGAAAAAGCTGAGAATCAATTAGTACCAGCTATCTTAGAAAAGAGAAAAGATTCTTTCCCTGATTTATCTGAAGGACAAATCAGAGCTTACATTCTTCAAGAATTAAGAGAAGGCAAGATTGATGATTTAGTAATCGATATTATGTTGCCAGAAGTTCAAAAGCCACAAATGATAGGACAAGGTGGTTCTATATCTTTTAGCATTTCAGATATTACAAAGCAAATGATGGGTGGCGGTAAGACTCCAATGAAGAAGAGAAGTATTACTGTTGCTAATGCATATAAGCAATTGTTCGAAGAAGCAGTTGATTCAATGATAGACAAAGATGATTTAGATGCTTTAGCTATTGAAAGAGCTGAAAACGACGGAATTATATTTATCGATGAAATAGATAAAATTGCGCAACGTGGAACTCAAAATGGTAATGATGTTTCAAGAGAAGGTGTTCAAAGAGACATTCTACCAATCGTTGAAGGTTGTACAGTAAATACAAAGCATGGAAACGTTAAGACAGATTATATTTTGTTTATCGCAGCCGGTGCTTTTCATATCGCATCTGTTTCAGACTTAATACCAGAACTTCAAGGAAGATTCCCAATTAAGGTTGAATTACAATCTTTAACGAAAAAGGACTTCGTTGAGATTTTGACAAAGCCAGATAATGCTATATTGATGCAATATACTGAGTTATTAAAAGTAGATAACGTTAGATTGAAGTTTACAAATGAAGCAATCGAAGAAATAGCAGAACTTGCATATGCTCAAAACGAATCTGATGAAGATATTGGTGCTAGAAGATTGCAAACAATTATGGAAAAACTTCTAGAAGACGTAAGCTATGAAATTACAGATGTAGCTGGCGGTCAAGATGTAACAATCGACAAGAAATATGTTGATGACAGAATGGGCGCACAACTAAAATCAATGAACTTGAATAAATTTATTTTGTAGAGGCAAAAAGATGATAAATATACCAAAAGGTACAAAAGATGTATTACCACAAGAATCATACAAGTGGCACTATGTAGAGAACAAAGTTAGAAAGGTTGCTTTAGATTTCAATATTAAAGAAATTAGAACTCCAACTTTCGAACATACAGAGTTGTTCTTAAGAGGTGTAGGTGACACAACAGATATCGTAAATAAGGAGATGTATACGTTTAATGATAAAGGCGATAGATCTATGACTCTAAAGCCAGAAGGTACAGCAGGCGTTGCAAGAGCTTTCATTGAAAACTCTTTATATGCTAATACTCAACCAACAAAAATGTACTACATAACTCCAGTGTTTAGATATGAAAGACCACAAGCAGGAAGACTACGTGAGCACCACCAATTTGGTATTGAGTATTATGGATCAGAATCATATTTAGCTGACGTAGAGGTTATGTGCGTTGCTAAAACTATCTTTGATAGATTGGGCGTAAAAGAATTAGAATTAAACATCAATTCAATTGGCTGTCCAGAATGTAGAAAAAAATATAATGAAGCTTTAAAAGATTATCTAAGAGTAAACTTTGATAAGCTTTGCTCAACATGTAAAGAAAGATTCGAAAAGAATCCTTTGAGAATCTTAGATTGCAAAGAAGAAGGTTGCAAAGCTATTACAGCTAAAGCTCCAGTAATTTTAGATTATCTATGTGATGATTGCAAAGCACATCATAACAATGTTTTAAAAGAACTAGATAAATTAAATATTAAGTATGTTGTTAATCCACACATCGTAAGAGGATTAGATTATTACACAAGAACAGTATTTGAATTTGTATCAACATCAATTGGTGCGCAAGGAACTGTTTGCGGTGGTGGTAGATATAACAACCTAGTTGAACAAGTTGGAGGAAAGCCTTGTCCAGCAGTTGGATTTGGAATGGGACTTGAAAGATTAATCTTAACACTTGAATCTTTAGGATTAAGCGTTGGAGAAGAAGAAGTTCCAGATTTGTTCATTGCATTACTTTCAGATAAAGCAAAAGAAAACATAATGCCATTTACAATGAATCTAAGACAACACGGTCTTAGCGTTGAAATCGACCTTTTGGAAAGATCATTCAAGGGCCAATTAAAATATGCAAACAAGATTGGTGCTAAGTACATGATTGTTTTAGGTGACGATGAACTTGATACAAACAAGGCAAACATCAAAAATATGGCAACAGGAGAAGAAACTCCAATTCAATTAAACGAGATATTAAAATTCTTTAACATAGAGGCATAAAATGGTAGATTTATTAGGATCAACAAAAAGAACACACAAGTGTGGCGAATTAAGAGCAAAAGATATTGATAGCCAAGTTACTGTTATGGGCTTTGTAGCAAAGTATAGAAACCTTGGAAATCTTTTATTTATTGACGTAAGAGATATTTCTGGTTTAGTTCAAGTATCTTTTGACGATTCAGTAGACAAGTCTGTATTTGAAAAGGCAACAACACTACGTACAGAATACGTAGTAGCTGTAACTGGTAAGGTTAGATCAAGAGGATCAAACATCAATAAAAACTTACCAACAGGCGAAATTGAGATTTTAGCAACAGAATTAAAAATCTTAGCTGAAGCAGAAACAACTCCATTCGAAATCAAGGATGACGTTAAGGCTTCAGAAACATTAAGATTGCAATATAGATATCTAGATTTAAGACGTCCAGCTTTACAACAAATCTTAGTATTGAGAGATAAAATCTCTAGAATAACAAGAAACTATTTAGCAGACCACGGATTTTTAGATATTGAAACTCCATACCTTGGAAAATCTACACCAGAAGGCGCTAGAGACTATCTAGTTCCATCTAGAGTTCACCCAGGCGAATTCTATGCTTTACCACAATCTCCACAATTATATAAGCAATTATTAATGATTGCTGGTATGGATAGATATTACCAAATCGCTAAGTGCTTTAGAGATGAAGACTTAAGAGCTAACCGTCAACCAGAATTCACTCAAATCGATATGGAAATGAGTTACGTTGAATCTTGCGAAGACGTTATGGAAATTGCAGAAGGATTAGTAAAAGCAATTTTTAGCGAATGCAAGGGAATTAAGTTCGATGGCAAGTTTAGAAGAATCACATGGAAAGAAGCTATGGAAAGATGGGGATCAGATAAGCCAGATACAAGATTTGGTTTAGAATTGAACGATATCTCTTCATTAGTAAAAGATAGTGCATTCTCTGTATTTGCAAATGCTATCGCAGAAAATGGTGCAGTTAGAGCTATTAACGCAAAAGGCTTGGCATCTAAGATGACAAGAAAGGATATGGATGCTTGTGGCGAGTTCGTTAAATCATATGGTGCTAAGGGACTTGCTTGGGCAATGGTTAAAGAAGAAGGAATTACATCTTCATTCTTCAAGTTCCTATCTGATGCAGAAAAGGACGCAATCCTAGCTAAGCTAGACGCTCAAGTAGGTGACGTTCTATTCTTTGTTGCATCAAACAAGAAAAAGGTTACATTTGACGCATTAGGCGCTCTAAGATGTGAACTTGCAAATAAATACGAATTGTATGATAAATCTCAATACGATTTCTTGTGGGTAACAGAATTCCCAATGTTCGAGTGGAGTGAAGAAGAAAACCGTTTGGTTGCAATGCATCACCCATTCACATCACCAATGGTAGAAGATTTTGATTTATTAGATAAAGATCCTATAAATGCAAGATCAAATGCATACGATATGGTTATCAATGGTCAAGAAGCTGGTGGTGGTTCTATAAGAATCCACAACCCAGAATTACAAAAGAAGATCTTCAAGCTAATTGGATTAACACAAGAACAAATTAAATCTAAGTTTGGTTTCTTCGTAGACGCATTCAAATATGGTGCACCTCCACATGGTGGTTTAGCATTTGGTTTGGATAGAATGGTAATGTTAGTTTCTCAAAACGATAACATTAAAGATGTTATTGCATTCCCTAAAGTTCAAAATGCTTCATGTCTAATGAGTGATGCTCCATCTGAAGTTGATCCACAACAATTATTGGATCTAAAGATAGAATGTTCTCAAGAGAAATAAAGCTTATTGGAGAAGAAAAATTTTCAATACTTCAAAACAGCAAAGTAGCTGTTATTGGAGTGGGCGGTGTCGGCGGCTATGTTGTTGAAGCATTAGTTAGAGCCGGCATCGGCTATATAACAATTGTCGATGGCGATAAGATTGAAGAGTCTAATATTAATAGACAACTTATTGCCACCATAAAGACAGTTGGGGAATATAAAGTTGATGCATGGAAAAATAGAATCAACGAAATAAATCCTAACTGCAAAGTTCAAACATTCGCTCAATTTTACACAAAAGATAACATAATAGATTTTTCAGATTACGACTTTGTCGTAGATGCTATTGATTCAAGACAAGACAAAATTGAATTGATCATTAATACTTTAAATTCAGGTGTCAGTATTTTAAGCGCTATGGGAGCAGGTTCAAGAATAGAAGGCGCAGATTTTGAAATCACAGATTTATACAAAACTGCAAACGATGGACTTGCTAAAAAGCTTCGTCATGATTTGAAAAAATTGGGCGTTAAAAAATTGGATGTTTGTTGCGCTAAATTGGCGTCAATAAAAACAGAGGGAACAGTTGGCTCAATGAGTTACGTTCCAGCGCTTGAAGGGGCTAAAATGGCCTCATATGTAGTCAATAAACTATTAACACAAAAAGATTTTTAATATACATTATAAATCTTGCTCTAAATATTGGCGTAAATATAAAGGCATGTGTTATATTATAAAACATAAGAAATTTAATAAGTAGAAGGAGACCTACCTATGATAGATTTTAAGGTTATTAGCGAAACTGACCCAGAGTTAGTAGATGCTTTAGAAAAAGAATTAAAAAGACAACAAGACAACATTGAACTTATTGCCAGTGAAAACATCGTTTCACCTGCTGTAATGGCAGCTATGGGCAGCCACTTAACAAACAAGTATGCTGAAGGATACCCAGGCAAGAGATACTATGGCGGATGTCAATTCGTAGATATCGCTGAAGAGCTTGCTAGACAAAGAGCATGTGAATTGTTTGGTGCAAAATTCGCTAACGTTCAACCTCACTCAGGTGCAAACGCAAACTTAGCAGTATTCTTTGCTTTATTACAACCAGGCGATACAGTATTAAGTATGTCATTAGCACATGGTGGTCACTTATCTCATGGTAGCCCAGTAAACATCTCTGGTAAGTATTTCAACATCGTTCCATATGGAGTAGATAAAGATACTTGCACAATCAACTATGATGAAGTAGAGAAGTTAGCTTTAGAATGCAAGCCAAAGCTAATCTTAGCTGGTGCTTCTGCATATCCAAGAATAATTGATTTTGCTAGATTCAGAGCAATCGCAGATAAAGTTGGCGCATATTTAATGGTAGATATGGCTCACATCGCAGGACTTGTTGCTGCAGGATGTCATCCAACACCAGTTGGTATTGCTGACGTTGTTACAACAACAACTCACAAGACATTACGTGGACCAAGAGGCGGTTTAATCTTAACAAACGATGAAGAATTATATCTAAAGATTAATAAGGCTATCTTCCCAGGAACACAAGGTGGCCCATTAATGCACATCATCGCAGCTAAGGCTGTTGCATTAAAGGAAGCTTTATCTGAAGACTTCAAGGTATATCAACAACAAATCGTTAAGAACGCAAAAGTTCTTGCTGAAGCTTTAATGTCAAAGGGTATTGATTTAGTATCTGGTGGTACAGATAATCACTTAATGCTTATCGACTTAACAAAGAAGGGCAAGACAGGTAAAGAAATTGAAGCTTTACTAGATAAGACTCATATCACAGCTAACAAGAATGCTATCCCATTCGATCCTCAAACACCATTCATTACAAGTGGTATCAGATTAGGAACTCCAGCTGTTACATCTAGAGGTATGAAGGAAGAAGATATGTTAGTTATCGCTGATTGTATCGCAGACATCATCAATAGAGGAGAAGAAGCAGTTGCTGAATGCACAATCAAGGTTCAAAACCTTTGCAAGAAATATCCTCTATACGAGAACGATATTATTAGATAATTATCACTTTATGGATATCAGGATGGACATCGAAAGGTGTCCATCTTTTTTAAATAAAATAAGGAAGCTTTTCGCTTCCCAAGTTTTCTAGTTTTTAAAGGAGACTTCTTAGGCGCCGGTGCACTACTCCTGCACCTAAGAATTATCTAAAAGTTTTTCTCTTTACACCTATATATTAGCAAAGTTTTATTAAATGGATATTAAATAAATTGTGCTGTATTTATGGATATTATTCGCATTTTGCCAAATAGTCTACAGCATATGCCAATTGGTTAAAAATGACATTTATTAAAAAGAAATTGTTTAATAATTACATTTTTAATTTAGCTAAAATTGTTGACTATAAAATAGCTAAAATATATAATGATAGTGGGTAAAGGGAGGCCCAGAATATGACAATTGCAACAGCGACTGAAGTAAAGAATAACTTTGGTAAGTATTTAAAACTTGTGCAAGAAGGAGACGAAATCGTGATTGTAAAAAACGGAAAAGAAGTTGCGAGAATTATATCTAAGAAAGAGAATACAACTTTCTTAACGGACTCTCTTAGAGGCATTCTTAAAGGCGACTATGATTTGAAAGAGATTAAAAAGGAAAGGATGTCTAAATATGAAAGTAATAATTGATACTAATATTTTAATTGACTATTTCCAGGATAGAAAATTATATGCAGACGCAGCAGAAGCTATATTGAGGTTATGTAGTATAAATGAAATAGATGGATATATTTCTGCGCTTTCAATTCCAAATCTAGTTTATATTATGCGTAAAGAGTTAACTCAAGATAAAATCAAAAAAGTATTATCTACGGTAGAAATAGTGCTAACTATAGAAGATTTAAAAGCAGAAGACATATCAGAAGCATTAAACACCGGCATGGACGATTTTGAAGATTCTTTGCAATCTGTTTGTGCAAAACGAATAGGAGCAGATTATATAATTACTAGAAACGAAAAAGACTTTAAAAACAGTGAAGTTCCGCCTATTAGTCCAATCGACTTTATAAATAAATTTTACAAATAGCAAAAAAGACTGCCCATTTGAGCAGTCTTTTGAATTACAAGATATATGATTAAACTTTTGGAAGACCGTTTTGGTCGAAATCGTCAATCATATCCATTGTGATATCCAATACTTTAGATAAACATTCTGGAGATAGATTGTCGTAGTTGTCTAATCTTGTATGATAGTATTGTTGAACGTTAGGATCCATAGCAGCTAAACATGTAGCTTTTAATCCAGATTGAGAGAATGCAGCAGCATCTGTAGCTCCAGCGAATACTGAGCCATATTTTAGATCCATGCCATTTTTCTTACCAGCAGCTTTTGCTAATTCGCAAACGCCTAAATCATTCTTTGTAATACCATTCATATCTCTAGAATAGATTACTAAATGTTCAAGTTCACGCAATGTTTCAAATGTAACAAATATTGTTTCGATTCCTTCTTCCTTACCGAATTCTGGATTAGTTTTACAGAAAGCTTTAGCGCCTCTTAAACCAGCTTCTTCTGAACCAGTGATTAGGGCAACAACTTCTGTGTTTTCAAGTTCAATGTTGTTATCTTTTAAAACCTTGATAGCAGCAATAGCCATTTCGCAAGCTGTTAGGTTATCGTTGGCTCCAGGAACAACAGTCTTATAATCACAGAACCACATAAAGCAAATGTATGCAGGAATAAAAATTAAACCAGCAAATGATGCATAAATTAACCAACCATCCATAGACGGAGTTCCAATAGGTCCTTCAATAATAGATGTAACAATAGCTAATATTAGGGAATAAGCAAATCCAATAACAACAACAATAATTGATGTTAAGAATAATTTATATCCGCCAACATAGTGCCAGTGCCATTCATAAACGGCATCACTGTGACCATTGAATACGATTCTTCTTTTGATTTGGCCTTTTGGTTTAAGCATACCAATTACGTTACCAGATGTGCCTTGCTCAAATAGAGGATCGATAAATGGCTTATAGAAAACAAATTCCAAAAACATTGGCAAGATTCCAATTACATAGCAAAGTATTGAAAATACTGGAGTCATATAATAAATCGCATTACCAAGTATTGTGAAAATTGTTACGAAAAATGTCCATCCAAAGAAAGCTTTAGGAGCTACTTTAAATGGTTGTTTTACAACATTCTTTTCGCCGCACATTTTGCCAAGTTCATCTACCATATGATCAAGTGCTTGATTTTCACCTTTTGATCCTGGAACTCTAGGTTCGTAATCCTTAATAATATGTTCGATTTCGCTTGTGATATAGTTTACGGCATTTTGTTTAGATTCTTTAGTTATGTTCATAGTCCACCTCTCACAAGCATTATTATATATAATAAATTTACCTAATTCAATATTGATTAGTATATTTTGTGTGTTATAATATGCGTATGAACATGTTATTTTTATTATCTGCACAAGCATTTGATTCAAGTTTATTAGAAGATGTTAAGTTTTATGTAATCTTAGCAGTACTTGCTGCAGCCTTAATTGCTATAATCGTAATCTTTGCAAGATGGGATAAATTCAAGGCTAAGAAAAAAGAAGTTGAATTAAGCAAACGAAAAGACATTGTCCCAGAATTGATTATAATTGAGGATGGTAAAAAGAGCAGAGTCATAGCAAGCGATATAAAGGATGTATCTCAAGAAGCAGAATAAATAAGTAGGACCTTGTGTCCTATTTCTTTATATATATTAGTAATGTAAATTTTTTTTTACAATGTTATTCAAATCTTTGACTAACATATTTAGAATTATTTATAATTTACTTATCAAATAAATAATTATTGGAGGTTATTTTTATGAAAAAGAGTTTATCACTTATTGCAGTTGTAGCACTTTTAGTAGTTGTTTCTGTATTCGTATTTGCAGCTTGTATGCCATCTAATCCAGATAAAGCTATTGAAAAGTATGAAAATGCAGGTTACACAGTTGCTGCTGTTGATACAACAAAGGGCCTTGGAAACGTTGGTAAGAGTATTGCTTCATTATTCAGCAACACAGCAAGCCATATTACAAAGGCATTTACAGCTTCTAATGGCACATGGTCAGGATCAGTTACATATTTTGATGATACAGATGTAGCTAAAGATTACTATAAGAGTGCTAAAGAAAATGCTGACGAAAACACATATGTAAAGAGAGACGGAAAGGCAGTTTTCATTGGCGATAAGGAAGCATATACATTTAAGAAAGCTTAATTGAAAAAGGCGAATCTAATTAGGGCGTTTAGGCGCCCTAATTTTTTTTGTTTGACAGCGTGCGCGTGTATATATATAATAATTACACATAAAAACTTTGGAGGCTTCTCATGGAAGAAATTAAAACAATTGCTGAGAACGAGCAAAAAGAGCCCCAAGTGGAAGAAGTAGATTTAAACCCACAAACACAAGATAACAATTCTTGTGCAACAAAAAACGTAAAAGAGCGTTTTCAAAATTATTTCAAAGGTGGCAAAAATAGCCCATGTGTAACAAATCTTAAGGCCATTTCAAAAAGATGGTTCATTGATGCATTCACAGGAATGGCACTTGGTTTATTTGCAACATTGATCGCAGGAACAATTCTATGCACAATCGCTAAGATTTTCCCACAAGATTCTAAGATGTTCTACATTGTTAATACAATTGGATCTATCGCAAAGACTTTGATGGGTGCAGGTATTGGTGTAGGTATAGCATTTAAACTAAAATCAAAGCCACTTGTTATATTTACCGCAGCTGTTGCAGGTTTAGTTGGAGCGTTTTCTAATGCTATTATCGCAGGAACATTTGCATTATCTGTTGGTGCTCCAGGAAACCCAATTGGTTCATATGTAGTTGCATTGATGGCAATTGAGCTAGCTTCTTTGTATGCAGGGAAGACTAAGTTTGATATCATCTTAATTCCTCTTGGAATGATGATTATATCTCTTGCAGGTATCTTTGTAGCTTGGCCATTTATTTGGTTAGTAGACAAATTAGGTTTATTAATCGCAGTAGCAACAAAGGCAACTCCATTTGTAATGGGTGTAGTTATTGCGGTATTAATGGGAATCTTGTTAACAATGCCAACATCTTCAGCTGCTATTTGGGTAGCTGTTGCAACTCCAGTAATTGGTGCGAGTGCTACTGCTAGTGCTGATTTACAAGAAGCTATGTTACTTGCTGGTGGTGCAGCCGTAGTTGGTTGTGCTTGTCAAATGGTAGGCTTTGCTGTAATGAGTTTCAAAGAAAATGGTTTTTCTGGACTTATTTCTCAAGGTCTAGGAACAAGTATGTTACAAATTCCAAACATTATGAAAAATGGTTGGACATTTATTCCACCAATCGTTGCATCAGCTATTTGTGGACCAATCGCAACTTGTGTATTTAAGTTGAAATGCGGTATCGCTGGTGGCGGTATGGGAACATCAGGATTAGTTGGTGTTATAGATACATTTACTCAAAGCGGAATGGGATGGCAAATTTGGTTAGGTGTTATTCTTCTAGAATTTGTATTACCAGCTGTCATTTCTTGGGCTGTATGCTATGGATTAAGAAAATGGGGCAAGATTAAAGAAAACGATTTATTATTGCCTGTAGAATAAGAGGAATTATGCAAGTTTTAAAAAGGGATGAAATTAGTGATGAATTAAAATGGAGACTTGAAGATATCTACAAAAGTGAAGATCTTTGGGAAAAAGATTTAAAATCATTAAGCGAGATAAATTCAAAGATTCAATCATATCAAGGGAAGTTAAATAGCAAGGAAAATATCATAGCAGTATATAAACTTGATGATGAACTAAATTTTGTTTTGGGCAAACTTTATGCTTATGCTCATATGAGATTGGATCAAGATTGCACCAACACAAAATATAAAGAAATGAAAGCTAAGGTTGAAGCAATATTGAGCGATATCTATGCTAAAGAAGCATTTGTCGTTCCAGAAATATTAGCAAACCCACTAGATTTCATCATTTCGTTATCTAAAGATAAGGATTTTGAAAACTATGATTATCAACTTCAAAAACTTGCAAAAAACAAAGAACATTCGTTATCAACAAAAGAGGAAGTTATCTTAGCAAAGGCTACAAGATTTTCCGGTCTTTTTGAAGAAGCTTTCTCTATGTTAGATAATGCGGATATTAAATTTGATGATGTAACTTTAGACAGCGGCGAAAAGGTAGCTTTATCACATGGCGTTTACAGTTACTATTTGCAAACTGGTTCAAGAAATGAAAGAAAAGCAGTTTTTGAATCTATGTTTAACGCATATAAGCAAAATATTAATTTAATAACATCACTATATAAAGGAAACATTGAAAAAGATTGGTTCTATGCAAGCTTGAAGAATTATCCTTCTTGCTTAGATGCCGCTTTATCTAGAGAAGACGTAGATAGCAATGTTTATAAAAAACTTATCAAAAACATTAATGAAGCACTTCCAAATCTACACAAATATATGAGATATAGAAAGGAAGTTTTGGGCTATGACAAACTTCATTTATATGATTTACATATGCCTTTAATTTCGGGTGTAGATAGAGATATCGAATATAGTGAAGCAAAGCAAATTGTTTTAGATGCACTAAAACCATTAGGAGACGAATATCAAACTTTGTTAAATAAAGCATTTAATGAAGGTTGGATTGATGTTTGCGAAAATAAAGGAAAGAGAAGCGGTGCTTATTCGTCTGGTTGCTTTGGTGTGCATCCATATGTGCTTTTAAACTATAAGCCAGTTTTGAATGATGTGTTTACAATAGCTCATGAACTTGGACATGCTATGCATTCATATTATTCAAATAAAACACAACCAATATCGAAAGCAGAATATGAAATATTCGTTGCAGAAGTTGCTTCAACAGTTAATGAAACATTGCTTGTTATGCACCTTCTAAAAGATGCAAAAGGGGACTATAGAAAATATTTATTGTCTTATCTTTTGAACATGTTTAGAACAACAATCTTTAGACAAGCACAATTTGCTGAATTTGAAGACAATGCACATAAGATGGTAGAGAATGACATTCCTGTAACTCCAGACGCTTTATGCAATATGTATTTCGATTTAAATGCAAAATATTATGGTAAAGATGTAGAAAATGATGACTTGATTAGATATGAATGGGCAAGAATCCCTCATTTCTATTCAGCATATTATGTATACAAATATTCAACAGGATTAATTTCTGCAATTTGCATTGCAAAAGATATTTTATCTAAAGGCGAAGATGCCGTAAAAGATTACAAGAAATTCTTAAGTGCAGGTGGTTCAATGAATCCTGTAGATATATTAAGATTAGCTCACGTTGATTTAACAACTGATGAGCCATACAAGAAGGCTATGCAATTCTATAGCGAAACATTGGAAGAGTTAATATCAATTTAAAAAGCAATATTGACTATGCAAAATGGCAAATGTATAATTAAATCATTACTGATTTAGAGGGAATAATGGAAACTAAAAACGCAAAAAAGCAATTCGAACCAAAAGTAAAGAATGTTCCAAACAATGAAGACCTAGAAAGAAGTATTCTTTCAGTTATTATGAGTGACCAAGATGCCGCACAAGACATCTTTGCAAAGGTTAGCGTAACTGATTTCTATACAGCAAGACACCAAATTATCTATTCTCATATGCAAGAGAGAAATCATATAGGTGCTTCTTATGATTTCATTGGTTTGTCTACTACAATGACAGAAGAGCAAAAAGAAAAGATTGGTGGTGCTTCTTATTTATCTGAAGTAGCCAGCGCAGCTTATTCTTCTGCTACATATTTACAAGACATTGAGACATTAAAGCAATTAGCTACTTTGCGTAATTTATTGAAAATTTCAGATATTGTTGAAAATAGAGTTTATAACAACGAAGATAGTGAATCCATTGTTTCATACGCACAAGGTGCTTTATATGATTTGAAATCTTCTAACGAAGCTAGAGAGTTGGAAATTGTTTCAACTGGAGCTGAAAGAGTTATTGGAGATATTCAAGAATTATACCTATCTGGAGAAAGAAAGACAGGTTTATCTACTGGATTTAAGAATTTAGATAAGCTTGCAAACGGAGGCTTCTTGCCAGGACAAATGATAGTTCTTGCGGCTCGTCCAGGTTGTGGTAAAACTTCATTTGCGATGAATATCGTATCTAACGTCGCTAGGGCAAATCCAGAAAAGGTTATTGCTGTATTCAACCTAGAAATGGCAAAGGATGAATTAATTAAGAGATTATTATCTACAAACTCAGGCGTAGATTCTAAATTGATTTCAAGCGGATACAATCTATCTAATGAGCAAATGAATAAATTGTATGCAGCACAAAAAGCAATCTCAAATACAAAGATATTCTTAGATGATTCTTCAAACATCTCAATGAATGATATCCAATTGAAAGTTAGAAGATTGCAATCTAAACAAAATAGATTAGATTTAGTTGTAATCGACCACATGCAGTTAATTGCAGATACAGCATCTCGTTCTAGATCTCGTTACGAAATGATGACAGATATTTCTCGTAGAGTAAAGATTTTGGCAAAGGAAGTTGGAGTTCCAGTTATTGTACTTTCACAGATGTCAAGAGACTTTGAAAAGGATGATAATAGACAAGCACTTGTTCAAGGACAGCCAGCAAAACCTAGAGATCCAAAGATGTCAGATTTGAGAGAATCTGGAGCTATCGAGCAAGACGCAGATATGATTTTATTCTTAACGCCAGGTGATTTTGCTGTTGGTGAAAACGAAGCAGCCCTAAATGTTGTAGTTGCTAAAAACAGAAGTGGTGAAGCAGATTTGAAACTTAACTATGCTTGGATTAAGAGCGAAATGCGTTTTGAAGAAAAAGAGCATGTAACACCTGTTCAACAAGAGCAACAAGAAGAACAAGTTCAACAAGAACCAAAAGAAGATCCAAATGTTCAATTTGACGATTTTGATGAGCCTGTTGCTCCACCAGAAGATACAGGTATGCCATCAGATTTGTTAGCAGATATTCAACGCGGTGCAGCGCCAGATGGAGCTAGCCGTTTCAACAATATGGACTTTTAAGGAGGTTTTGTTATAGAAGCCAAGATTGAGATATTAGATATGCAAGATCAAATAGCTTTATTTGGGATGCATGATTCAAATATCAAATACATAAAAAAGAAATTAAATGTAAGCATAAAACTAGTCGATGAATATCTTTTAATTAATGGTGAAGATAAGGATGTCGATAAAGCTAAGCTTGTCATTGAAGAGCTTCTAAAAAAAGCAAAATCTCAAAACATCAACAAATTTTTCATAGATTTAGTAATTGATTTAATAGATTCTGAAGATATTGATTCTATATCAGAAGTTACTCAAACTATAGCAATTAACGCCAAAGGCAAGCCAATTGCAGCTAAGACCGTTGGCCAAGCAAAATATATTAACGCAATAAAGAAAAACAGTATTGTGTTTGGAGTTGGCCCTGCCGGTACAGGTAAGACATATTTAGCAGTAGCTTTAGCTGCTGTAGCGTATAAAAACAAGCAGGTAGATAAGATTATATTGACAAGACCTGCAGTAGAGGCTGGAGAGAAATTAGGCTTTTTGCCAGGCGATTTGGGAGCTAAGGTTGATCCTTATCTAAGACCACTATTTGATGCGCTTCAAGAAATGTTTGGGTTAGATACATATGCTAAGCTTTTAGAAAGAGGCGTAATTGAAATAGCACCACTTGCTTATATGAGAGGTAGAACGCTATCAAATGCTTTTATTATTTTGGATGAAGCTCAAAATACGACGAAAGAGCAAATGAAGATGTTTTTGACCCGTATGGGTGAAGGTAGTAAAATTGTAGTAACAGGCGATATCACGCAAATCGATTTGCCTAATAAAGAAATATCTGGTTTAGTACATGCAACTAGCATTCTAAAAGGGATAGATAATATCTCAATTGTTAATTTAACAAGTAAGGATGTTGTAAGAAGTGAACTTGTACAAGCCATCGTTGATGCATATTCTGCCAACGAAAAATAGAGGTATATAATGTCAGTAACAAAAAAGAGTTTCGGGATCAACTGTTTATATTTCCTTGGATTACTTGCTGTAGCAACATTTATTTCATTTCTTGGCGTTGCAATTGTAGGTAGAGGATTTGAAAGAATAGCTGATGTCGGATATATGTTTATACCAATGATTGGATTGGTATTTGTATTATTATCTATTATTCATATTTATTCAGTATGGATTATTAGACCATCTTATAAAAAGTTCTCAAGATTAAGAGAGTATTTGATTATTATTTCCATTATCACTTTAACGAGCTTGTTTGCAGCGTTTATTTATGGATATTTTTCATCATATGCTTTACCAATAGCTGCAGCATCGCTAATTGTATCAATGTTATTAAGCCAAAGACTTGGCATCATAACTGGTGTGTTTACAACTGCGATTGTTGGTTTAGTTTGTTTGCCAACAAAATTTATCGTATTTAATGAATTTTCAATATTAGATGTTGGCGGATTTTTAATTGGTATTATTTCGTCTGTTAGTGCAACATTTTTAATGCATAAAGGATTTAATAGATTAAAAGTCACTTTAGGAGAAATTATAGTTGGTCTTATTTTAATGCCTCTTGGTGTGTTGTTCGGATTTATGGATCCTGAATATACAGCATTATCTATTTTGAAACTATGTGGCTATATATTTGTTGGTAATGTTATTGCTGTTGCATTTGAAACTTTATTATTACCATTATATGAGTACACATTTAGAATATGGACAGACTATAAGCTTGCAGAAATTTGTTCTTTGAATCAACCTCTTTTAAGAGAATTAAAAGAAAAGGCTCCAGGAACATTCGCTCACTGTTTGACTGTTTCTACATTAGCAGAGAATTGCGCTATCGCAATTGGCTTAAATCCATTTATGGCAAGAGCTTGTGCTATGTATCATGACGTAGGGAAAATGAAGAATCCACAATTCTTCTCAGAAAACCAAACTGATGGATATAACCCACACGATGACTTAATTATCGATGTATCAGTTAAGATGATTACAGAACACCCATCTGAAGGTGCACAAATATTAAAAGAGCATAGAATGCCAGATACAGTTGTAAGAGCAGCTCTTGAACACCATGGCGATTCAACATTAATGTTCTTCTATTTAAAGGCTAAGGGAATAACAGAAAAGACTCTAAATACAGATGAATATCGTTATTCAAATCCAAGACCATCTACAAAATATAGTGCAATCATTATGATTTGCGATATGTGTGAAGCTACTATTCGTGCTAAAAAGCCTCAAACAAAAGAAGAACTTGAAGGAATAGTATATAACATCATCCAAGGCAGAATCTTAGATGGACAATTGTCAGATTGTGATATTTCAATGAAAGATTTGGCAAAGATTAAAACTAGTGTTTGTGAAGCTATACCATCTATGATGCACGAAAGAATTGACTACAATAAAGCAAAGGAGCGTAGATAATGGCTCTTGAGGTTTTCTATACCACTAAAAACAAAAGTGTAGACAAAGCGCTTTTGGATAAGATTTATTTCCAAACGCTAAAGCATTTTAAACTTGATGATGTATTTGAAGTTGAATTAACTATCGTCGGTGAACAAAGAATTAGAACAACTAATTTGCAAACCAGAGGAATAGATAGAGTAACAGATGTTCTATCTTTTCCTTCTATAAATTTTAAATTTCCATTTAAAAAGCAAGATTATATTTATGCCATCGATCCGGAGAGCGATAAAGTTATGCTTGGGGAATTGATGCTTTGCGAAAAAAGGGCTAAAAAGCAAGCAAAAGACTTTGGACATTCTCTTAATAGAGAAATTGGTTTTTTAGTCTTACATGGGCTATTACACCTTCTAGGGTTTGATCATATCGAAAAGGAAGACGAAGTAGTAATGATGAAACACGCTGAAGAAATTTTAAAGGAATTGAATTTAACAAGAGATGTTTAAGTGCGGATATATAACAATAATAGGAAAACCCAATGTTGGTAAATCTACTTTAACTAATGCGCTCGTTAAAGAAAAGGTTTCAATTGTTTCTTTTAGACCTCAAACTACAAGAGATAGAATAATTGGTATAGTTAATGGTAAAGATTATCAAATGATGTTGGTAGATACTCCAGGAATACACAAGCCAAAGAATATGTTGTCTGACTATATGATGAAAAATGTTGAAACATCAATAGAAGGAGTGGATGGAATTGTATATGTTATCGCTTGCGATAAAGCACTTGAAGAAGAAGAGATAAATAGTATACAAAAATATGCAAATTCGGGCACACCGCTAATCATAGTTATTAATAAGTGTGACACACAAGACCAAGAGGGAATAATTGCTAAGATTAATAAATTAAAAGACTTAAAAAATATCAAAGCTATTATCCCAATATCTGCTCAAAAGAAAAAGCATATAGACGATTTAGAAAAAGAACTTGTTAAGCTATTGCCGGAGGGCGAAAAGCAATTTTCGGATGACGAATTTACAGACAAATCTACAAGATATATTGTCTCTGAATATATAAGAGAAAAAGCGCTTAAAGCATTAGGTGACGAATTGCCTTATGGAGTTGCTGTAATAATTAACAAATTTGAAGAAGGTGACAACTATGTTGTCACAATTGAAGCTGATATCGTCTGTGAAAAGCAAGCGCATAAGGCTATTATCATAGGTAAAAATGCATCAAAAATCAAAGAGATTTCTCAAAGCGCAAGAATAGATATTGAGAAGCTTTTGGGACAAAAAGTATTTTTAAGAATATTTGTTAAAGTTAAAGAAGATTGGAGAAATAATCCAAACCTTTTAAACAATATGGGTTATAACCAACGCGAACTATAATGGATACATTCGAAATTGACGCAATTTGTATACGTAGTGTGGACTATTTAGAGAATGACAAAATCATTACTCTATATGGCACGGATGTAGGAAAATTATCTATGGTCGCAAAAGGCGCAAAAAAGCCAAAAGCTAAATTAAAATTTGCTGCATCTCCATTCTGTTTTGGCCACTATTACTATTCAGGAAAAGGGCAAAAAAAGACTTTAATTGGATGCGATACTTACGACAATTTTTATAATCTTGCACTTGATCCAGAAAAGTTTTTTGCAGCAACGGTAATTTTAGAAGTTTTAGATAAAATGGGCATGGAAGACGACTACAATAAAGGATTGTTTGTTGTGGCACTAAAAGCTCTAAAAGAGATGTGCTATGAGGATGTTAAGCCAAAAGAATATTTATATGGCGTTTTAAAAGACCTTTTGGTGGCATTAGGATATGAGTGCAATGCAATAACACTTATTGACTATTACAACTATTTTAAATACACTCATTCTGTAAACATTAATTCAATCAAAGAATTAATTAATTTATAATTTTTTTAAATTTCTTTAGATTTATTAAATATATTTATTATATTATGCTTGAAAAGCTCCTTTGTATTTTGTAAAATAATATTTGGTGTAAAAATACTAAATACTAAATATTTTATATTTACTCGAAGGAGGAGTAATCAATGAAAAAATACGTTTATTTGTTCTCAGAAGGTAATGCAAAGATGCGTGAACT
>CAMOQV010000011.1 GCA_946623205.1 uncultured Clostridia bacterium
TTCTTCAGATTGCTCTTCAGTCTTTTCTTCAGTTTCTACAACTTCTTCAGTTTCGGATTCCTCTTGAGCTTCTTCAGCAGGAGTTTCTTCGGTCTTAACCTCTTCTTCAGTCTTAACCTCTTCTTCTGCATTTGGAGCTTCTTCTTCGGTTTCAACTGCTTCTTCCTTTTCTTCGGCTTCTTCTTCGCCAATTAAAAGTTTCTTTGCTTCAGTTAATTCCTCTTCTGTTAGGTCAGCCAAAATGTCCTTTAATTTGTCGATTTTTGATTTTCCAAACATCTTTTTCGTTTCTCCTTTGTAAAGTTTTTAATATGCATATTTATCTTAATAGCCTATTTGCGAAGTGGATTGTGCCTCAGTAATCGTGGTGTCCACTTTCCTTCGATCCATCATCGCAACTTATCTATTGTCGATTCCTAAAATATCTCGATTCTACTAACTTCGATTGCTCTCTTATTCTTTCGGCAGAAGTTAATATATTGTTGTTTCCATTCCCTTACTTTAATTCTAGCATTTTTGTATTCTTTTTCAAAATGCGTGTTCTTATACATTAGTTCCATCTCTTTCCAATGCCTAATTGTGCGTTCAAGTTCTCTCATGCGTTTATCAATGGCTCTTTGTCTTTCGACAGTTTCTTTATCCACCATTGGCGACTCATAACCTTTTTGATAAGGTATCGCTTTATGTCGGCAGTTATAACCTGTCAAATGCCCATTCTTGTATATTTTGCCCGACTTTGTTTTTACATATTGGTCGGTTGCTACACTCAATGGGATGAACTGAATTCCATCAACCACTTGATAAGTGTTATCCAATGTATAATGTCCACCCTGCCATTTTTCACATCTCTTTGAGCAGTTTTCGTGTCGAGTTGTTGTGATTAGGTTTACACCATTTTGTCTTAACTCGTCTAAACTAGCCATTGTCTTTTCGTAACGCACTGTCATTTCAGATATGTTACGCAAACTAACATTGCTATCGTATTTAGCTTCGCCCTCGACTATACGATAAAAAGCCTCTTTGACTTTTTCCATATAAGTTTTGCCATATTCATTACCTGCGACACCTAAATTGCCAACATTTTTAACAAGCAAGTTCTTAAAATCCATTGCTTGAGCCGATTTTGGTGCGATAGATTTAAAATCTACATCAGTTTGGTATTTCGCACCGACATTCGTAAAACCGAGTGTCATAATCGTTATAATTCGTTGTGTTGTAAATCCCTCGTTAAATCTAGCCAAAGCTAGTATTAAATCCCTTTCTTGTATTCCTAACCCCAATAACGCACTTTTAATCGTGCCATTTGCAAAAACCCTTAAACTTGCATTTGCACTTGTCTTTAAATCTGGACTTTCCAAAGTGTTTACACAATCAACAATTTGTTCATCCATCTCTTTGACTGCTTTTTGATAAGTGATTCTATCAAGAATAAGCCTTTTTGTGATTTCCTTAATGTCTGTTTGACATTCTTCAATCGCTACTGTTTGCCAATTCAGCCCTATCTGCTTCGCCTTCGCTATTCTCTTCTTGTTCATTATCAAAATCTCCTACACTCTCGTTAAACACATCAAATGTTTGATTCATTTTGGCTCTTGCATCTGCATCAGCCTTTATTCTTGAGATTTCTTCTTGCAATTCATCTTCACTCATATCTGGGTTAATTGCCTTAACAGATAGATATAAACTCTTTAAACCTGCATTATATGCGCTTGTTGTGTTCTCTAATACTAATGTAACATTTGTTTCGCCACTCTTTGAGAACTTAACCTCTACACCTGTGTCTTGTCCATTGTATAAAAGTATGTCTTGCACTAACGCATTTAAAACCTTTGTGAATAGTTTTCTCTTGCCATTTACAAAGTTTGCTGTTTCGCTTTCTTCACTTGATATTTCTCTAGCAGTTCTATTAGAGCCACCATTTAGCCATCCAGCCAATGTTGATGGACTTAATCCAATCTTCATCGCCATTGTTTCAAGTAGGTTGTTCTTTATGTTTTCCCACTCGACACTGCGTAAATCAAATTGAATAGGTGTTGGCTTTTGATCCTCTGGTCTTTGTCCTTCATATTGCGTATATAAGAATGAGTCTAAACCTGCATTTTGTGGAGCTACATTCTTGTTTTGTGGATTTTGTATAGCCTTTGGAACTAATACTCTACCTCTACCAAGATAAACATCTGTGTTAAATGCGCTGAATTGATAATCATAACTGAATAACTCGGCTTGAATATCTTGTATTAAAGATTGTCCATAAGGCAAAGATGTAAGATTGTCCACACCCTGTGTGAACTTAAATGCTCTTATACCAATGTTTGTAAATGGTAGTCGCTTTGGCTCTCCAATTCTAATATCGCCATAAGATTCTTTGATTTGCTCTTGAACTCTTGATGGCAATTCAGTAAACCCAATAGGTCTACCAAGTTGAACTGGTTGATTATTTACTAATGCTGTTGTTTCATAAATGTTATATTCAACATAATAGCCATCTCTCTTGTATGATGGCATTAAGGCTTTCTGAATAGCATCTTTAAACTTCTTGTTATAGGCTCTCTCTCTATCGATATTGCCTTTGTATCTTTCTTCAACTAATATATATGTTCTTCTGCCTTCGCCTACTGCATCGACATATTTTGAGTTGATAAGTCTTGCAGATACTACTTCGCCTTTGTAATTGATATTGAAATAGCCTTCATCCATTCTATAAACGGATAGCCACATCTTTTTATCGTTATCAACATTCTCAACTACAAATGATGTTCCACCTGCAGCTGCAAATAAAAAGGCTTGAAGCACTGTGTCATCAAGTCCTATTTCATCGTTATAGTCGCCAGATATGAATTTTAAAGCCTTACTCTCTGCATCGCCTTTCCCTTCGATGCCCTTTTTAGAGAATAATAATCCACCACCAAAAATAGATTGTGCAATTCTATGGCATAAGGTTGCAGCTAATCTTGTGCTAACCATACAGCCTGCGCTATCATGCACTCCTTCTACAAAGCCATCAAACCATTGTAGCCACTTTCTTAACCATTGTTGAGCAAATGGTTGTAAAAAGGCTGGATATGTTGCATAAAACTGACTATGTGAAACTAATTCTGTGTTTACTGGGAAATTGATTCTTTCTGGTGTAATTCTTTGTAAGGCTTCCATTTATTGCTCCTACTTAACTTTTTTGAAATTTGATTGCTTTTTTAAAGCTCTCTCGACTGCTTCATTCATTCTATCTTGCGAAGTTTTAACCTTTGAGATGTCAATTCCGTGCTTCTTGCAAAGTTCCATTAAGGCAGTTCTTTGAGCCATTAACTCTTCAGCAATAACTTTAAGTTGCCCATTCTCGTTTAAAAGGATATTTACCATACTACCATAGAAATTACCCTTAATTCGATTAAGTCTTTCTTTGCTATCGGTCTTTTCAATCTCTATCGGTTTTAAACCTAGTCTTTTCAACATTTCGTTGTATTCATCTTTAGATAACTCAACATTTGTTGTTAAGATTGCACCTAATAGATTTTCTAGTGTGATTTCTTTTTGAACTTCGTTTTCATTTTTCTTTTGTTCACTCATGATTTTTACTCCTTTTCCATATATTTAGTTTAAACTAAAAAATAATTCATTGTCAAATATACTACTTGTATGCAATTTGCCTAGCAGGGAAATGTAAATTATCAGGGTTTAAATAATAGTAATTTACACCATAAGTCAAAGCATCTGTGCAGTCATTCGGTATCGCTGGATCAAGTTTGTATGTTGGTGTCCAAACTACACTCTCTAATTGCGTTACAAGTGGATCATCTTGCATAACTCTATGGCTATGCCACAAATATTGTCCATTAGTGTTTTTGATATATAGCACCCCTTTAGCAAACGCATCATTTACAACTGCGTTAGTTCTTAATTGTGTGCTTTTCTCTTTGAATGAGTGTATGTTGTTATCGTTTGTTAAATCGTATCTTAATTGTGTTATCAAATCTGCAGCTGCACAATCAATGCTCCAATACTTTTCAACATCATTATAAGTAAAGCCATACTTATTCTCCATCCAATCCAAGTATTCTTTTATCAATTCAACTAACTGAACTGGTGCAAGAGATATTCCAGCTGCTTTTGGATCGTAATAGAATCTCTCAAGAACTACTGCTCTACCACTCGACATAATAGCAATAGGGCAAATGCAAGTTGAGTCCCTAGCAATCGCACCATCTGCACCGAATATAACATACTCGAATCTTTCGCCATTAAACTTCTGTGCTAATTGTTCTTCAGTCAAGTAGTGTTCTTCTTTCTTGAATTGAGCATAAGCACCACCCTGTAATTCATCCAATGAGCCTAAATACATAAATCTAGCCATCGCTGGATTATACTTAAACTCATTGTTGATTTCTTTCTTCATTTCTTCAGGAAGCACTTTCCAAATATCAAAGCAAGTTGCATCTATAAACTCATAATCTGGACTAAAACGCATTTTAGCACAAAACTGATTCCACCAATGCCCTTTTACTTCGTGTGGGTTTCCAGCAATTACTATCTTGCCACCATCCATCATATTTCTTGCTATTGTAGAGATTGCGTGTTTAAGGTTTAATTCATTACGCAACTGTTGAGCTTCATCGATTATCGCAAGAGCATATTTCTTTGTTGTCTTTAAACCTCTAGTTCTTGAAAAGTCTGCACCACCAATACCCTTAAAGTCGATTGTATTGCCAAGTGGTGTTGTCATTCTCAATGGACTTACTTTTAACTTGAAAAAGCCATCCAAACCGATAGAGGCTTGAACATCTAATATTTCTTGAGCAAATGAGTCATGTAAAGAGTTATAATTCGCCCTGCCGACAAATATATCGTGATTGATATTGTTTATGCAAGTGTAGGCTAATAATTGAGCCATAGAAACAGACTTGCCACAACTTCGTGGAGCATCTAGAATAACTCTCGTTCTTTCGCTTTTGTATAACTTATCGTATGGCTTTAGGACTTTCATTTTTCTTAACTGGCTTTTCGGTTTCCTTTCTTCCTATAAGCATTGTTGTATAGCGACCATTATTAGCTGCATATTGAACATCTACTTCAAGTCCTTTGTTTTGCATATCGTTTACTTCTTCAACAACATGGTTTAGGATTTGTGATTCAGATAACTCAACTATGTGTCTTATATCAACTATCTTTTTCATACTCTTCTCCTTTCTCTCTACTTGCATCGACTACTTCGATTTTAAATCCCTTTATCTTTTCAACTAGGCTTTCTTCCCTTTCTTCAGGATTGCTTTCCTTTTGTTTTATCTCAAGCTCTTTTCGTTTTATATCTATCATTTGAGCCTTATCATCATATTGGATATTGTCTTTATCGTAAATCTTTAAACAAGCAAAAATAGCAGTTGTGTCTGGTGGCGCAAACTGCTTTAATGTTCTTTGATATACATACTTCTTGCCGATTGGATTATTGTTCTCATCTGTATCTTGTCTTATCTCGGTTATCTGCTCTTCATAAGAATAGCCTAATGCTCTACTTATCAATGCACTTCTTAACTTACCAACTAGAATAGTTCGAGGTCGATCGACAAGTTCATTCATTTCTTCTGGATGTCTTTTCTTTGTTTCCATCCAACAATTCCAAGAGATGCCAAGAGCAGTGGCTACTTGTCTTTCAGAAGCACCACCCTCAATAAGTTGTATAATCTTGTCTTTGTTGTGTTTGATAACCTTATCCCACATTGTTGGTTTATTGCCACCCTTTTTATGTGGGATTGTTGTTAAGTCTTTATTGATACTTTTAACTTCTTCCTTTTCCTTTCCCATCTTTAAAGCTCTTACTTATCTTTATTTTGTATATTTTCCCAATCAAAGTCTTTCATCATATAGAAAACTACATCTTGGAATACAGATACTGACTTTAACCCCATTATCATTGGAATCATTGCATATTCATCCAAGTTTGCATCCTTTATGATTGCATAGAACTTTTTAGCTTCTCTCTTATCCTTTCCTTTTGAGTTTGCGATTATCTTTGGGAACTCCCCGTCCTTTAACATTTCTTTTAATGCTTGTTTAAAAGTCATTGCTTATTCTCCTTTCCCATAAAAAATAGAGCCTGATATTCTCTGACTCTATTTTAACATAAATACTAATAATTTACCAAATCGACTAATCTACGAATGTTCTATGGCATTTTGGACAACCTGATATAATATCGTTAATCTCGTCTAGGTCATATACCTTTGTAATATCACATCCACAATATGGACAGATACCATCTGGCACGAACATAAGTTTTGTCTCTCTCGACATTTTGTTTTGGTTTTGCTCTTGAGTTTGTTTTTCCATAACTTTAAATCTCCTTTATTGTTTTTATCCTATGGGATTGCTCCCTTAAATATAATACTAAATATTTAAAGATTTTGCAAGAGGGTTTTTTATTCCTTTTCAGCTAATTGCTTTATCTTTGCTCTTATGCTGTTTAAGGATGGGTATTGTTGTGTCCAAATAATATCATTAGCATCTTGCACCCATTCAGATATAACAAAATTCTTAAACATATTACAATAACTTAATGTATAGTTGTGCTTTTTGCTTTTAAACTGAATGTAGCTGAACTTTACTGGAATAATAACTCCTTCTTGTTCCCACTCTTTAATAATCTCGAATTTGCTGAAATCGATCTTCTCTGATAGTTTCATTGGCTTACCTCTTTACATCCACTAACTCAACTTGCTTTATTCCTAATATGCAGCTGCTTTATTTTGCTTTTCATCTTCTGGATCAATATCCAACAAGTGACTTGATTCTAACAAACAAATACAATCTGTGTAAGTGTCGATTACTTTAAATGTTTCATCTTGCTTTTGTTTAGCTGTGACTACATCTATCTTGCCAGACTCTAAACTATCTTTGATAATAAGCAATTCTCTTTCAGCACTTTCTCTCTTTGCTTTAAGAGTATCGTAGTATTGTTTAATTGACATTTTCATTATGATTTCCTCCTAAATAGTCTTTTGGATTATCTCCCCAAGTCTTTAGCGACTTGTTTATCGCTTCTAAAGTTTTCTTTGGTATTTTAAACCCTAGTAAGCCTATATCTTCTTTTTGCGTATCGATTGCTTTAGGCTTTAGTATGCTTACTACTTTTGCGATTTCTTTGTTCGCTTCTTTTTCAGTCTTTGCGTGTTGATAAAATGATATAAAGCCACCTACTCCCTCGACCAAAAATGTTGTTGTGAAATCATATAGTTTTACGCTTTTCATTTTGTATAAACCTCCAAAACTTCTTTTGGGATTTCTCCTGTTTCGTTTTTATGTAAGCAAGGATATACTACTCTTTCAATATCGGTATGACTTAACCTCGCCACTAAATCATTGTCTTGCTTTGTTATGGCTATTCTTCTTACGCCACAACACATACAGGCATTTAAAAAATCCATTAATGCGTATGGTGCTAGACTGATATTGATATACTCTTCTTCTCTTTGTGGCAATTCTTTAATTTCTTCTTTCATATCATATCTCCTTTTCGATTTCTTCTTTTCCTTTTCTTCTATATTTGTGGTTGTTAAATCGCTTTATAAATCTAACCCACTTCAACTTGGCTTTATTACCAGCCCAAAACTTTCTCTCGAACTTATCTTCCCAAGTTTCTTTCTTGTAGTTGCTATGTTGCATTGTTTACCCCTAAAATCTTTTCTATTTTTGTAATAAGTTTTGTTAATCTTGTAAGATTTGAATTCCAAACTTTCAACAAACTCTTGCTTGATGGATACTTTTTCACTTGCACTTCCATTGTGTAATTGTTTCCTTCTGCAGCATATAGCCATATTTTAAAATCGTTTACATAATCGATCTTACTAAATTGGCTTGGACAAATTCCCTTTTCAAAACCTGATTTCATTAACTTTTCAACCGTTTTATTATCAAAAGTAAAATCTTTTCCAATTGTTCCATCTTGTTTTGTGTAATCTACTAAAATTGTTTTCATATCTATTCCCCCTTATCTTGCTTATATGTTTTTAATGTTCCGTCCGCATTATACAAAGGAGTTATACAACGCTCACGATAACCTGCTATTATAAGATACATAACTCCTGTTTCCTTATCATATACTACTCTCCAAGACCCATCGCTTTGTATCGTTTCAAAATTGTCTATAGGGCGATAATCATTTTCGTTTTGCTTATTTGTACAACCACAAAGTGATACTGTTAATACGATTAAAATCATTATACATAAAATTATCTTTTTCATTCTCTATTCCCCCTTTTATTAAAGACTTCCATAGAAAATATAATGTATAAAACAACCTATATAAATGATTGGACATATTATAAAATATATACAACAAATAGCAATACTACCAAATCTAGTCATTCTATACGCTTCTTTTCTCCCTTCTCGAAAATCACTTGGAAATAATTCAAAAGTATATAAATAATTCCAATTATAAATTATAAACAATAAACCGATAATTGTTGAGATTGTATAGTAGACAATAAGTATTATATATAATAAAACTTCCATATCTATTCCCCCCTAATCAACATATCCCAAAAGAAATATATGCCCGTCAAACTCACCGATTTCCTTAGTTAGAAATATCCCTTCATCTTCACGCATTTCTTCTTTTATTTGTGGAATATCACATTCGTTAAATATTTCTACTATTATTTTATTTTCATTATCTACACATCTATATAATCTATATTTTGTCATATTTTTAATTCTCCTTATAAAATTACGAAATTATTTTCAATATCTAATTTTAAATTACTATCTTGACCTTCATAATCGCCACCATCGTCTCTATATTGAACAACGATTTCTTTGTTTTCAGCATTATTTTGTTTTGCCCATTCGTATAATTCTTGTATCGTCATTTTACACCTCTTCCAATAGTTTCTTTAACTCGTTGTATTTGGCGATTGCTTCTTCTTCATTTTGACATCTTATATCTATACAATTGTTTCCAACAGCATATAGTCTTATATAATAACTACACTCTCGCCATTCACATTGTTTCTCGATACTTTGAATTGCGTCCAATCTAACCATTTGGTCTTTCTTAATCTCATACCACTTTGGCTTTGACTCTTTGATAGGTAAATATATGCGATTGCCTAACATAGCCTTTGCACAATACTCTCTCACATCTTCTTGAGGGTCGTCTATGACTTCTTTTAACTCGACAGGGACGACTACTAAATTGTCAACCTTAATTCCGTCTAATGTTTCGTCTTTTCTAAAACTAGCAATTCTCTTGAGGCACAATAATCTATCAATCGCTGTTTCTTTAGAAAACACTTTCTCAAGCACAATCTCGTCTTTTTCAATATAGTTATGTTCATTATCTTCATCTACCCACTTTCCACTCTCTTTGTCTTTTATTGCGTAATATGTCATATTATACCTCACTTTCTAAATATTCAGCTTTCGCTAAATTGTTCTTAAATGTCTTTAACATATCGATTTCGTTCTTTGTGTCTAGATAACTCTTTTGTATCTGACTTCTTTCTGGCTTCGATAAAAACTTGTCCGTCTTTAACTGCTTATAACAATCTTCTGCAAACTTGTCATATTCAGCTATTGTTGAATCGATCGATTTTACTACTAGCTTCTTTGTCTTTCCGTTTAAATAGATTCTCATTGTTCCCCCTTATTCTATAACCACTTTGATTTGCATGTCTGGTCTGTAATAATACTCAACCATCTCTCTTTCGTTAATTACATCCACATATCTGCTAGATACCATTTCGCCATCCACATAGATTGTGATTTTCAACACTTCTATCTTTGTTGATATGTAAACTCTGAATGAGCCTGTATACCCCTCAACATAAGTTACATTTAGGCTTGTAGTAGTATCTTCTAATTCGCACTCAATTTCGATATTATCATATTGTTCAAGTGTTTCTTCAACTATTGCGTTTTTCTCGCCTAGAGTGGCTATTTCTCGCCCAAGCAATAAATATACTGCAGCTGCACTACCTGCACTCATAAGAACTGCTAGAATAATCGCTATTGCTATACATGCTTTAATAGGCTTTAAATCACTTCTTGTAACTGTTGTATCTTTCTTCATAAACTCTCCTAATTGGGTGTGCTGTGAGTCCCACACCCTCGCAAATAAATCTATCGGTTTTTAATAATTAAATTTTACTCACAGATTCGACTATCCGTTAATTGTGATACTACGATTACATCGTAGAAATCATTATCTTCTCTGCGTTGCTTTAAAACTGCTGAAGATGCTGTCTTATCGATCAATAATGTATTTGTATACTTTTTGTGTCTTTCTACATAAGTGTCGATTTTCTCATAACTAAAATTCGTGTGTTCTGATAGCAAACAATCGCCATCTAAATTAAATGTAAATGTGTTAATCTTTATCAATGTTGTTTCTCCTTTTCCCTTACTCTTGTAAGTTCAATAATATAATAAGCGATAGTTTACACATTTGTCAACCACTTTGGCAAAAAAAATAAAGCCAGATTTTTACTCCAGCTTTACTTTTTATTAGGATAAAACAACATCGAATCTCTCGAGCTACCTTTATTCTACTCTTTTTTAAATATCGATGTCAAATGCCACAGCCACCTAATTTTATTGCATATTCAAGTTTTCGCTTTTGCATCTTATCTCGCATGGCTACAAATAACTGATGCGCAGTTACTCTGCAAGTTCCATCTTTGATTTTGTATAACCCTGTGTTTTCTTCCAGAATAAAATCTCTAGCTGCGATACCTAATATCTTAAAATCGCCATTTCTACGGATATAATTTCTCTCGTTGGTTAATATATCAACTCGCATAGATTTTGGCAATCCATACACATCTAGGGCTGACATATACTCGGTTTTGCAATGTAACCCGTAGTTAGTTCCATTGATAAAGTCCATAAACGCATTTGCCTTTTGGATCAGCGATGTGAACTCTGTTACATCTTCCCCATTTATAACCCTTACCACAAACCAATATGGAACTTCCATTTCAGTTGCTAGAGCTAAGTCGCCTAGCTTTTGATTCTGCATTTCCCTTATCATTCTATCTCTTAAAACTTTTTGTTGCATTTTCCTATTTCTCCCCTTACATTATCATTTCTACTACTACTAAATGGAAACTTGTTCCATCGCCATTACTATTGTCTGTTGAATTCTTAACGCAATAGTTTTCTAATAACCTTTCGTTTCCTATTGCTTTAAAATCGTCTAGGTTAGACACTTTGAATTGTGTTCCATTAATATTAAAGTAAAAATCGTTATATGCTCCAGATTCTCTCTTTTTAATAAATTCGCCTAATGTTTCATATTTTGGCAATAAGCCATATTCTCTCTTTTTCTGGTCTATGAATTTGTTGAATTTATAAGTCGATTCTCTGAGATTATAATAGTTATTTGCCACATCTTCTAACAGCTTCTTAACTTCTTGCTTTGTTTCTTCACTCACTTGTCTTACTTGAATTTCTTTCATTGTTGTTCTCCTTTTTGTTCATATTGCTTTACTTTCCTTTTTAAGTTTTTGATTTCTTTTCTTTGTGCTTTGATAAGTTTGTCCTTATCTTGCAGTTCTTCTTCTCGTTGTTGGTCTTGTTTCCACTTTACCCACTCGTTATAGTCTTTGTGTCTTTTGATGTCGCAGACACTATCCACCATCATTGAAAACATAACTACTATACAAAATATCAATGTTACTGTTTCCATTGTTTACCCCCTAAACATAAGCCAAGCAACCCAACTTGGCAATTCAGTTACAGGTCTATCGCCATAAACTATAAAACAATAGATATTTACACCGATTGCTCCTACTACAACTAAAACCAATACTGCTAACATAAAGAACGCAAATATTGCTTCTAAATAAAATGCTAACTTGCTTTTTTCGTTTCCCCAATTACTCATTTAGATTCATCTCCTCTTGACCTTCAATTTGTTTTTCAATTTTATCATTTAACCACCAATTATAAACATCTTCGGCAGTTTTCCAATTTCGTGTTTCTTCTGGCATCTCTTTAAGCATCTTATCAAACGCATCTAGATACTTTTGTTTGAAGAATGGATGCTCCTTTAACTCTCTCTCTCTCTCGAAGCGACTTGCCATTGGACATCCTATGCAACCAATTCGTGAATACCCCATATCGTAAAGTTTGCAATATGGAAAATTGTTGCTCTTGATAAACTCCCACACATCTTCATCTTCCCAATCAATTATTGGATTACAAACAATCTTCGCTTTGATTGTGCATTGTTCCAATGCGTTTCTGAACTCGCCATTGTCATCAAACAAAATTCTATCTTTTTTCGATGTTACAGTTTCAAAAGCCTTTCTAGAACTGCGTTTTACTGACTCGAATCTTCTTACACCTGTTAAGCAAATTCTATTCTCTCCACCTTTTTCCTTTAACTCTTGACAACAAAATCTTGCAATTCTTGTTGGTGGCATGTGTTTCTTAACTATTAGCTGCCACATTGAATATCTAGGCTTTTCAAATATCGTTTCTGGATAATTATCACGAATAAAATGCAATAACTCAAATGGATCGACCGTTGTTGTGTTGTAGTGTAATTCGTATGGAACTTTAGCCATCTTGCATAATTCAGCTACGCATACACTATCTTTACCACCAGAAAAGGCAACATATAACGCACCTTTGTTTTGACTCTTACTTATTTCGTAAGCATCTTGTATTCTTTTGATAGCAACTGCTACCATATCTATTTCCCCAAATAAAGTGTTTTTGATTAACATAATGCACCTGCCTTTACTAATTTTTTAAACTTCTTTGTGATTAACTCTTGCCAGATGCCGATTGTTTCCAATGCTTTTTCTTCTGGTGTTGTGTTATTCTTTGCGTATTCTTGTTTAATATTCATATTCTTGCCAAGTTCTATCGTTACATAAGACTTGCTTATATCATCCAATTTACGCATAAAGACTATCATACTATCGCCTTTGGCTTGTCTTTCATCGTAGTTCATTTTGCCTACACAATGATTCATATTAGAGCCTTCGATTATAAGCTCATTTTTGCTCTTGGCTATAACAAACTTAAACCCATTGATATTTTGCTCTACAAAGCCATATTTTTTGGCTGTGTCTGCCATTGCATCGCTTATGTGATGTTTTCTCTTTTGCTCTTGTTCTTCTTTATACTTGCCATATTGTTCAGTATAAGCATCATGCACTTCTTGGAAGTTTCTAGGGAATAGCACCTTTGTATCTTCAAAGTTAAGTCTTAACCATCTACAAGCCTCGATATAGTCGGCATAACTATACTTTGATATGTCGTTATCCTTTAAATATTTATATAACTTTTCTTGCGTTGTGTATTGTTTAACAAGTTCGTATGTTTTCTCTAAACCTTCAGCGAGTTCTCTTCCGATTTGGATTCTATAACCTAAACTGCTTGAATAATCTACTGCATCAACTTTTCTCTTATATGCGTTATGAGTCCATTGTGCAGATAATCTTTGATTTTTGATTTCTTCTACATGATCGTAAATATATTTGCGATATGCTTTTTCTTCAGTTAGCTGCATCAAAGACTTTTCAGTTAAGAATCTATCAAGATGCAATTTCATTACCATCTCGGCTATTGGATACTTTTTGTATAGGCTGTAAAATCTCATAAAATCGATACTGCCATCATAACCACTATATTTTAGAGCTTCAACATTCATTGCGATTATTTCTTCAGGTGACTGTATGTTTTGCAAATACATCCTGTTAAGATAATCTTCGTTTGTTGTGCGTTTCCATTCAGTGAATAATTCTTGATAGCCACCATACCAACCAACATTCTTACATTCCCATATAGCATGTAATCCAGAGTTCATTCCATAGCCTACATAGTAAAGGTCTTTAAAATCTACCATGCCATCTTCATACTTACGCATAACTTCTCTAATGCAGAATCCATCTTTCTTTGTTTCTTTTGATGCGTATATATGCTCTACAAATTCGCCATTCTTAAACTCTACATAAGCACTCCAGCCAAGAATGTGTCTTGCTTGGATTACATCATATAAGCACTCGCCTGTATCAATATCGATAACTGGATTAAATTCTTCTAAAATACTCGCTTTCATTATTCAATCCCCAACATATCAAACATTGACATTTGACCTGACTCAACAACCTTTTGCTTTGTTGTTTTCTTTTCAGCCACTGGCTTTGGATCAACTGGCTTTGCCATTGTTGATGTTTGCACTGAACTTGTAGCGACTCCACTAAACTTTTTGATTGAATCTTCTTCAAAATAATGAACAGCTAAACCGAATACTTCAGGATCGCTTACACAAGCACAACCATTTACTGCTTGTTTTCTTACACTGTCTGCAATAAATTGTAAACAATCACTGATTTCTTTATCGCTGTTTTGCATCTTTGCTTTTAATTCTTCAGATGCGTTCTTTTCTAAATATTCTAAAATTGCCTTTTCAGCACCATTTGTTGTTTTTTCAATATTCTCTCTGATTGATCCTTTCATGTTTTACCCCATCGAAAAAAGGGATGGTATTTCACACCCCTTTAATAATAATTATTTTACTTGTAAATTTTGCTTTTCGATTAGTTTTACACCATCGATAACTACACCAGACTTTAATTCTTCTTTTAAGAACTTCTTATCAACTGTTTGTTGAACTTTTGTGATGTAATACTTATCATCTAACTTAATGTTTTCGTCCACTTCGATAGATTCAGACTTTCTAAATCCTAATCTTACCTTTGCAGTTTCAAACTTTGTCTTGTTGTTTCTAATCATAGCATCTGTTAAGAATTGCTTTAATGAGTCTAACTTTCTCTCTTTTGCCTTTCTTCTTTCAGCTAGTGATTCTTCTTCTTTCTTGAACGCATCAATATCGGCTTCTAAATCCTTAATGTAGCAACCGATGTTTTCAATCTTCTCATCAATGCCTTCGTTAAGTTCATCCAATAGTTTGTTCACTTTCTCTTGATCGATTTCGCCTGTTTCTAAATCGATACATTCTTCATTGAAACCATTTTCTAATAGTTCGTAAAGTTTCTTTTCAATCTCGTAAAGTTTCATTTGTTTTCTCCTTTTGCGTTAAGGTCGCAACCCTTATGTAATTCTAATATAACATAGGTTTACACTTTTGTAAACTACTTTTTTATAGTTTTCTTAAATCTTGCCCTGTAATATATTTAGGCGCAAATGATGTTTTTGTATTGGTTAATCTAGATGCCAATCTTTCGCCATATCTCTCTTTAAACTTTTCTATTGTCAGATTAGTTGTAACAAAAATTTTCATCCCACTAGATAATCTTGTTTCTATAACCCCAAGCAAATATTCAAGTGTAATTGAGTTTATAGATTCTACTCCTAAATCATCAAAAATTAACAAGTCGGCTTCTAATATTCTTTCATATATTTCCGTTTCATCTCTATTAAACTTTTCGTTTACAAAGACTTCATTCATTCCAAATGCTGACAAATACATAATTGTTTTGCCTTTTGATAATAATTCGTTAGATACTGCGTATGCTAGATGCGTTTTACCTATACCAACTTCGCCAGACATAAACACAATGTTTTTATCACTATTATCAAAATTATTAACCCACTCCTTAATTTTGGTATAAACTTTTTGCATAAAACTAGATTGTGGAGTATTGTTCTTTTTAAAGATAGAACTATCTAATGTTGCAGCTACTGAAATTCTTGGCAATCCACTTAATGATCTATTTAAACTAATTCTTTTTCGGTTTCTACATTCGCACTCTTGGAAATTGATAAATCCTGTATCTTTACATTTTGGACATTTATAATACATGTTTAAATCAATACCATATACTTCAATACAAGACAACAACCTTCTTGAAACTAATGCTAATTCTGCATTTACATTCGATGTATCTTTATTCGATATTTCGTAATTGGCTTTCTTTTCGATTAGTTTGTTTCTTTCTTTGTAAAGTTTGTAGAACTCTTTATTCTTCATTGCATCTGCAAGTCTATCATTAAACTTGTTTTGAGCAATATCTTGTCTTATTTTATATTCTAAATTCAAATGTTTATTTACATCACAAAATCTCATAATTACATCCTCACTTCGTCCAATTCTGCATCATCTATTAAATGTGAATCGTCTGCTTGTTCTCTATCGCAACAATTAAAATCTTTAGCTGCCTTTGTTGTATAACCAGAGTTAAGTCTTTCTTGCTTTCTTCTTTGCTCTTTTAAAGCATCGAATACCCACTTCTTAATTGCTAGATAATCACTCTTGGCTTTGTAGCCTTTATAGGCTCTATATTCGCTCATAAAGTCAATTGCTTCTTGACCTTCTTCTAATGCAAGTAACTTTTGATGCTCTTCGTCTGTTAATAGCACATTTTCAAACTTACCAAACTTATGCTTAACAACTTTTTTTTCTTCTAAATCGGGTGTAAAATCGCTTGTCGATTGGTCTTTTTCTTTTACTCTATCTTCTTTAGAGATAGAGTTTTCTTTTTTATCTATACTCTTATTCTCTATACTCTCGTTACATTTTGTAACGCTTTGTGTTACATTTTGTAACGCTAGTGTTTTGCTTTCTCTGAATTTGCGAACTCTATTTGCTTCTGGACTATCAACTGCACTACCTATTAATCTACTAACTTCAGTCATATAGATTGTTTGATCGTCAAGAATCTCCAATAGTTCTAATTGTTGTAAAACTTTGATAGCACTTCTGACTACATCAATGTTGGTGTTAGTAACTGCAGCTAACATATTTTCATCGTATGGAATTTGATCGTTGAATCTTAATCTGCCTTCATGGTCTAAAGACTCCAGCATTAACTTTAAATAAAATAGGCTATACTCTTTGCCATTTGGCATCGCCTCAAGAATAACCATTTTGTGTTTTTTAAAAAAATCTCTTTTTAATTTTAGCCAGTAAAATCTGCCCTGTTGTTGCATTTGTTGTTTCTCCTTTTCCTTAATTTTTAGTCATAGAGAAGGCTAACTCTATGACTGGCTGTTTATGGACTATGAAATATAAGAATTCAGATTGCCTTTTTAAAGCCATTATACCACTTTTAACTAGAATGGCAAGTCGCTTGGATTTTCATCCTCAACTAATGTTTGTTGTTGTGGATGCTTCTCGCCACTATCTTCATTCTTCTTTAATTCTGATAGAATCGAGATAGATTCTACTACGCACTCGTTGGCTGTTCTATTTGAGCCATCGGCAGCTTGATACTTTCTAACTTCCCATCTACCCTTTAACTCGACCTTTGAGCCTTTACTTGCATACTTGTCAAGATATTCGGCTTGATTCTTCCACACTACAATATCGATAAAATCGGATACATATTCGCCATTCTCTTTAAAGTCCCTGCGAACTGCTACTGTGTTTTTTAAAACACTAATACCACTTTGAGTTTGGTTTAACTCGATGTCTTTACATAAATTACCACTTAAAACTACTAAATTCATACTTACACTTCTCCTTTTGCGTATTCTATATATGGCTCTTGTTCTGCCATTCTTGCTTTGTATTTCTTGCCTCTTAACTCTGGATATTGTTCCTGAAGTTTTTGTCTGCATCTTCTGATGCTTTCTAGTGTTGGCAATTTGCTTTGTTGGATAGCTTCCATAATCTTACAAAATGGAAGTCTGAAATCATAACCTAACTTGTAATAAACCATACAAAATAAAGTTTCGTCACTATCTCTTACAGCTGGTCTTTCTTTTAAAAGTTCTCTAACTGTTTCAGTTACAGATAATAATTGCTTTTTTGTTGCCATTGTTTTATCCCCCTAACAAATCGACTATTATTCTCGCAGTATCCTTTTTACTGCATTGTTTGAACTTGACTCCGTATTTTTCGTGCATTGTTGTCATTGCTTTAAGTAGAATTGCACCATCAGTTTGCTCTTGGCTTGATTTTCGCCTATTTGATGGCGATTGCCACTTTAGGATGGGTGTTTCTTCTTCTATCAAAATTATAAGGCTTATTTCGGCTGATTTTGCCCTGATACATTCTTCCCTAAATCTTGCGTGTTGCTTTCCACATATATTGCCAAATACTTCTCTGAAGTTTTGCTTTGTATCAATGCACACACTTTGGTCTTTGGCTTTGGTATAATCGCCTACTAATAACTTGCTTCTGATAACCTTATGTCCCATCTCGGCAAGTTGCCTGTTTAAGTCTTGATGTTTTCCTACTTGATTTCTTGTATCTTCAATGATAACCATTCTTTACTCCATATCTAGCCAAGATTTACCAAAAATTCTTCTGAAGTCTTGTCTTGATCCGAATTTTTCTTCCCATTTAAGTTGAGCTGTTTTCTTTAGCTGCAAGTCTAGTTCTCGATTAAAGTGAACACCATAATTGCTCATATTATGCCAATCGGCTCTTAACCATACTTTTAAACCATACTTTTCGCTTAACTTTCTATTAGCTGAACCGAAAATATGATGGCAATGTAGGTTGTTTGTATCGCCTGTTATATAACATCTCTTTTCGCTTTGTATTATGCTATTCATCTTTACCCCACTTATCTATCATTTGTTTAAGTTCGATTTCGTCCAATGTTTCAATGCCTAAATCTTTTGCTTCATTTACAACACCATTTATGAACTGACTCATCTCTTTAGTGTTGTAGTGATGCGTTCCTACACCTATTCGAGCATGGACATAAGTTGTTCCATTTAACTTGCTTCTGCCTATCTCTTTGCAATACTCAAATTCTCGTTTGACACTTTCCCAAGCAATCTCTTTAACAGATATTGTTTCCAGAACTCCGTATCTTAAAACCATTTGTTCGTGGATCGCATCAATGCTTGTATTCAACTGCTTGGCTATCTTGTCTTGTAATGCCCAAGAATAGTTGTTAGAGTTTAGACTTCGTTTCTCCCTGTGAACTTTTAGCTCAACATCAAATTGTTTGCCATTCTTGAGTTCTTGCGCAACCTCGAAAAGTTGCGCTTGAAACTCTAATAAATCGTTATTGTTTCTTATTAGCTTTTTCATCTTTTAACTTAACTGCTAACTCTAAATCTTCTACTGATAGTTCGTAGATGTTTACACTAAATACAGGTGCTAATGCTACAATATTGATTTTGTAAGATTGCATCTTCTTGTAAAGGTCTGGATGGCTTTCCATTAAAATATCTTCAATCTCTTGTAATGCTAATACATTATCTTGAGTTGTTGCTATTGGATTGCCTTTGTGTTGCAAGTGAAACTCTTGCGTAGCCTTACTGGGTGTGATACCAAACTTAAATACTGACTTGCCATCTTTATCTACAATCTCTAACTTTGTAATGTTTCCGTTAGTAACTTCGTATGTAGATACTGACATTCCAGCAACTCTTCTTTGTTCTTCTCTTGGGATTATGCATTTTCCGTTTTGCTCTTGGTTTTCGCAGTTAATCCAAATAAATGGTGCATTGTATAGACTTCTACCAATACCCCAGTTGAATCCTGCTCTCTTAAATGAGTCAGATGCTTCGCCTTTTTCTTTATCGCTAAATGATTCAGCTCCACAATCCCATTTCCAAATCCATTGACTCTTTGATTCACTCCAAATACCAATACCACAATATAGATTGCCTTTAACTTCTTTGTGATCTCTTTGCCAATTTTCTTGACCTACTGTTTCATCTAATACTGCCATATCAACTCTTGCGTTCTTGTATAGCAATAATGTGTAACCTGTTTTTGTAACTGCACCGACTCTTAATTCGATTTCGTTTGCTTTTAACTCTCTAAATTCCATGTTTGTTTCTCCTTATAAATTAGTTTTTTGTTTGATTTTTTGCTTCTCTAATTGCTTTTCTAACTTTCTCTTGGCTTGTTTGTAATAGTAAAGCCATTTTCTCGACCAATTCTTTTGATGGCTTTTTCTTGCCTTCTGCTACTCGATATAGATATTGTCTAGATACATTGATTCGCTTTGCGAACTCTGTAATAGTCCATCTATTTTCTTTTAATATTTCTAATAGAGTCATTTTACACCCCCTTTGTTATTTGCAATTACATTATAACATAGGTTTACAAAAGTGTAAACTAAATATTGATAAAATTTTGCACAATTTTGACAACCGATATAAAGGTGGTATAATAAAGGTGAAATAGGCATAATGTTCAGTCCTCCTTATAAAAACAAACTGAACAGGATTCGTTCCATAATTAAATTATTTATCTTCATCAGAAAAGCATCCAGTTCCAGATGGGTGCTTTTTTGACATTCTAAAACTTTGTGCTATAATAAAGCTACGATCATATAGAAAGACTCCTTGTTTTATTAGTTCTAATTACCACGAAAGGGCATCCGAAAGGGTGTCTTTTTGTATTTAGGAAAAGTTGTGCTATAATTAAATTGCCAAGAAAATCTTTACGATTTCATTTTGGGACTTCCTATGAAAGAGCATCCATCTGCAAGTGGGTGCTTTTTTAATGCAAAAAAAATGAGGATGTGCTTCAGTCGAAACATCCACACACCCTCGATGGAAAAGGCAACCTTAATTTTTGTCAGCTCTTAATTGATCCTGAAGTTTTGATTCCTTTTCTATCTCATCCACAGACTTTCCGATAAAGCCGAAAAAGTCCACGCATAATTCGTTTTTGTCTTTGTAGTAGTTATATCTATCAACAGTTACAGCCTTATATCCTGCTCTGACTGAAGTATAGACATTATAAGATATAGAAAATGCCCACATCAATACTTGTATCGTTTCGTTGGTTGTCCAAGCATCATTGCGTGTAAATACGATATACGCAGTTAAGACACCAAGAGCAATACCCCAAGCGATTTTGCTTATCAATGTAAATGGCAAATCTCTATGTTCTAGATTCTCTGGCTTGATTCCCTTTCTTGCTTTGCCTGACTCTGTTAAGTCTTTTGGAACTAGCTTCTTAAAGTAAATCGTTTTGCTAGATAAAAAGTTCAATACTTTTAACTGGTCTTTGTCGAATTGCTTAATATAATTATTAAAATCATCGCCATAATCAACCTTTTTGCCAAAGCATAAAGCACCAAACTTTATTCTAGGCTTTATTTTAGCCTCTAGACGAGCAGTTTTTAGTTTTTCCGTATATTCTTCTAACTCTTTTAAAGATAGCGTAAATTCAGCCAATTTTGCTAACACCAATTCTTTGGCATAATCTTCGTTTTTCTTTTTGCAGAACTCTTTTAATTGCTCAACAACTTGCATGTTTGTAATTGTTCGTGCGTATGTATGAAAACGCAAAGAGGTATTAAACACTTTGTTTGTGCTTTCGCCTCTTTCGATTCCATCTGTATACCATATCAAATAGGTTGTAACACCTAGCACGATTGATATGCCTGTTATAAGATAACTTTTTAATGAATTGCCTAGAGTGATTTGAGCAGTAGCTGCAATCAAAAATACAGATATTGCAAACTCAAATAAAGTAAGTATAGGTCTAGACACCTTTACCACTGTCTTGTATCTTTCCTTTTCCATCTTTCCTTTTCCCCTTTATTATGTGCCGGTTATGTTTTTGTTGACTTTCTTCAACGCAGATTCTTCAACGATTTTGTCTTTCAATGGTGCTTTCATAATATTAAATACTGCACCACCACCCATAGACACTAAACAAGCCTCTAAAACTCCTGTTAATTCTTCTAAATAGTCAATGGCAATATAACAACAACAAAGCATAATAGCGATTGGCAATAATGTTGTGATGTTTTGATAAACCACATTGGCAACCTTTAATTTTTCAATACTCTCGTTGATTTGCTCTTTAACAGCAGAATCAGTAGCTTTGGCTAATGCTTGTAAATAATCATTCATTTTGTTTTGGTATGTATGCTCAAAACGATTCTTGGCAACTAGCACAATCGTTACGATCAACAACACACCTGTAAAAGACAACTTATATCCAATGGAAGTATCTGGTGTGATGTAGTTCATAACCACAACAGCACCAGTTCCACCGAATGTAAGAATGAAATCTAATATTGTATAAAGTATGTATTTGCCTTTATTAGACATCTGACACCTCTTAATAGTTTTCTAGGACTTTGTTTTCCTCAATAGTTACTTCTAAATCTTCCTTATTTGTTTCAACTGTGCCAACAACCTTTGTGTCGATAACCTCAAAGATTTCCTCTGCATTTTCAATGGCTTTTCTAAACTCGGCTCTTTGCTCATCAGTTACAGCAACAGAACAATCGAATAAACCACCTAATTTCTTAATAGCCTCTAGGATGGCTTTTTCCTTTTCGTTTTGCTTCTTGATAAGGGCAACTTGATTTGCATTGATATTTTCAGCTAATGCTTTGTATTGGCTTGTCATAACTGGAACTATATTAAGACTAACTGTTGTATCTGCTAGACTTGTTTTAACAGTCTTGCAAACAGAATCAGCAATGCCTTTAGATTCTACCTTTTCATCAATCTTTGTTAGAATCTTATTTGCGATCCATTTTACAGCAACTGCCAAAAGAGCAGTGAAAATTGTTCCAGTAGGGATAGCAACTAAAACTGGCAATAGCCAATCTTTACACTTTGTCCACAACTCACTAAACATTGATACCACTGTTGTATCTTGTTCAGCCGATGTTGCAGCTGCGATTGTTTCTACCCCACTATCTGCATAACAAACAGATGCTATTGAAAGCATGACTGAAAGGATAAAAACGAGTCCAATAAAAACTAATAATTTCTTTTTCATACCAATCTCCTTAAAAAATGTTTTTATATCCGTAATATGCAAAAACGCAAGATAGAGCAATAGATATTACTAATGCTATCGTAAATATTCTATCGCCCTTATCTCTCATTTTCGTTTGGTTTGAATTTCATTCCTGTTACTGCATCGATGCAAGTTCCTGTTAAGGTATCATACTCAAAACAAGCCTTACCGATGCCCTTACATTGTTTTAATTGCTTGTCATAGTGTTCACACTCGAAACACAAAGCATCTGTTTTTACAGCCTTTTTCTCAATATTGTATAAAGCCATTTTTACTCTCCTTTTGTAGCTTCGATTTCTTCTTCAGATAAATCCACTACTTTCCAAGCACGATGGATATAAGTTCCATCATCATAATAATATCTTTGAAGTCTTTGAGTCGCACTATCGTAAGGGATAGTATCGTCAATGAATAATTGTTTAAAGCCCAACTTTGCGACATCGATATTTGGGTTAGTTCTTGGAGAAGTGTATCTAACTCCGTCCACCTCAATCCAATCGCCCAATTCTTCGATTTCGTTTTCTCCGACAATTCTAACTAACATTTGTTTTAACACACCTTTATTCTCCTTTCTATCTTGAGTATCTTTGATATTTTCGGTGTTGCCACCTTTTCTTGTGCTGGGTGCTTTGTATTCGACAATGCCACTTTGCACTCCACTTGTATTTAATTCGCTATTTTCGGCAGTGACTCCGTAACCCATAGAGATTGCGCCATATTCCCATTGTGGAGCGTTACAGGCTGTTAAACCTACCACCAACACGATTGCTAATAATAAAGTTATTGCTAATTTTTTCATACGCATTACCCCCTATGGATATTATACTACACATCGTTGCCCTTTGTAAAAGCACCCGAGCCATCGTTTGTACAGAATACATTGTTTACAACATCTAACAAACCGATTTCGTTGTCACTCTTGCGATATACAGGGACATAATCTCCACCGATAGCACCATTAACAAAACATCTCAAAAAGTCTAATCTAAAACTATAAGTTTCGCCACCGATAACTCCGTCACTAAATCTTCCAAAAATACCATAGCCATTTGTTCCTGCGTGTAAGGCTAAATTAGGGTGCGTTCTAGTTATACTTGCGCTTGTCCCATTTTTTAGTGTTACTGTTCCGATAGAGTTTCCACTTGCTGTGGCTTCTATTAAGTGAACTAATCTTAATTGTTCCGTTGTTGTTATTGTTGCGTTTGTAACACCATTTGATATATTGCTTGGATTGATTTGTATTTGTCCACCATAATCCCAACCAAAAGCACTTCCTATTGAGTAGTTAGATTTACATATACCTTCCATTTCTATACGATATTCATTATTTACATCGTATTTAATACCACTTTCAATCCATTGTGCTACTCCATTTACGCTTTCGATATACTCGACCTTTTGGTAGATTTCCTTTTGCTTTGCGTTAAGTGTTGCCCCCCCCCCATTATGAATGAGCCTGAGCCTTGATTTGCATAGAATACATCATTGACTACATCTAGTAAACCTGCCTCGCTATCGGACTTTCGGTAGCAAGGAACTAGGTCAAGAATAAATATTCCATTATCGTCTATTCTTGCGCAATAGAACTTTGATTTTGAATAGTAATTTGCTCCACCATTCCAATTACCACAAAAGATATAAATAGGTTGGCTAAATGTTGTGCTACTAACATCGCTCCAATTCCTGCCTGTTACATCGTTTCCGTCAAACTTTTGCACACCATATTTTAAATAAGCATTATGTCTTGTTCCTGCTACGATAGAAGGTCTATCGTTCATATTATTACCTGTTCCGTAGTAATGAGTAAACTTATCTAGATTAGTTCCAAAACCAAATCTATCATTAACATTTGTTGCTTTGCTACCAATTAAGACCGTATCATTTGATACATCATTGTCGGCAAAATCGATATATATACCCTTTGTATTGCTAGGCACGATTGATGTTTCGATATATTGAGTTCCTGTGCTTTCAATGTTTTCCACTTGTTGATACAACTCTTGTTGCTTTCTAGACAAGATTGATACACCAGCCAAGAACTCGCCACTACCCTGATTAGTGAAGAATGTGCCACTAACTAAATCATACATTCCTACTTCACTATCGGATTTACGATAGCAAGGAACGAAATCGGCTACTAATACTCCGTCTTTCTTGCATTTCCAATAATAAATCTTGCCAATTAAGCCACTATTTAATGTATCAGCCTTATCGCTAAATAAACCGAATATTGAGCCATTATTTATGGCATTATTCGCTACACTTGCATTTGTGTATATTGTGTTATCTACAATGAATGTTCTTCCTGTGCCTACATTAAAAGTAGCCTTACCTGAATGTTTTGTATTTTCGGTTAAAGCAATAACATTCCAAGATGTTCCACTTCCACACCAACAACTTAATGTGTCCATTAAATATGAATGTGGAAAATAGCAAG